>CAZWCU010000025.1:0-27109 GCA_964632715.1 uncultured Bifidobacterium sp. | reverse complement strand
AACGAATCGCTCCACGAGCGCGCGTTGTCGCTGGCCACAGAAGTGGCCGGTGGTGCCGTGCTCGCGCAGGCTCTGATCAAGCGAGCGGTCGACGAGGGCGCCAGCGCCACGCTCGCCGCCGGGCTGGCGTTGGAGATCGACCTGTTCGAGGCCGCCTTCCGCACCGACGACAGCCAGGTCGGTGTGCAGAGCTTCCTCGCCAACGGCCCCGGCAAGGCCGAGTTCACTGGCCACTGAGCCCCGCTCGACCCGTTCGGGACAGGAATCGTCCCGGAATTCGAGACGATTCCGGTCCAGTCGCAGGAGTGGGACGATTCCTGTCCAGAACCAGCACGTCGTGGGCTCGACGAGCGTGAACATTACAGTTTGACGACAATTCCGCGAGGGTGCGGGCTAGCGTGGGCGAGGTCAGGTTCCGCGGGGCGCGCGTGGGCTACGTCGGGCGTTGATCGCCCGGGAGGAGAATCGCATGAGGATGCTCGCTCGCGCCGCTGCGCTCGCCGTCGTCGCATCGTCGGTCATCGTGTCGGCACCCGGTGACCCTGTTCCGTCGGCCTCGGCTGCGGTCCTGCCCTCGACGCCGGCTCGCGTGCTCGACACTCGGACGGGACTCGGCGGCGTCGTCGGCCCGGTCCGCGGCGGGCAGCTCGTGCGGTTCACCATCCCCGGTGCCGTCACGGCAGGTGCCACGGCCGTCGCTCTCAACGTCACCGCCACCGGCGCCGACACCAACGGGTTCGTCACCGCATGGTCGTGCGACGAGGCGAAGCCGACCACCTCCAACCTCAACTTCGTCGCCGGACGGTCAGTGCCCAACATGGTGGTCGTGCGAGTCAGCCAGGCGACGGCGACGCGGGGCTCGGTGTGCCTCGAATCGTCCGACGACGTGCAGCTGCTCGCGGACGCGATGGCGCTGTTCACCGGCACGGGCGACGTGTCGACCATCACGCCGCAACGCATCGTCGACACGCGCATCACGGACAACCCGTTGCCGGCCAACGTCGTCCGTCGCATCCGCGTCGCCGGAACCGTCGGCATCCCCGCCGATGCCACTGCCGCGGCGCTGAACGTCACCGTCGTCGCACCCAAGCGCAGCGGGTTCGTGTCGCTGTTCCCGTGCTCGGCAGCCGGCGGGTCGGGCTGGGCGCCGAGCTCGTCGACGGTGAACTTCGGTGCCTACGAGACGGTGGCGTCGTTCACCACCACTGCGCTGTCGACGGGCGACGTGTGCGCCTACTCGAGCGCTCCCACCGAGCTGATCGTCGACACGTTCGGACACCTGCCCGCCACCGGTGGGTTGCGCGTGAAGGACCCGGCGAGAGTGCTCGACACGCGCATCGGGTTGTGGTCCACCGGTGCAGCGCGCAGCGGTGAGACGCTGCGCCTGCGAGTTGCGGGCCGCGGGGGCGTGCCGAACGAGTCGGCTGCCGCGATGCTGACGCTCACCGTGGCCGACGTGGGCGGCTTCGGCTACGTGACGGCGTGGTCGTGCGACGGAGCGATGCCCGATGCCTCGGTGCTCAACTTCTGGCCCGGCGTGGTGCGTGCGAACTCGGCACTGGTGACGCTGTCGGTGGCGACCGGCGAGATCTGCCTGCGAGCCGTCAGCAACAACGGCACGCCGGTGAGCCTCATCGCCGACGCGGTCGGCTGGGTGCCCGGCAGCATCAGCCGTCCGCCGGTACCGGCACCGCCGACGCCCTCCAAGTTCACGACGCTGCCCGTCGGGTCGGTGCTGCCGACCGGCGCACAGTGCGCCACCCGCATCCGTGGAGTCGCCGAGATCCGCCCCGGCAACCAGGGGTACAACAACACGCGCGGCACCCGCGCCAACACCGTGTACACACGAGTCGACGGCAACTTCGTCGGGACCACCGACGAGATCCTGCAGTGGGCGGCCTGCAAGTGGGGCATCGACGAGGACATCGTTCGCGCGCAGATCGCCAAGGAGTCGTGGTGGAACATGACCGCGGTGGGCGACGGCGGTGAGTCGTTCGGTCTCGGTCAGGTCCGTGTGCCGTACCACGGCAGCGCGTTCGTCGACGACAACGCTCGGCGCTCGTCGGCGTACAACGTCGACTACACCTACGCCGTGTGGCGCTCGTGCTTCGAAGGCCGTGAGACGTGGCTGAACACCGTCGAACGCGGCGCCACCTACGTGGCCGGCGACATGAAGGGCTGCCTCGGCGTCTGGTTCGCCGGTCGCTGGTACACGACTCCGGCTCGGCAGTACATCGCCGAAGTGGAGAGCTACCTGGCGCAGCGGATCTGGGAGACCCCCGGCTTCCGCAACCCCTGAGCGATCAGTTGGCCCAGGCGATGGTGCCCATCTCGACGGGCGAGATGAGGTCGGGGTTCGACGGCATCGCACGCACCGTGATGCCGTACGGGCCGGCCTCGCCGACGGTGTAGTCGGCTTCCCACACGCCCTCGGCGGTGGGTGCGAGCGCGACCATCTTGGGGGTGCCGATGAAGACGCCTTCGGAGTTGATGGGGCCGTGCAGCGCCTGCACTGTGATGGCGTCGCGCTCGATGCCGTCGATGTCGACGTGTGCGACCACGTGGCGCGCCTCGCCCTCGTGTGCGGGTGAGTTGTCGGAGACGACGTCGATCACCTTGACCGACGGCCACGCATCGGTGACGCGCTGCTTCCACGCCGCCAGGCTGCGGGCGGCCTCGGCGTTGTCGGCGAGTGCGTGGCGGGAGCTGGCGGCGGCGGGCTCGTAGAGGTCGGTGGTGTAGTCGCGCACCATGCGCGCGGCCGTGACGAACGGGCCGAGCGAGCGCCAGTTGTGCTGCATCTTCTGGATCCAGCCGATGGGCGTGCCGGTGATGTCGCGGTCGTAGAACAGCGGCGTGATCTCGCGCTCGAGCAACCCGAACAGGCTGGTGGCCTCGCGCTGGTCGCGGCGGGCGAGGTCGGGGTCGTCGTCGGCGGAGTTGATGGCCCAGCCGTTCTCGCCGTCGTAGCATTCGTCCCACCAGCCGTCGAGGATGCTGCAGTTGAGCGCGCCGTTGAGCGCGGCCTTCATGCCGCTGGTGCCACACGCTTCGAGCGGGCGGCGCGGGTTGTTGAGCCATACGTCGCAGCCGTGGTACATCATGCGGGCCACGGCCATGTCGTAGTCGGGCACGAACACGAAGCGGTGGCCCACGTCGAGCTGGCGAGCGAACAGCTCGATGTCGCGGATCATGTCCTTGCCGGGCTGGTCGGCCGGGTGCGCCTTGCCGGCGAACACGAACTGGACGGGACGGTCCGTGGAGAGCAGCAGCGCGCGGAGGCGATCCGGCTGCGACAGCAGCATGGTGGCGCGCTTGTACGTGGCGAACCGGCGGGCGAAGCCGATGGTGAGCGCCTTCGGGTCCAGCAGAGCGTCGCCCATGCGCGACCGTACGAACGCGACCAGCTCCGCGCGACCCTTGGCGCGAGCGGCCCACACCTCGAGCGGATCGAGGTGCACGACACCCGCCCACGAGGCCTCGTCGGCGCCGTCCCACACCGGGCCCACCGTCTTGGCGAGCAGCGGCGCGATGTGGTCGCCCACCCAGGTGTGCGCGTGCACGCCGTTGGTGATGGCCCCGATCGGCACTTCCTGCACCGGCACGTCGGGCCACATGCCGGCGAACATCTCGCGGCTGACCTCGCCGTGGAGCTGCGCGACGCCATTGCTGCGGCCGGCCATGCGCAGCCCCATCACGGCCATGTTGAACTTGTCGTCCTGCTCGTCGGCGCGCTGGCCGACGGTCATCAGCTCGTCGAAGGTGATGCCGAGCGAGGGGGCGAAGTTGGCGAAGTACTTCTCCATCAGCTCACGGGTGAAGCGGTCGATGCCGGCGGGCACCGGTGTGTGCGTGGTGAACACGCCACCCGCGCGAACGGCTTCGACGGCCTCGCGGAAGGTGGTGCCGGTGGCGACCAGTTCGCGGATGCGTTCCAGCGACAGGAAGCCGGCGTGGCCCTCGTTGGTGTGAAACACCTGGGGGTCGAGGCCGAGTGCACGCAGCACGCGCACGCCGCCGATGCCGAGCACCATCTCCTGGCGCAGGCGGTGCTCGGAGTCGCCTCCGTACAGTCGGTCGGTGATCGCTGCCGCCGACTCGCTGTTGCCGTCGACGTTGGTGTCGAGCAGGTACAGCTGCACGCGGCCCACCTGCACGCGCCACGCCTTCACCAGCACGGTCTCGTCGCCGATCTCGAGGCTCACCTGCACGTCGGTGGGGTGCAGTGCCAGGCCGTGCGTGTCGAGCGCGGGGTAGCGCTCCTCCTGCCAGCCGTCGGCGTTGAGGCTCTGGCGGAAGTAGCCCTCGGCGTAGAGCAGGCCGATTGCCGTGAGCGGCACGCCCAGGTCGGAGGCGGCCTTGAGGTGGTCGCGGGCGAGGATGCCGGGGCCACCGGAGTACTGCGGCAGGGTCTCGGAGAGGCCGAACTCGGCCGCGAAGTACGCCACGCTGTCGAGCGGCGAGTCGGCGCGGTTCTGGAACCAGCGTGCCTCCTCGACCGCATCGCGCAGACGCTCGGTGGCGGCGGCGGTGGCGGCCACCACGCCCGCGTCGGCCGCGAGAACCGCCCACTGCTGCTCGGTGATGCTGGCCAGCAGGCGCAGCGGGTCGTTGCCGGTGCTCTTCCACAGCGCGGGGTCGAGGCGCTCGAACAGGGCCTTGGCATCGCGATCCCAGGTCCAGTGGAGGTTGAACGCCAGGTCTGTAAGCGCTTGCAGAGCGGGGGGAATGGCAGGGACCACGTTGAACTGACGAACTGCACGCATCTGGGCAAGGGTAGTCGGCGAAGCGGCGACAGTCGCCCTGACGGTCGGTTGCCACATGTGACGAGTTCGCGCGCAGCACGCTGCGGTGCTGGTCAGGCGAGCGCGGAGCGGTACACCGCGATGGTCTCGGTGGCGATCGCGTCCCACGTGTAGGTCTTGCGCAGCAGCTGCGCAGCGTTGGTGCGCAGCCGCTCGGCCGCCGCCGGGTCGGCGATCACCTCGGCGATGCGGTCGGCCAGTTCGTGGTGGTTGCCCGGCTCGAACAGCATGCCGGCGTCGGTGCCGTCGACGATCTCGGCGAGGCCGCCGGTGCGAGCCACGATGGTGGGTGCTCCCGCGGCCATGCCCTCCAACGCGACGATGCCGAACGGCTCGTACAGGGAGGGGATGACCACGCAACTGGCTCGTTGCAGCAGCCCGTGCAGCTCGTCGTCGGGCACGAAGCCGGCCAGCTGCACGATGTCGCTGACGCCCTCCATGTCGATGTGCGTCTGCAGCTCGGGCAGGTAGCTGCCGCGGCCGGCGATGACGCAGCGGATGCCGGGAATGCGATGACGCAGCTCGCCGATGGCGCGGCCGAGCACCTGGAAGCCCTTCTCGTACTGGATGCGACCCCAGGCCACGACCAGTGGCTCGCGCGCCGACGTGCCCGCGGCGGCGACCGAGCGCCAGCGCTCTGTGTCGACGCCGTTGGGCACCAGGTGCACCTTCTCCACCGGGAGCTCGAAGTTGTGCACCACCTCGCGCACCATGAACTGCGAGCAGGCGATGATGGTTCGGGCCTGATACGCCAACCACCACTCGACCGAGTTGATGGTGCCGGGCAGGCCGGGCGGCAGGTGACCGCCGTGGCGGCCGCGTTCGGTGGCGTGGATGGTGGCCACGAGCGGCACGTCGAGCAAGGTCTTCAGCGTGTCGCCCGCCCACGCCACCAGCCAGTCGTGGGCGTGCACCACGTCGGGCCGCCAGTCGCCGAGCCGAGTCGCGAGCTGCACCAGTTGGTGGTTCGCGCTGGCCATCCGGGCGACCAGATCGTCGTCGGGCAACCACGGCAACGCAGGGTCGGCGCGCAGCACGCGCACGCCCTCCACCACCGAGTCGTCGGGCTCGTCGGGGTGGTGCAGGCTGCAGACCACCACCTCGTGGCCGGCGCGCTGCATCGCACGTGCGAGGCCTTCGACGTGCGCAGCGATACCACCCACCACCAGCGGTGGGTACTCCCACGACAACATCAACACGCGCACGCAGCGAACGTAGCAGCGCGACGACCGACGCCGAGGGCGTCGCTGTGGCCTACGCTCGCGACGTGGTGTTGTCCGACCTTGATCTGCATCTGTTCGGTGAGGGGAGCCATCGGCGACTCTGGGAGTTCCTCGGTGCGCACGTGCTGCCCGAAGGAGGCGTCCGCTTCGCCGTGTGGGCACCGAACGCGACGGCCGTCGAAGTGCTCGGCGACTGGAACGACTGGCAGGGCGGCCAGCAGTTGCAGCCGCAGGGTTCGTCGGGCATCTGGGCGCTCGACTGCCCCACGGCGACGGGCGAGCAGCGCTACAAGTTCGGCGTCACGTCGGCGACGGGTGCCTACATGATGAAGGCCGACCCGATGGCTCGCCAGAGCGAGTGCCCGCCGTCGAACGCCAGTGTGGTCCCCGCCGACCATCCCTTCGAGTGGAGCGACGACGAGTGGATGTCGTCGCGCAGCCACCGCCCCGGCGCACCGCTGCGGGTGTACGAGGCGCACATCGGTTCGTGGCGCTCCGGGGTGACGGGCTACGTCGAGTTCGGCGAACAGCTCGCGGATCACGTGTCGGCGCTCGGCTTCACGCACGTGGAACTGCTGCCCGTGGCGGAGCACCCGTTCGGTGGCTCGTGGGGGTACCAGGTCAGCGGCTACTACGCACCCACCGCTCGCTACGGTTCGCCCGACGACCTGCGCGCGATGGTCGACACGCTGCACCGTCGAGGCATCGGCGTCATCATCGACTGGGTGCCGGCGCACTTCCCGAAGGACGAGTGGAGCCTCGCCCGATTCGACGGCACTGCGCTGTACGAGCACTCCGACCCGCGCCAGGGCGAGCACCCCGACTGGGGCACGTACGTGTTCAACTACGGCCGCAACGAGGTGCGCAACTTCCTCGTGGCCAACGCGCTCTACTGGCTGCACGAGTTCCACATCGACGGCCTGCGCGTCGACGCGGTGGCCAGCATGCTCTACCTCGACTACTCGCGGCCGGCGGGCGGCTGGGTGCCCAACCGGGAGGGCGGCCGCGAGAACCTGGAGGCCATCACGTTCCTGCGCGAGCTCAACACGGTGGTCGCACTGGAGGCTCCGACGGCGATGGTGATCGCGGAGGAGAGCACGGCGTGGCCGAAGGTCACCCACCCCATCGAGTACGGCGGCCTGGGCTTCACGCACAAGTGGAACATGGGCTGGATGAACGACACGCTGGGCTACCTGCAGCACGACTCGGTGCACCGCAAGTTCCACCATCGCGAGCTCTCGTTCGGGCTGCTCTACGCGTTCAGCGAACGGTTCGTGCTGCCGCTCAGTCACGACGAGGTGGTGCACGGCAAGGGCAGCCTCCTCGCCAAGATGCCCGGCGACGACTGGCAGCGGTTCGCGAACCTGCGTGCGCTCTACGCGTGGATGTGGGCACAACCGGGCGCGCCGCTGTTGTTCATGGGCGCGGAGATCGCCCCGTTCACCGAGTGGAACGAGAGCACGGGCCTGCCGTGGTACCTGCTCGAGCACGCACCACACCGCGGCATCCGCGACCTGCTGGCCGAGCTCAATCGGGTCGTCGTCGCCTGGCCGGCGCTGTTCGAACGAGACCACGAGCCCACCGGGTTCCAGTGGCTCGAGGCCGACGACGCGGAGAACTCGCTGTTCGCGTTCCTCCGCTGGGGTTACGCGGGCGGAACCGCCGTGGCCGTGGCCGCCAACTTCACACCCGTGCCGCGGCCCGGCTACCGCATGGGTGTGCCGTGGGCTGGCGAGTGGCAGGTGCTGCTCGACACCGACTCACCGAACTACGGCGGCAGCGGGTTCGCCGGATACGACCTGGAAGGCCTGCGCACGGGCACCGCCACGTGCGTCGCCACCACCGAGGTGCCGTGGCAGGGGCAGCCGGCGTTGGTCGTGGTCGACCTGCCACCGCTGGGCGTGCTGTGGGTCGGAGCCGCTCGTCCGTGACTCCGGGTTGCAGATGAGCAAGTGGTGGCGCGACGAGCAGTTGCGTGCCGTCGTGGCGGCGTGCGTGACGCTGGGCTTCGCGGTCGGGGTGTTCGCGGTGTCGTTCGGTGTCACCTCGGTCTCGGCCGGGGCATCGGTGGCGCAGACCTGCGTGATGTCGTTGCTCGTGTTCACGGGTGCCTCGCAGTTCTCGGCCGTCAGCGTGTTCGGTGCCGGTGGCTCGGCGGTGTCGGCGTTCGGTGGCGCGGCGCTGCTGGCGGCGCGCAACAGCGTGTACGGACTGGCGATGGCGCCGCACCTGCATGGTCGACTGGGCACGCGGCTGCTGGCGGCACAGTTGATCATCGACGAGTCGACGGCGATGGCGGCCGGGCAGGACGACGAGCGGCATCGAGTGGCCGCGTTCTGGATCACCGGGGCGAGCATCTACGTGTTCTGGAACCTGGGCACGCTGCTCGGCGCGCTGCTGGGGTCGGCGGTCGACCCGAGGGTGTACGGCCTCGACGCGGCGTTCCCTGCGGCCTTCGTGGCGATGCTGTGGCCGCTGCTGCGCGAGCGTCGCTCGGCCGTCGCGGCGGCCATCGGCGCAGTGGTCTGCCTGGCCACCATCCCGTTCGTGCCGATCGGCGTGCCCATCCTGTGCGCCGCGGTCGGTGTCGTTGTCGGCATCCCCGCACCGAAGGAGGCGACGGCGTGACCTGGGGGTTCGTGCTCGCGCTCGCGGCCACCGCGTACGGGTTCAAGGTGCTCGGGCTGGTGCTGGTGGGCGACCGCACGTTGCCGCCGATGCTCGACCGCTGCCTCGCGCTCATCCCCGCAGCGCTGATCGCGGCCATCATCGTCAACGACACGTTCGCCGTCGGCAAGCACCTGCAGCTCGACGCCCGCGCCGCAGGTGTGGGCGCAGCCGTGATCGCGGCCTGGCGCAAGGCGCCCCTCATCGCCGTCATCGTCATCGGCGCCGCCGTCACCGCCGCGGTTCGAGCGCTCACGTAATCCGCGATGGAACCGAACCGTCGTCTCGTGCATCGATGTCGGTGATGAGTCCGATGAAGGTGTCACCAGTTCCCGACGGGAGGAGCAGCGCAGCGGGCTTCGGCGACTTCTATCGCGCGGAGTGGGCAGGGGCGGTGCGGCTGGCATCGTTGCTCGTGCAGCGGGTGGCCGCCGAGGATCTGGTGCAGGACGCGTTCGCCGCGGTGTACCCGAAGTTCGCGACGCTCGACAACCCCGCCGCGTACCTGCGCGTGGCCATCGTCAACGGCTGCCGGCAGTCGCATCGCCGGCGCGCCGTCGAGGTCGACCGCATGCCGCGACTGATGCTCGCTGCCGACACGCCTCCCGAACTGGGTGAGCTGGCCGACGTGGTGACCGCGTTGCCCTACCGCCAACGCGCGGTGCTCGTGCTGCGGTACTGGGTGGGATTGTCGGAGCACGAGATCGCGGATGCACTCGGGTGTCGACCGGGCACGGTGAAGTCGTTGTCGTCGAGAGCGCTGGAGCGCCTGAGCACGGAGGTGGAGCGATGAGCGGAACGGTGATGGAGGAGCGTCTGCGCGACCTGTTCGTGGCGCAGGCGGCGGTGGTGCAGCCGAGCCGAGGCGAGTGGGACGACGTGATCGTCGACGATCTGGCCGAGCGTCGCGACCAGCGGCGTGTGTGGACGCTCGCCGTTGCGGCTGCTGCGTGTGTTGCGGTGGTGGTGTCGCTGAGTTGGGTGGCGACGCGCGACGGCACTCGTACACCGGCCAGCGGCAATGGGCTGCAGCTCTCGACCGACCAGGTGCTGTTCACTGCCGAGTCAGTCGTCATCGAGGTCGGCGGCCGGCAGTACACGCCGACGCAGGCCGAAGTGCACAGCGACCCGCACCCGACCTACCAGACGCTGGAGATCCAGTGGCGCGAGCACGGGGTGGAGATGCGCCTGTACTTCTACTTCTCCCGCGACGAGACCTCGTGGAAGGTCGACGAGGTCCGCGTGTACGACGGCAGACCGCAGGGCGAGTGGGTGGCGATTCCTGGAGTTCCGGTCGACCTCGGTGCGGACATCGGTGCCGCGGCGTCGGGCGATCTCGACCTGCGCCTCGGCGACGACGAACTGTCGGCCCGAGTCGTGCTGCGCAGTTTCGAGCTGCAGCCGTACCTCGGTGCGGCACGGGGGCCGCTGCCCGAGCCCGGTGGGAACCCCCCGCCGCCGGTCGGCCAGCCGGCGCCGACGACGACGATGGCGCCTTGACGGCGTGGATTCTGGGGCTCGATCGTCCCGGAAACCGGGACGATTCAGCCCCAGAAGTGCAGCTGGGACGATTCCTGTCCAGAACCCGTCAGCGGGATTCGACGAGGGTGCGCAGGCCGCGCAGGTTGCGGGCCCAGATCGGTCGTAGGACGAGCGTGCCGCCGACCGCGGCGCCGAGGGGGCCGCCCAGCCACCAGGGGAAGACGAGCGTCTCCTGCCACACGAAGCGAGTGCGGCGCCATTGCCCGTCGGCGGAGGGGTCGATCGGTTCGAGCGTGAACCGGCCGCTGCCGGTGACCATGCCCGTGTGGCGCACGCCCATCACGCCCGTGACACCGTTGGCGGCATCGGGCGGCACCCACTCGGTGATGTGCATGTGGTCGACCAGTTTGATCGGGCCGACCTTGGTGTGGCACAGGAATTCGGTGCCCACTCCACGGGTCTGCGCGCCGGTGAACCGGATGGCGACCGCGTCGTGCATCCAGTCGACGTGGCGTTCGACCGGCTCGACCACCTGCCACACCTGCTCCGGGGTGGCGTCGATCTCGATGGCGACGCGAATGCCCGCCACGGGGTCAGGCGCCGACGGAGACGTTGCGCAGCTTCTGCGCAGCGGTCTCGGGCGGCACGATGTTGATCATCACGCCGGTGCCACGCTCGAAGCCGGCGGTGGTGACCAGCTTCGGGAACAGGTGCACGTGCCAGTGGTACGAGCCGTTGTAGTGGTGCGGCGCGGTGTGGAACACCAGGTTGTACGCCATGTCGCCGTGCACCTCGCGCAGCGCCACGAGGGCGTCGCGGACGGCAACGCCGACCGCTCGCAAGGTGGTGTCGGAGCTGTCGGTGAGGTGCAGGTCGTGACTACGCGGGATGATGAGCAGCTCGTACGGGGCGCCGGCCCAGAACGGGCTGACGCACACGACGTCGTCGGTGGCGAACAGCACGCGCTTGCCGTCGACCAGTTCGGCCTCGATGGTGGCGCACAGGATGCAGCCGCCTTCGAAGCGGGTGAACGCACGCTGCTCTTCGAGGATCTCGCCCGGCACGAACGGCAACCCGAGCAGCTGACCGTGCGGGTGGGCCAGCGAGGCGCCGGCCTCGCGACCGTGGTTGATGATGGCCTGCGTGTAGCGGACGTGATTGGTGGCGGCGTGCTCCTGCAGCCGACGCTTCAGCATCAGCATCAGGTCGCCGGCGTCGTCGTCGCTGAGCATGTGTGCGCCGCCGTCGTGGACGGGCGTGAACACGAACACCTCGTGGATGCCGCTCGACTCGGCCTCGACGTGCACAGGGCCGAGGTGGTGCACCGCGAACGGCTCGTCGCCGTCGAACGCCGGGTAGAGGTTGGGGATGACGCGCATCCGCCACTGGCCGCCTTCGTCGAGCGTCTCGAGCGCGGGCAGCGTGGCCTCTTCGTGGCCGGGGCAGAACGGGCAGGGACGGCCGGCTTCGGCCTCGACCTGCACGTTGCGCGGGGCGAAGTCGGTGGGGCGTTGGGCTCGATCGGCCACGATCGTGACCCACCTGCCCGTGAGCGGGTTCAGACGGAGTTGACTCACAGCACGACCAGCCTACGACCTGTCAAGAGGCGAAGGGCGGACGGAGCGGTAATTTGCGCGGGTCCCCTTGCAAAAGGCACTGACGTGGCGCGGGCTGTCGGGACCGAACGGCGAGCCGTCGAACGCCTCCCACCGGTGCAGCAGCGTCAGCCCGGCCGCGGCCGCCATCTCGTCGATCTGCGCCGGCGTCGCCCAGCGGATGCTCCACGGTCGCAGCCGCACTCCGCCGGCCTCCGTGATGTCGACGTACTGCCCCTCCGCCCGCTGACGGTCGGGATCGGCCGTGCTGACGCTGAGCACCACCCGATCGACGGCGACGGAGCGCACCGAGACGCCCGAGGCAGGGTCGTGGTGCGGGTCGGGCACGAACGCCTCGATCACGAACACGCCGCCGTCGGCGAGCCGAGCCGCGACCTGCTGACAGCACTCACGCTGACGTTCCTCGCTGAGCAGGTTGAAGAACGTGTTGTACGCGACGAACACCACCGCGAACGGACCGGCGGGCATGTCGTCGACCATGTCGCCCTGGTGCACGTGCACCGCATCGCTGCCCTGCTTGGTGGCCAGCCGCTCGAGCATGCGTTCGCTGGTGTCGAGGCCGTGCACCTCCACGCCGCGCGCGGCGAGCGGGATCGCCAGGCGGCCGGTGCCGACGCCGAGCTCGAGGACTCGTCCGCCGCCGGCCAGTTCGGCGAGCGTGCGGGTGGTGGTGTCGACGTCGCTGATGCCCTGGTACCACTCGTCGTACACGTCGGCGAAGCCGTCGCCGTAACTCGAGTCGTCGTAACCCCGCATCGCTCCATCTTGCGGCAAACGACAGTCGACCGCCAACGCGATTCGGTCACCCGTCGGCGCGCGGCACGTCGCGTCGGCCAGAATGTCGCGGTGAGCCACTGGGCGGGGATCGAATCGGCGGCGACCACGTCGTCGTCCGCAACGCCCGCGACCGGAGCACGGGTCGCCGCGACGTCCACGACCTCGACCACGACCACGGCCGGGGCAGGTCGGGCCACGCTCACGCCGCGCCTGCGGCGCACCGAGCGCCTGGTGGTCGGGTCCATCGACGGTGCCGCGCACATCCTGCAGCGCCGTGCCCGCGACGTGCTGCTCGGCTCCGCGCTGTTCCTGGTGCCGATGGTCGCGCTCAACCTGCTCCTGGCCGTGCTGGCGTTCAACGAGTTCGACACGGTCGACGGTCTCCTCGGCGATCGTGGCTACCTCGGCGTGGAGTCCGGCTTCGCACTGCTGGCGATCGCACTGCAGTCGTTCAGCGCTCACCTGATCGGCGCGTACACGGCGGCGTACCTCGTGCGCTACCAGATGGGCGGCACCCCCCGCATCGCCACCTGCGTCGTCAGCGTGGTGCGCAAGCTGCCGCTGCTCGTGCTGACGTGGGTGCTCACGCACTGGTGGGCCGTGCTCATCGCATGGGGCGTGGTCAGCGCCGACGCCAGCACGATCGTCGGCCTCATCTGGATCCTGCCGTTCGTGCTCTCCGCCGCGAGCACCGGCGTGCTGCTCGTGACACCGGTGCTGATGACCGAGCGCCTGGGCGTGCGCAGCATCGGGCGCGCGTGGCGGTTGGTGCGCACTCGCCTGGGCGCCGCGTACGGCTTCGTCTGGGCGTGCGGTGTGCTGTCGGTGCTGCTCTCGTTCTTCATCGCGTTCCTGCCCAGCCTCGCGGAGAGCACCGGCCTGGTGACGTTCGGCTCGTACACGTGGCTGGTGCAGGGCATCACGTCGCAGCTCGCCCTGCTCATCGTCGTGCCGTTCACCGCCATCGCGACCGCGCAGCTGTACCTCCAGATCCGCGTGCACGCCGAGGGGCTCGACATCGCGATCGCCGCCGACCGCGCCTTCGGGGTGTCCCGATGATCGGGCTGGCAGTGCGAGCCACGACGGGTGTCGTGTGGCTGCTGGCCGGGCGTGGTGCCACCGTGCCACCCGACGATCAGCTCGGACCGGTGGATCAGGACCCCGATGTGGTGCGCGAAGAAGCGTGCAAACTGGTCAGTCCCAACAGCCGTGTGTGCTCGCCGCCGAAACCACCGGAGCCACGGACCAGAAATGGTGGCAACTTCGACCTCGGCTTCCTGTCGTTGCTGCTGTGGCTGCTGCTGATCGCCGCCGTCGTCGGGCTGATCTACCTGCTCGTGCGCGCGCTCGTCGGGTCCGGCACGTTCGGCGGACGTCGCCGCTCGCGGGTGAAGGGCGACGACGAAGACGATCTCGACGTGGAGGAGCGCGACGCGGTGGCGATCGATCGCTCTCGCGAACCGGTGAACTGGCGCGCCGAAGCGGACGAGCACCGGCGCGCCGGACGGTACCGCGAGGCGTTGCGGTGCCGCTATCGAGCGCTGGTGGGCGACCTCGCGCGCCGAGGGTTGATCGACGAGATCCCGGGACGCACCACGGGTGAGGAACGCGCGCAGTTGCGCGCAGTCACACCGACCGCCGGTCCACCGTTCAATGCGGCGGCAGATCTGTTCGACGGGGCGTGGTACGGCAACCGCGACGTGGGTCTCGACGACGACGACCGGTTCCAGTCGCTCGAACTCGACGTGCTGGCGAACAGCCGCGAGTCGCGCCGGTGAGCCCTCGTCAGGCGGGAGACGGCGGTGGTTCCGGCGCGCGCGTCGGCATCACCGCGCTGCTGCTGGTGGTGGCGGCCGCCGGCATGCTGCTGCTCGTGCGGGCACGGCCCGACCCGGAGGCGTTCGATCCGCGCAGCGGCGCCGGCAGCGGCACCCGTGCACTCGTGCTGCTGCTCGAACGGCAAGGTGCCACCGTCGACGTGGTGCGCGCTGCCCCCGAGCCCGGCAGCGATGATCGGGTGCTGGTGCTGGAGGACCGGCTCAACGACGATCAGCGCGCCGACCTGCTGGCGTTCGTCGCCGACGGGGGAGTGGTCGTCATGGCCGACCCGGAGAGCACGCTTGCGTTCGACGAGATCACCACGGCCCCGGTCATCGGTTCGCTGCCGCCGAGCGCCACCAACGACGTCGACGAGCAGGTGAACGTGGCGCTCGGCGAGTGCCAGGTGCGCGCGCTGCAGCACCTGCGCGGTGTGTTCGTGCTGTCCGGCCTGCGCTTTCGCCTGCCGGTGGATGGCAACAGCGGCTGCTTCGCCAACGAGTCGGGCGCCTTCGTGGCGGCGCATCAACGCGGGCAGGGTGTCATCGTCCAACTCGGCGACAACGAGATGTTCACCAACTCGTTGCTGCGCTACGCCGACAACGGACCGCTCGCCACCGCGCTGCTGGCACCCACCGACTCGTCGCGGGTCAGCATCCTCATGGGCGAGGACGCCGCGAAGTCGGTGGCCGACATCGGGTCGGGCGAACGCACGCTCTCCGACCTCGTACGCCCCGGTGTGTGGATGGCGCTCCTCCAGCTCGCGCTCGCGTTCGTGGTGTTCGCGGTCGCGCGGGCCATCCGACCGGGGCGGCCCGTGCGCGAACCCGACCAGGTGCCCATCGCGGGCAGCGAGCTGGTGGTGGCCACCGGCAACCTGATGCAGCGCGCGCACCATGCGCAGCGCGCGGGCTGGCTGCTGCGCGGCAACGCGTATCGCGAGCTGTGCCGCCGGATGCACCTGCCGGCCACCACATCGATCCCCGCGCTCGACGCCGCCGTGTCGGCGCGCACCTCGCTGGCGCCCGGTCACGTGGCCGCGGTGCTCGAACGTGAGGTGCACGACAACGACGGGCTGGTGCGCCTCAGCGCCCACCTGCAGGACATTCGCGATGCAACACTCGGTCCAGTGAAGGAGCCAACAAGTGAACGATGAATCAAGGTCGCCCCGCGACGCCGTGCTCGCGGTACGAGACGAGGTGGGCAAGGTGGTCGTGGGGCAGGAGGGTGTGCTCACCGGTGCCATCGCCGCGTTGCTCGTCAACGGTCACGTGCTGCTCGAAGGTGTGCCGGGCACGGCCAAGACGCTGCTGGCGAAGAGCATCGCCGCCGCGTTCGACATGAAGTTCACCCGGCTGCAGTTCACGCCCGACCTGATGCCGAGCGACGTGATCGGCCAGCAGCTCGTCGGTCAGACATCCGACGGGATCACCTTCAAGTTCCGTGAGGGGCCGGTGTTCACCAACCTGCTCCTCGCTGACGAGATCAACCGCACGCCACCCAAGACCCAGGCCGCGCTGCTGGAGGCGATGGAGGAGCGGCAGGTCAGCTTCGATGGTGAGACCTACGCGCTGCCCGACCCGTTCCTGGTGATCGCGACCCAGAACCCGATCGAGTACGAGGGCACCTACCCGCTGCCCGAAGCGCAGCTCGACCGCTTCCTGTTCAAGCTGCAGGTGCGCTACCCGACGATGGAGCAGGAGCGCGAGATGGTGTCGCGTCACGACGCCGGCATGAACCCGCACGACGTGCGGGGGTCCGGCGTGCGTCCGGTGGCGAACGCCGCCGATCTCGCGGCCGGTCGCGCTGCCATCCAGCGCATCCGTGTGGAACCGGCGGTGCTGCAGTACATCGTCGACCTGGGCCGCGCCACCCGTGAGTCGCCGTCGCTGCAATTGGGCGTGTCGCCGCGTGGCATCACCTGGTTGCTGCACGCGTCGAAGGCCTGGGCGTGGCTCAGCGGTCGCGAGTTCGTCACGCCCGACGAGGTGAAGGCCGTGGCCAAGCCGTGCCTGCGGCATCGCATCATGGTGCGTCCGGAGCTGGAGTTGGAAGGCACCTCGGCCGACGCGGTGCTCGACGGCATCCTCGCCACGGTGCCGACGCCGCGCTGATCGATCTGGCTCCCGAGTGACCCGCCGCCGCCCTGCCTACCCACTGCCCACGGTGTGGTTCGCCGCGCTCGTGGCCGTGTCGGGGTTGGCGCTGTTCGCGTGGCCGGGCCGCAGCTGGTCGGCGCTCCTGGTGGTGGAGCTGGTGTTGCTGGTCGCGTTCATCGCCGATGGGACGCTGTGCGTGGCGCCGCACCGCATCGACGTGCAGCGCGAGCTCGACGAGTCGGTCACGCTCGGCGAGACGACGGTGCTCACGTGGATCATCGCCAACCGCGCCACGAGAGCGGCGCGCGTCATCGTCACCGACGCGCTGTGGCCCAGCCTGCAGGCCGACCGCCGCCGCGTGGCCACCACCTTGCGCAGCGGTGCACGTCTCCGTTCGAAGACCGACCTGCACCCCACTCGCCGCGGGCGATTCCCGCTGCGCGACGTGACGGTGCGGGTGGAGGGGCCGCTGCGGCTGGCCAGCCGCCAGGCCACCCGCGCGCTCGAGGGAGGCCTGCGGGTGATGCCCGCGTATCCCAGTCGCGAGGAGGTGCAGCGTCGCATCCGGGTGCCACGAGTGCTGGAGGTCGGCCTGCGCAGCATCCGCACCAGCGGCGGCGGCACCGAGTTCGACCAGCTGCGCGACTTCCGCCCCGACGACGAGTTCCGCCGCATCGACTGGCCCGCCACCGTGCGCCTGCAGCGACCGATCGTGAAGCAGTACCGGGCGGAGCGCAACCAGAACGTGGTGCTGCTGCTCGACAACGGGCGCGTGATGGCCGGCACGGTGGGTGGCGTGCCACGCGTGGAGCATGCGATGGACGCGGTGCTGGGCGTGGTGCAGACCGCCACCAAGCTGGGCGATCGGGTGGGCATGCTGGCGTTCGATCGGCAGGTGCGCAGCATCCTCGTGCCCACGAACTCGAAGAGCCAGCTCGGCCGCGCCGCCGAGGCGATGTACATGCTCGAGTCGGACTACAGCGAGAGCGCGTACATGGTCGCCTTCCATCACGCCACGGCTCGCTTCCGCCGCCGGTCGCTGTACATCGTGCTCACCGATCTGGTCGAGGCCGTCGTCGAGCAGGCGCTGCTGCCCGCGCTGCCCGTGCTCACTCGTCGCCACCTGGTGGTGATCGCGGCGGTGCAGGACCCGGCCGTGAAGGAGTGGGCGGCGGGCGGCGCGCACCAGTGGGCGAGCGAGGCGTACCGCGAGGCCGCCGCCGTGAACGCGATGCACCAGCGCGGTCGGGCGACGGCTCGCCTGCGCGCCGCCGGGGCGATCGTGGTCGACGCCGAGCCGGGCGCGCTCGCCACCGAGCTCGTCGACACCTACCTGATGCTCAAAGCCAGCGGCCGCCTCTGACCCCTGTCCGAGGCTTTCCTCCAGCCGGCCCGCTTCCGAGGCTTTCCGCGGGCAGAACCTGGACCTACGCCTCGGGTTGGAGGAAAGCCTCGGATCGGTGGTCAGGTGGGGGAGTCGGGGGAGTACTGCTCGCGGCCTTCGCGGCGGAGGCGCACCGCGTAGACGATGGTCCAGCCCCAGAACGCGGCGAACACCACCACGCCGATGCCGACGCGCAGCGAGGTGGGCCACGGGCGGCCGGTGACGAAACCTTCCACCACGGCGGCCATGAGGAACGCGACGACGAGACCGACCAGCACGCTGCCCGCGCGACGTGCCTCGTCGGTGATGGCGTTGAGGCGAGGTCGATCGCCGGGGTCGATGATGGCCCACCCGATGCGCAGCCCTGCCGCGCCCGCGACGATGACGGCCGACATCTCTAACAGCCCGTGCGGCAGGATGAGCCCCCAGAACTTGTCGGCCTGGCCCGCGTGTGTGAACAACCCGCCCGCCATGCCGACGTTGGCGCCGTTCCAGGCGAGCAGCGCGGCGGTGACGACGCAGAGCAGCGCACCGGACGCGAACGCGAGGAAGCCGACGCGAATGTTGTTGAAGAACACCTGGGTCGCGAAGTTCTGCGACGGCTGGTTCGAGTAGTACTCCTCGAAGTCCTGCTCGATGTACTGCTGGCCGGCGCCGTCGGGCGCGGCCACGTCGAACGCAGTGGGCGACACGGACAGCCAGATCTGGAACGCCGCCCACGGGACGAGCGTGAGCAACGCGGCGACGAGGATGTAGCGGCGCAACGAATAGATGGCGGCGGGGAACGTGAGCGTCGCGAACTGCACCACACCGCGCCGCACCTCGGTGTCGCGCTGGCCGTAGAGCACGCCGTGCGCATCGCTCACCAGCAGCGTGAGCCGGTTGACCACGGCCGAGTCGGCTGCGTACTCCACGCGTGCGTTGGCCAGGTTGGCGCCGGTGCTCTGGTAGAGGTGCACCATCTCGTCGAGCTCGTCCGGCGACACCTGCGTGACCTTGCGGGCTCGCTCGGTGAGCTGCTGCAATCGCCACCAGCCGCCTTGATTCGCCGCCACGAACGCATCGATGTCCACTGCCTGCGTAGGGTACTGGACCGATGGATGGCATCGTCACCCCCGAAGCGGTCGTGCTCGATGTGGAGACCGCGGGTGTCGCGTCGAGGGTCTTCGCCGGCATCATCGACTTCGCCATCCAGCTCGCGATGCTGTGGATCGGTGCGATGGTGCTGACCATCATCGGCGCCGCGGATCCGTCGTCGCTCAGCACCGGCACTGCACTGCTGGTCGCGCTCGTGCTGATGGGCTATCCGGTCATCTCCGAGACGCTGATGCGCGGTCGCACCGTGGGCAAGCGTGCGATGGGGCTGCGCGCCGTCACCGTCGAAGGTGCACCCATCCGCTTCCGGCACGCGATGCTGCGGATGATGGGCGGGCTGGTCGACCGCTACCTCCCGCCGATCGGGGTCACCGGCACCTTGTTCGTCATGGGCACCTCGCGCCACCAGCGGGTGGGCGACCTCATCGCCGGCACCATCGTCATCCGCGATCCCGACCGTACGCTGCTGCCGCCGGCGATGTGGTTCCCCGTGCCGCCGGGTCTGGAGGCGTTCGCCGCCACCATCAACCCGACGGCGATGACCGACGAGCACTACACGGTGGTGCGGTCGTTCCTGATGCGCAACCGCGAGCTGTCGCCCGATGCCCGCTACTCGCTCGCCAGCGACCTGGCCGGTCGGATGGCGACGGTGCTGCAGCACGAGGGTCCGAAGCGGGTGCACCCCGAGGCGTACCTGCTGTGCGTGATCAGCCGCTACCAGCGGCGCAAGTTCCCCGAGCACCAGCCGGCGGCGTGGCTCGCCCCGTCGGCGCGAGTTCGTTGACGAACGCGCCTCGCCGCGGCAACCCGGCCGAGCGTTCGTAGCCTGTTCCCCATGTCCGGCTACACCTACCTCGATCATGCGGCCACCACGCCCATGCGCGCGGAGGCGGTGGCGGCGATGCTGCCGCACCTGTCGGAGCATTACGCCAACCCGTCGGGTTCGCACCGCTTCGCGCGAGAGGCCCGCAAGGCCATCGACGACGCTCGCGAAGTGGTCGCCGACGTGGTGGGCTGTCGTCCGGGCGAGGTGGTGTTCACCGGCGGTGGCACCGAGGCCGACAACACCGCGGTGCTCGGCACCGTCGCTCGCCGCGGCGGCACGGCGATGTGCCCGGCGGCCGAGCATCACGCGGTGCTGGAGAGCGTGCACCGCGTGCACGGCGTGGTAGTCGGCACCACTCGCACCGGCGCCGTCGATCTGGATGCGTTGGCGTTCGCGCTCGACACCACACCCGACGTCTCGGTGGTGAGCGTGATGACCGTCAACAACGAGGTCGGCACGATCAACGACGTGGCGGCCGTGGCGCAGGTGGTGCGCCGCCACGCATCGTCGGCGGTGCTGCACACCGACGCGGTGCAGGCGCCGTGCTGGGTCGACCTGCGCACGGTCACGCCGCACGTGCAGTACTTGTCGTTGTCGGCACACAAGTTCGGCGGGCCGAAGGGTGTGGGCGTGCTGGTGGTGCGCGATGGTGCCAGCTTCCAGCCGGCCATCATCGGCGGCGGCCAGGAACGTGAACGGCGCAGCGGCACGCACAACGTGGCCGGCATCGTCGCCATGGCCGAGGCGTTGCGGCTCACCGACGCGGAGCGCCCGGCCGAGCTGGTGCGGCTCGCCTCGCTGCGCGACCGCCTGGTCGATCGGCTCGTGGCCGAGTTGCCGGGCGTGCACGAGACGGTGCCGCGCGAGCACAAGGTAGCCGGCTCCGCTCACCTGTGCATCGAAGGCATCGAGAACGAGGCCCTGCTGTTCCTTCTCGACGAGGCCGGCGTGTGCGCCAGTGCCGCGTCGGCCTGTGCGGCGGGCGCGATGGAGCCGTCGCACGTGCTCGCCGCGATGGGCGTGCCGATCGAGCTCGCCCGCGGCGCGGTGCGCCTCACGCTCGGAGCGGCCAGCACCGCGGCCGACGTGGAGCGTGGCGCCGACGTGATCATCCACGCGGTGCATCAGCTGCGCCGCGATCAGCCGGTCGGGGCGACGACGTGAAGGTGCTGATGGCGTTGAGCGGCGGCGTCGACTCGTCGGTGGCTGCTGCCGAACTGCTCCGCGACGGGCACGAGGTGGTCGGCATCACCATGCGTCTGTGGGGCGGCGAGAGCGACACCGGTTGTTGTTCGGTGGCCGACGTCGACGACGCGCGTCGTGTGGCACAGCAGCTGGGCATCGACCATCTGGTGTTCAACTTCACCGACGACTTCGACGAGCACGTGGTGGCGCCCTACGTGCAGGCACATCGCGAGGGGCTCACGCCGAACCCGTGCATCGAGTGCAACCGCCACCTCAAGTTCCACCGGCTCAGCGAACGTGCCGATCTGCTCGGCTTCGATGCGGTGGCCACCGGGCACCATGCGCGCATCGTGGAGCACGATGGCGTGCGCTACGTGGCGCGCGGTGAGGACCCGGCGAAGGACCAGAGCTACGTGGTGCACATGCTGCCGCAGCGCGAGCTGGCCCGCACGCTGTTCCCCATCGGGCACCTCACCAAGTCGCAGGTGCGCGAGCGGGCCACGGCCATGGGACTGCGCACCGCCGACAAGCCCGACAGCCAGGACGTGTGCTTCATCACGCACGATGGCGGCCGCACCGCGTTCCTCGGCAGCCGCATCCCGTTCCGCCCGGCCACGGTCGTCCAGGCGACCGACGGCTCGACAGTCGGTCGGGTGGAGAGCATCGAGATGGTCACGCTCGGTCAGCGTCGGGGCCTCGGCCTCCCCGGCGGCGGTCCGAAGACCTACGTCGTCGCCATCGATCACGAGGCGGCGGTGGTCACCGTCGGCGACGAGGCGCTGCTGCAGACCGAGTCGCTGCAGGCACATCAGGTCGCGTGGGCGCACCGGCCCGTGCAGGGTCGCGTGCTGGTGCAGAGCAGCGCGCACGGCGCGCCCGCGGCTGCCACGCTGTTCCTGCCGGCCGACGACGACGGTTCGCGGGTGCACCTGCGCTGGGACGAGCCACAGCGGCGGGTGGCGCCGGGGCAGAGCGTGGTGTTCTACGACCCGACCGACACGTTCGTGCTCGGCGGCGGCATCGCCCGCTGACGCTGGTGCGCTGCTGGTGAGTCGATCACTCCACCGGCACGTTGGCGCTGGCCAGGGCTCGCAGCGCACGACCGGGGCGCAGGGGGGCCACCAGCAGCGACTGCACGTGCAACGCCTTCCCCTTCGGCTCGGCGGCGGTGGCGGGCAACACGGCGAGCACCATCTCCCGCACGCTGATCTCGACCGCGTGGCCGGCTGCGGGACCGGTGAGGTCCGCCGCCTGCGTGTTCGCCGGGGCGAGTCGGGCCAGTGCGACGTTGGCGCGAGGGATGAGCAGCGTCTCACCCAGCGCGACGTGGTCGTGCACCACCACGCCGGCCGGGACCAGCACCAGCCAACGCCGTGAGAAGCGGTGGAAGCGCCGACCGAGCAACCATCCCAGGCCGCCGGCGGTCGCCGCGGACAGCAGGCCGAGCACCCACTGCTGAGCACCGACGAGCAGCACCGCGGCCAACGCGAGGGCACACCAGACCAGCCACGACAGGCCCATCGGCAGCAGCAGTGCTGCGGGGACGCGCAGCGGCAACCGTCGTTCGTCGCCGTAGGCCGCCGCCTGCGCGAACGCTTCTGCAGTCTCGGCCGACAACGCGACGAGCGTGGCGAGCAGCGACAGCGACAGTGCGACGACACCCCAGAAGGGCGCGCCGAGCACCAGCGCCGCGACCGCTGCGGGCACGGACAGCGGGAGCGCCACACGCACCACGGTGAGCCCTACGGGGCCGGGGACGACCTCGCTGATGACGACCGCGCACACGAGCACCGCCCACGCGGCGATGGCCACGTTGCCCGCCCACGACGTGCGATCGTCGCCGGCGTCGGCGATGGCGAGCGCCATGGCCGCCGCGAGGGCGACCGTGCTCACGCGCAGAGCCCACAGGAACGATCGGGGAGTGATGGCGGCGCTGGTGCTCATCGGCACTGGAACAGATTTGTCGGACGGCACCGCATCAGGCCAACGTATCTGCAGTTCCCACGCTTCGAATCAGTTCACGGCGAGGTGGAACGATGGCACCACACGGTCCCGTCACTGAAACAGATCGATCACCCAGCAGCTCGGAAGGAGGTTCTCGTGCACCAGTCGTCGCTCCCCAGCGGCATCGCCACCGGCATCGGGGGCCTCCCGCATCGCGACGCGGCAGAGGCTGCCGTGTTCGCGCTGCAGCGGATGGAGCTGCCCGCCATTCCGGTGCTGCCCCGTCGGTCGCCGGCCGAAGGGTCCATCACGCAGGCGATGGTCGGCATGCAGGGCATCACGGTCGGCCAGTACGGCAGCATCGCGGTCGATGTCAACAAGGTCGACCCGTTGGCGCCCGTCGTCACCGACCTCGATCACGATGCATTCGTCGGCTTCCGGTCGTTCCTCGAACACGCGCAGGCCGCCGGCCACGAGGGGCCGGTGAAGTGGCAGTTCGTCGGCCCGGTCACCTTCGGCATCGCGCTCATGCGGGCCGGCGTGCCGATGAGCGAGGCGTTCGAGGCTGCCGTCCGCTGCGTGCGCACTCGCCTGCAGCACCTCCTCGACGCGGTGGCCGTCGCCCTGCCAAACAGCCAGCAGGTGGTCTTCATCGAGGAGCCGTCGTTGGCCGAGCTGATGCAGCCCGGGTTCCCCATCGCCCCCGACACGGCCATCGACCTGGTGTCCGGCGCGCTCGCGGTGGTGGAGGCGTCGGGGATGTCGGGCCTGCACGTGTGCGGCCTCGGCGACATCCCTTCGCTGCTCGCCGCCGGACCCGCAGTCCTCTCGCTGCCGGTGCGTCCGGAGGTCGCTGAATCGTCGGGCTACCTGATGCGCTTCATGGAGCAGGGCGGCTACGTCGCATGGGGTGTCGTGCCTACGTCGGGTCCCATCGTCACCTCGGCCGAGCGGCCGTGGCGCCAGCTGTGCGCGCTGTGGTGCGAGCTGGTGCAGCGTGGTGCAGACCCCACGCTGTTGCGCCAGCAGGCCATCGTCACGCCCGAGTGCGGACTGGCTTCGCACTCGCCGGCCGTCGCCGCGCGAGTGCACGGCTTCGCGGCCGAGGTCGGTCGCCGGGTGCGCGACCAGGCCACCGCGTCGCGCTGGGTGCTCGGCGCCTGACCGGCGCGCGCTCGCCCTAAGCTCGCCCCGATGAGCGACTTCGGTCAACACCCCAACGTCCCGCCGCCGCCCACGGGTGGGCCGTTCAGCCCGCCGCCACCGCCCGTGGTCCACACCCCGCCGCCGGGTTATGGGCCGCCCGGGTATGCACCGGTCGGTCCGGGCGGGTACCCGCTGGTCGCCGCCGACAGCACCGCCACACGGCCGCGCCCGCAGGTGGCGGTCGGCTCGTTGCTGCTCATCGTCGGCGGTGTGCTGCTCATCATCGGCGCCTTCCTCCCGTGGGCCACCTTCGAGCTGAGCATCATCGACGTCGAGGAGACCATCAACGGCTTCTCGTCCGGCTCGGGCAGCACTCGCGACGGTCCCATCTTCCTGTTCTTCGGCCTCCTCGCGCTCGGCTTCGGCATCGCGCAGCTCGCGGCCCGCCGCATCCTCGCCGTCGCCATCCTGTCGGTGGTGTTCGGCGTGTTCGCGCTGGCTGCCGCGCTGGGCGAGATCGGCAGCCTCAAGGAGGATCTCGACAGCCTCGAAGAGTTCGGCACCGCCTCGCTCGGGTCGGGTCCGTGGGTCATGCTCATCGGCGCAGCGGTGGCACTCGCCGGGGGCATCACGACGCTCGCGAAGCGCCGCCGCTGACCGATGACACCCGCTGAACGCATCGCGGAGCTGCGTGCGCAGATCGCGCACCACAACGACCGGTACTACACGCACGACGCCCCGGAGATCAGCGACATCGACTACGACCTGCTGGTGCGCGAGGTCGCGCAGTTGGAGGCCGAGCACCCGGAGTTGCTCGACGTGGAATCGCCCACGCAGGTGGTGGGCGCCGGGTCGTTGAACGTGGCCTTCTCGCCGGTGGTGCACCGGGTGCCGATGACCAGCCTCGACAACGCGATGGACGACGCCGAGTTGAGCGCGTGGGGCGACCGCATCGTGCGCGGGCTGAACGGCGAGCCGGCCCGCTTCGTGTGCGAGCTGAAGATCGACGGCCTGGCGATGAGCCTGCGCTACGAGGACGGTCGGTTCGTGCAGGCGGCCACGCGTGGCGACGGCAGCATCGGCGAGGACGTCACGGCGAACGTCGCCACCATCGACGTCATCCCGGATGTGCTCGCGGGCGCGACGGTGCCGCAGGTACTGGAAGTGCGCGGCGAGGTGTACCTGCCGCTCGACGCGTTCGAACGGCTCAAGGCGGCGAAGGAAGCGGAGAACGTGCAGCGCGTGGCCGCTGGTCGCAAGCCGGAGCCGGTGCCGGTGAACCCGCGCAACGCGGGTGCGGGCAGCCTGCGCCAGAAGGACCCGTCGATCACCGCCGGGCGCGGGCTGGCGTTCTGGAGCTACCAGCTGGGCGAGGTGCAGGGCGGGCCGGAGTTCACCAGCCATCACGAGACCCTGGAGTACCTGCGCGCGCTCGGGTTCCCGGTGAACCCGGAGATCCGCCTGGTCGACGATCTGCAGGGCGTGGTCGAGTTCTGTCGCCACTGGCAGGAGCACCGCCACACGCTGCCGTACGAGATCGACGGCGCAGTGGTGAAGGTCGATTCGCTCGCGCAGCGGGAGGTGCTCGGGTTCACGTCGCGCGCGCCGCGGTGGGCCATCGCGTTCAAGTTCCCGCCGGAGGAGCGCACCACCATCCTGCGCGACATCCAGGTGTCGGTCGGTCGCACCGGTCGCACCACGCCGTTCGCGGTGCTCGAGCCGGTGTTCGTCGGCGGTTCCACCGTCGGCATGGCCACCTTGCACAACCAGGATCAGGTGGCGGCGAAGGACGTGCGTCCCGGCGACACGGTCGTGGTGCGCAAGGCCGGCGACGTGATCCCCGAGGTGGTCGGCCCGGTGCTGTCGCTGCGCCCGGAGGGGCTGCCGCCGTGGGAGTTCCCCACCATCTGCCCGTGTCCGCTGGGCACCGAACTGGTGCGGCCGGAGGGCGAGGCGGATACGCGCTGTGTGGAGCCGGCCTGCCCGTTCCAACGCGATCAGCGCATCATCTACTTCGCGTCTCGTGGCGCGATGGACATCGAGGGCCTCGGAGAGAGCACGGTCTTCCAGCTCAGCGATGCCGGCCTGGTGGCCGATGCCGGCGACATCTACTCGCTCACCCGCGAGCAGTTGCTCACGCTCGACAAGTGGGGCGACACCAAGGCCGACAACCTGCTCGCCGCGATCGAGGGTTCGAAGAACCGGCCGCTGCCGAAGGTGCTCACCGCGCTGGGCTGCAAGGGCCTCGGTCCGTCGGCGAGCGATGCGCTGGCGCGGGCGTTCGGCACGCTCGACTCGATCATGAACGCCTCCGAGGCCGACCTGGCCACCACCGACGGCGTCGGGCCCACCATCGCCGCCAGCATCGTGCGCTGGTACTCGCAACCCGCCAACCGCGAACTGATCGAGAAGCTGCGTGCCGCCGGTGTGGAGTTCGGTCGCGTGGAGGTGAGCCGGCTGCAGCAGAACCTGGCCGGCAAGGCAGTGGTGGTCACCGGCTCGTTGGAGGGCTACACCCGCGAGTCGGCGGAAGCCGCGATCAAGGATCGCGGCGGCAAGAGCCCCGGCAGCGTGAGCGCGAAGACGTTCGCGGTGGTGGTGGGCAGCGACCCGGGCGCGAGCAAGGTCACCAAGGCCACCGATCTAGGCATCCCGATGCTCGACCTCGCCGGCTTCGAGCACCTGCTCGCGACCGGCGAACTACCGCCGACCGACTGACCCGGTCGTCCCCGACCATCCGAGTGCCAGCCGACCATCCGAGTGTCAGCCGACCATCCGAGTGGTACACGCACCCCCGTCGGGACGCTGCCACTCGGATGGACTTCAACGAGACCGTGCGGAGCCGACCCGGTGGCCGGGATCAGTCGGCGAAGACGGCGCGGGTGTGCGCAACGAAGAAGGTGTGGTCGTGGCCCTTGTGGGGGTCATCGGCGTTGTACGCGGCCGACGCCGAACCATCGGGAACGACATCCTCCGAGTAGATCGCTCCGACGGGACACACGTCGGGCTGGTAGCACGCGGTGCACGACGTGCACTCGTCGA
>CAZWCU010000024.1:0-27199 GCA_964632715.1 uncultured Bifidobacterium sp. | reverse complement strand
CGGCGCGCTGCACCTCGCCGGCGTGCCAGTCGACTGGCGCGCGGTCGAGGCACCGCACGGCGCCCGCCGAGTGGCGCTGCCCACGTCGCCGTTCGAACGCCAGCCGTACTGGGTGCGTCGTGGGCGGCGGGCCACTGCGCCGTCGTCGGCAGCGCACCCGCTGCTCGGCAGCCGCCTGCGCTCGCCGCTCAGCACCCTCACGTTCGAGAGCGAGATGGCCGCCGACTCGCTGGCCATCCTCGGCGACCACCGCGTGTTCGGCACGTCGATCCTTCCCGCGACCGCGTTCCTCGAGATCGGCCTCGCTGCCGGTCGTGCGCTGATGCCGCACGCCGAGCTCGACGACGTGGTCATCCACGAGGCGCTGGTCGCACCGGACGATCAGATCGTCACCGTCCAGACCATCGTGACACCCGACGCGAACGGTGCGTCGTTCCGCATCTACTCGCAGCACGGCGATGCCGGCGACGAGCACTGGACCACGCACGTGTCGGGTCGAATCCGCGCCGCCGACCCTCACGCGCCGCGCCTCGCGGTGGTGGCGATCCACGAGGTTGCCGACCGCGCCGTGCGCGTGGTGGAGGCCGAGGAGCACGAGGCGGTGCTGGCCGAGCGCGGCCTGCAGTTCGGGCCGAGCCTGCGCAACGTGGTCCGCATCTCGATCGCGCCGGCCGCCGACTCGGGGGCGAACGGCGGCGAGGCGGTGGGCGAACTCGTGCTGGCGCCTCGCGAGGCGGGGGAGGCGGGCCGCTACGTGCTGCATCCTGCGCTGCTCGATGCAGCCATCCAGGTGTTGGCCGGTGTGGCCTCCACCGGCGCCGACACCTACCTGCCGATCAGCGTCGACCGGGTCGCAGTGCACGGCGCTGCGGGCCAGGCGGTCGTGCACGCGTGGTCGCACGCGGTGCTGCGGCCGGGGAGCGACCTCGCCACCCGGCCGGCGACGATCGCTGCCGATGTCACGGTGGTCGACGCTGCGGGTGCCGTCGTCGCGGAAGTGATCGGGCTCCGTCTGAAGCGCACCGACGCGGCCGCGCTGCGCCGGCTGGGCCAGCGCGACCGCGGTGCCGACTGGTTGTACGAGGTGGCGTGGCGGCCGCTCGCCACCTCCAGCCCCGCCGCCGATGGGTTCCCGTCGGCGAGCACGCTCGCCGCCGCAGCCGCGAGTGCCGTCGATCGCCTGCACGACGAGCACTCGCTCGGCCACTACCAGGGCCTGCTCGACGAGCTCGAGGCACTGAGCACGGATTACATCGTCGCGGCACTCGAACAGCTGGGTGTGCGCATCGAACCCGGCGTGTCGTTTGACGCCGAGTCGCTGCCAGTGACGGCGAACCATCGGCAGCTGTTCGCGTCGCTGCTCGACGAACTGGCGAGCGATGGCATCATCGAGCGAGCCGGCACGTCGTGGCGCGTCGTCAGGCCGCACGTCGCCGACACCAGCGCCGCCCGCGTCGACGCGCTGCTCGCTCGCTTCCCAGCGGGCGAGGGAGAGATCGCCATCACCACCCGCTGCGGGGCACAACTGGCCGACGCGCTCACCGGAGCGGTCGACCCGCTGCAGCTGCTGTTCCCCGGTGGTTCGCTGGAGAGCGCGGAGCAGATGTACCAGCTCTCGCCCTTCGCCCACTTCTACAACTCGCTCGCGGCCGAAGCGGTCTCGGCGGCCGTCGCCGACCTGGCCCCGGGTGCGCGCCTGCGCGTGCTGGAGATCGGTGCCGGAACCGGCGGCACCTCGGCGTACGTGCTGCCCACGCTGCCCGCCGCTCAGGTCGAGTACACCTACACCGACGTGTCGCCGCACTTCCTGGGCCGTGCGCGGCAGAAGTTCGCCGAGTACCCGTTCGTCGACTACCGGCCGCTCGACATCGAAGGCGACCTCGCGGCTCAGGGGTTCGACGGCCAGCAGTACGACATCGTCGTCGCTGCCAACGTGCTCCACGCCACCACCGATCTGCGCCACACCTTCGCCAACGTCGCGCGACTGCTCGCGCCGAACGGCGTGCTGGCCATGGTGGAGATGGTGCTGCCGCAACGGTTCATCTCCATCTCGTTCGGGCTCACCCCCGGCTGGTGGAAGTTCACCGACACCGATCTCCGCGCCGAGCAACTGCTGCTCACCCGTGACCAGTGGCGGTCGTTCCTCAGTGGCAACGGGTTCCACGACCCGCAGGTGGTGCCCGCGTCGCAGCCCGACGGCCCGACGTCGCTGGCCATCCAGTCGATCGTGGTGGCACGTCGCGACGCAACCGAGCAGCAGCCACCGCTGGCCGGCACGCGCTGGCTCGTCCTGGCCGACGCCGGCGCGCCGGGCTCGCCCTCCGTCGGCGATGCCATGGTGGCCGCGATCGCCGACGCCGGCGGTCAGCCGCTCGTCGCGAGGAGTGCTGCCGCGTTCCGCCAGTTCAGCAGCGACCGCTTCGAGGTCGACCCCACCAGCGCAGCCGACATCGATCGTCTGCTCGGTGCTGTCGGCACCGGCGACCTCACGCACGTCGTCCATCTGTGGAGCCTCGACGAGGCGCGCGGTGCCACGGCGCGCGAGCGCGCTCGGGCGCCACTGGGCAGTGCGCTCCAGCTCACTCGCGCGCTCGCCAACGACGGTGCCGCACCACGCCTGTCCGTCGTCACCCGTGGCGCCACCGGGCTGTCGCCGAACCCGGAGGCCGCGCTGCTGTGGGGCTTCGCAAAGACCGTTGCACTCGAGCATCCCGAACTGCACCCGTCGTGCATCGACCTCGATTCCGGCGCCCGATCCAGTGCCGCCGACCTGCTCGGGGCGATCGTCGGCGCAGGTGCGGAGGACCAGTTGGCGCTGCGTCACGGGGAGCGCTTCGGTGCGCGCGTGGTCGCCGCGGCTGCGCCCGCGCCGGTCCGACCGTTCGAGCTCACCTTCACCGAGCGCGGCACGCTCGACAACCTGGTGATCGAGCCGCTCACCCGTCGCCAGCCGGGGCCGAGCGAGGTGGAGATCCGCGTGCACGCCACCGGGCTCAACTTCAAGGACGTGCTCAACGTGCTCGGCATGTACCCCGGCGACCCCGGCCCGCTGGGCGGTGAGTGCACCGGCACGGTCGCCGCGGTGGGCGAGGGTGTCGCCGGCCTCGCCGTCGGCGACCGGGTGGTCGCGCTCGCGCCGGGCGCGTTCCGCAGCCACGTCACGTGCGATGCGGCGCTCGTCGCGCCACTGCCCGCCAACGTCTCGTTCGCCGACGGCGCCGGCCTGCTCATCGCGCACGTCACCGCCGAGTTCGCGCTGCACCACCTGGCGCGCCTACGGGCCGGCGAGCGAGTGCTCATCCATGCCGCCGCCGGTGGCGTGGGGCTCGCCGCGGTCGCGCTCGCACGGCGACTCGGCGCGGAGGTGTTCGCCACGGCCGGCAGCGACGCCAAGCGCGACCACCTGCGAGCACTCGGAGTGCGGCACGTGTACGACTCACGCTCGCTCGACTTCGCCGCGCAGATCGCCGCCGACACCGCCGATGGCGACGGTGGTGGCATCGACGTGGTACTCAACTCGCTCGCCGGTGACTTCGTCGGTGCCAGCCTCGGCCTGCTGCGCGACGGTGGTCGCTTCCTCGAGATCGGCAAGAGCGATCACCTCACCGCCGAGCACGCCGCCGTCCTCGGTCGCGACATCCAGTACCACGTCATCGACTGGAGCGAGTCGGCCCGTGCCGAGCCGCAGCTCATCCGGTCGATGATCGACGGGGTGGTGTCCGCAGTGGCCGCCGAGCGCCTGTGGCCGCTGCCCGTGCGTGCGTTCGACATCGACGACGCGCAGAGCGCGTTCCGTTTCATGGCGCAGGCGCGGCACATCGGCAAGGTCGTCGTCGTCCAACCGTCGGCGGTGGCCGATCGCGCCACCGACATCCGCGGCGACGCGTCGTACCTGGTCACCGGTGGTCTCAGCGGTCTCGGGCTGCTCACCGCGCAGCACCTCGCGGCTCGCGGCGCACGGCACCTCATCCTGCTCGGGCGCCGGTCGCCAGGCCCCGACGCGCGTGCCGCGCTCGACGCGTTGGAGCAGATGGGCGTCGCGGTCGCGGTGTGCACGGGCGACGTGTCGTCGCGTGTCGACGTGCAGCGCGCGCTCGACATGGCAGCGAGAGATGCGCCGTTGCGCGGCGTGTTCCACTCCGCGGGCGCGCTCGACGATGCCACGATCGGCACGATGACGTGGGAGCAGGTCACCAACGTGTTGGCGGCGAAGGTCGACGGCGCACTGCTGCTCGACGAGCTCACCCGCGGCGCGGCTCTCGACCACTTCGTGATGTACGCGTCGATCGCATCGCTGTTCGGCTCCCGCGGTCAGGCGAACCACGCCGCGGCGAACGCGTACCTCGATGCGTTGGCGCATCGTCGGGTTGCCGAGGGCCGCCCCGGTCTGAGCATCGACTGGGGAGCCTGGAGCTCCATCGGCGCCGCGGCCGATCGCGGTGTCGACAAGCTCGTCGGCGAGCAGGGCATCGGCGTCATCGCTCCCGACGACGGTCTCGCCATCCTCGACCTGCTGCTCGAGCGTCCGTCACCGCAGGTCGGCGTGTCGCCGGTGCAGTGGCCGCTGTTGCTGAGCCGATACGGCGCCGCTGGCGCGCCGCCCTACTTCGCCGAGGTGGCCGCATCGGCCGCGGTCACCGCCGCTGCTGCCGCGACGCCCTCGGGGTCTGCCCACGACCTTGCGTCGCGACTTTCCGCGGTGGCACCGGATCGGCGGGCCGGTGTGCTGCTCGACTTCGTTCGCGACCAGGCGGCGCACGTGCTCGCGCTGTCGGCGAGCCAGGTGGGCGATCGCGTGCCGCTCAGCGACCTCGGACTCGACTCGCTGATGGCCGTCGAGTTGCGCAACGTGCTCGGCGCCGCGCTGGGCCATGCACGGCCGATTCCCGCCACGCTGGTCTTCGATTACCCGACGGTGGAGGCCATTGCCGGCTTCCTCGGCGACCTGGCCCTGGGTGGCGAGGCCTCGGGCGCGGTACCGTCGAGCATGTCCTCGGTCGCGGCCCCCGTCGACAGCGCGCCCGGCGACGGCACGCTCGTGTCGTCGCTGCTCGACGATCTGGAGAACCTCACCGACGAAGAGATCGACGCGCAGTTGGCCCGCCGGAGCGGCGCATGAGCGAGCTGTTCGACCGTCTCAGCAACCTGTCGCCGAAGCGGTTGGCGTTGCTGGCCATGGAGCTGCAGGAGCGCCTCGACGCCGCCGAACACACGCGCAGCGAGCCGATCGCCGTCGTCGGCATCGGCTGTCGCGTGCCCGGGGCGGCCGATCCCGAGGCGTACTGGCAGCTGCTCGCCGACGGCGTCGACGCGGTCGCGGAGATCCCGCGGTCGCGGTGGGACGTCGACGAGTACTACGACCCCGACCCCGACCTGCCCGGCAAGATCGCGACGCGTTGGGCGGGCATGCTCGACGGCATCGACCGGTTCGAGCCGCAGATGTTCGGCATCTCGCCGCGCGAAGCGCAGACCATGGACCCGCAGCAGCGCCTGCTGCTCGAAGTCGCGTGGGAGACCCTCGAGCACGCGGGCATCGCACCCGACTCCGTGCACGGATCATCCACCGGTGTGTACGTGGGCGTCTGCAACGCCGACTACGCGCAGATGCTGATGGAGGGCGACGAAGCCGACTTCGACATGTACCTGTCCACGGGCAACGCGAGCAGCGTCGCCTCCGGGCGGCTGTCGTACGTGCTCGGCCTGCAGGGTCCTGCGCTCACGGTCGACACCGCCTGCTCGTCGTCGCTGGTGGCGGTGCACCTGGCCGTGCAGGCGTTGCGCTCGGGTGAGTGCCGGATGGCGCTGGCCGGGGGCGTCAACGTCATCCTGTCGCCGAAGAGCACGATGACGCTGTCGCGGGCGAAGATGATGGCGGCCGACGGTCGCTGCAAGTCGTTCGACTCACGCGCCGACGGGTTCGTGCGCGGCGAGGGCTGCGGGTTGGTGGCGCTGAAACGCCTGTCCGACGCACAGGCCGACGGCGACCGCGTGCTCGCGATCATCCGCGGTTCGGCCGTCAACCAGGACGGCCGCAGCAACGGGCTGACGGCTCCCAACGGGCCGGCGCAGGTGGCGGTCATCCGGGCAGCGCTGGCCGACGCGGGCATCGATCCCGCCGCGGTGAGCTACGTGGAGACGCACGGCACCGGCACCGCACTCGGCGACCCCATCGAGGCGCAGTCGTTGGGTGCTGCGCTCGGCGGCGGCCGCGACGCAGCGAACCGATTGATGATCGGCGCCGCGAAGTCGAACCTCGGCCACCTCGAGTCGGCAGCCGGCATCGTCGGAGTGATCAAGGTGGTGCTCGCGATCCAGCACGGCCAGATTCCGCCGTCGCTGCACTTCGTCGAGCCCAACCCGTACATCCCGTGGCGCGAGCTGCCCATCGACGTCACCACCGAGCTCACGCCGTGGATGCCCGCGAGCGGTCGTCGCATCGCCGGCGTCAGTTCGTTCGGGTTCAGCGGCACCAACGCACACGTGCTGCTCGAAGCTGCGCCGGCCGTTGCTGCGCCCGTCGTGGGGCCTGTCGACGTTCCGGCCGGTCGCCGTCAGCACCTGGTGAAGTTGAGCGCTCGCACCGAGTCTGCGCTGCACGACCTCGCGACGAAGACGGCGGCCGCGCTCGCCTCGACGCCGACGCCGGCAATCGCCGACGTCGCCCGCACCGCGAACCGCGGTCGCAGCGACCTGTCGTACCGGCTGGCGGTCACCGCCGCCGACTCGGCCGAGCTCGGTGCCGCACTCACGGCGTGGGCTGCGGGTGAACCGGTCGATGCGGTGGTCGCTGGAGGCCCCGTCGGTCAGCGCCCGCCGGAGGTGGCGTTCCTCTTCACCGGCCACGGCTCGCAGTACCCGGGGATGGGGCGCGACCTGTATGCGCAGCACGCCGTGTTCCGCGATGCGATCGATCGCTGCGGCGAGCTGCTGGCACCGCTGATGGACCGGCCGCTCGCCACGGTGCTCTTCGACGAGGTACAGAGCGACTCGCTCCTCGCCAGCATGGCCTACGCACAGCCGGCCGTCTTCGCGCTGGAGTACGCACTGGCCCAGCTGTGGCAGTCGTGGGGTGTGCGCCCCACCGTGGTGGCCGGCCACAGCGTGGGGGAGTACGTCGCCGCAGTGGTGGCCGGCGCGATGAGTCTCGACGACGGCGTGGCGTTGGTGGCGGCTCGCGGCCGGCTGATGGCCACGCTGCCACCCGACGGCGAGATGGCGACCGTGTTCGCCACCGAGGAACGCGTGCGCGAGGCACTGGTGGCGGGCGAAGGACTGGTGTCGATCGCTGCGGTCAACGGTCCGCAGAGCGTCGCCCTGTCGGGCACCGGTGGCCGCCTGCAGTCCGTGCTCGACGTGCTCCGCGCCGACGGCGTGGAGGTGCGTCCGCTCGCCATCCCGATCGCTGCGCATTCGCCGCAGGTCGACCCGATCCTCGACGAGTTCGAAGCGGTGGCGGCGGCAGTGCGCTTCGCGCCACCTCGGCTCGACGTGATCTCGGGCATGACCGGCGCGCTCGCCACGGGCGACGATCTCGTCACCGCGCGCTACTGGCGGCGACACCTCCGTCAACCGGTCCGCTTCGCCGACGCGTTCCGCACCATCCACGACCGTGGCGTGCGCACGTTCGTCGAGATCGGCCCGCACCCGTCGCTGCTGAACATGGCGCGCCACATCGTGCCCGAGCACGACTGCGCATGGTTGCCGTCGCTGCGGTCCGGCCACGACGAACTGCGCCAGATGCTGTCGTCGGCCGGGCAGCTCTTCGTCGCCGGCCTCGGCCTCGAGTGGCAGGCCGTCGGCGCCCCTGGGACCGTCGTCACGCTGCCCACCTACCCGTTCCAGCGCGAGCGGTACTGGGCCGACGCCGCACACCGTCGTCGCACGCGAGGGCAGGCCGGCGAGCATCCGCTGCTCGGCGCGCAGCTCCGTTCACCGGCACTCGACGCCACCGTGTTCGAGAACGCACTCGGTGTCACCTGGCCCGCGTTCCTCGATCACCACCGCATCTACGGCACGGCGCTGCTGCCGTCGCCGGCATACCTGGAGATGGCGCTCGCGGCAGCGGCCGAGGTCGACCCCGCGCACGGCCACGCCGTCACGAGCTTCGAGATCCGCGAAGCGCTCATCCTGCCCGAGGAGGGCGAGCGGGTGGTGCAGTTGGTGCTGCACGACGACCGCTCGTTCGAGGTGGTCAGCCGGGCACCCGACCACGACGACTGGACGCTGCACGCCACCGGCCGCCTGGGTGAACTGGGTGAGGTGCCGCACCTGACCCTCGACGTCGACGACGCGCGTTCCCGCTGCGACGAGCACATCGACGGCGCGGTGTACTACGAACGGCTGGCGGCGCACGGGCTCGAGTTCGGCACCGGCTTCCGCGGGCTCACCGACGTGTGGCGTCGCGACGGGGAAGCGCTCGGGCGCGTGGAACTCCCGGCCTCCCTGCTCGCGGAGAGCACTCGCTTCGGCATCCACCCCGCCATGCTCGACGCCTGCTTCCACCTGCTCGGCGCACCGATGCCGGCGGCCGACGATCAGGCGCACCTGCTGGTCGGCATCGACGAGTTCCGCCTGCACTCGCGTCCGGGTGCATGGGTGTGGAACCACACGTTGCTGCGGCCCGGCTTCGACCAACCCGGTGGCACCTTCTCGGGCGACATCAGGCTCTACGACGAGCACGGCACGCTCGTGGCGGAGGCACTCGGCCTGCACCTGCGCCAGGCGTCGCGCGACGCGCTGTTGCGAGCCACTCGCCGAGTCGCCGACGACTGGACGTACGACATCGCATGGCATCCGGCGCCGGTCGCGGAGACCGCCATCGACACCGAGTCGAGCGAGCACTGGATCGTCGTCGGCGACCCCGACGGGCTCGGAACTGCGGTGGCCGCCGAGCTCGCGGCCGCGGCGATCGACCACGTGCTGCTGCAGCACGCCGACGCGTACGCGCTGCAGCACACGCTGGCCGCTCCCGCTGCCGGCCGGCGTCGCATCGTGCACCTCGGCGAGCGGGCCGACGACGATCGGCAGGACCGCGGCACCACCGCCATGTTGATGGTCGCGCAGGCGGTCATCGGCGCCGACCGCGATGGCGACCTGTGGGTGGTCACTCGCGGCGCACAGGCCACCGGCGACGAGCAGGTCGACCCGAGTCGAGCACCGCTGTGGGGTCTCGGTCGCGTCATCGCCGTCGAGCACCCGGAGCACTGGGGCGGTCTGGTCGACCTCGAACTCGCACCTGCGGCCGACGCCGCTGCGCTGCTCGACCTCATCCGCACCGCAGGCGCCGACGACCAGTTCGCCGTCCGCGAGGGTGCCCGCCTGGTACCGCGTCTCGTGCGCCGCCAGCCCGCTGCCGCGGCCACGCTCGCGCTCCGCGCCGATGGTACGTACCTGGTCACGGGTGGTCTCGGTGGGCTCGGGCTGCAGTTGGCGCAGTGGCTCGCGGTGGGCGGCGCGGGCACGATCGTGCTCACCGGGCGCAACGGTCTTCCCCCACGCAGCGAGTGGGACGCTGCACAGCCGGGTTCGAGGCTCGCGCAGCAGGTCGATGCGATCCTCGCCGCCGAGTCGAACGGTGCCGCCGTCGAGGTGGTGGCCGTCGACGTCGCCGACACCGAGGCGATGGCGTCGTTGTTCACGCGGTTCGGCGGCGAGCTGCCACCGCTGGCGGGTGTGATCCATGCGGCAGCCGCGCTCGGCACGGCGTCCACCACGGCGATGACCGCCGACGACGTGGCCACGATGTTCCGCCCGAAGGTCGCCGGCACCGTCGTGCTGCACGAGCTCACCCGCCACCACTCGCTCGACTTCTTCGTGATGTTCTCGTCGACGAGCGCCGTGTGGGGTTCCCGCGACCTGGGGCACTACGCAGCGGCCAACCAGTTCCTCGACGCGATGGCGCACCACCGTCGCGCGCTCGGGTTGCCGGCGCTCACCGTCGACTGGGGCACCTGGGACGAGATGCGCGTCGCCTCGGCCGACGACCGTGCGGAGGTGGCGCATGCCGGCATGCACCCGATGCCGACGGCCGACGCACTGGCGGTGCTGGGCAACCTGGTCGCGCAGCCCGAGCTCGCGCACGCCGTGGTGGCCGCCGTCGACTGGTCGGTGCTCAAGCCGGTGTACGAGGCACGCCGACCGCGACCGTTGCTCGCGATGGTGGCACCGCCGAGAGGGTCCGGGCGCGCCGGCCGTCAGGCGCAGGCCGCACCACCGGAACTGGCCCTGCGCCTCGCGGAGCTGGAAGGCGACGCGCGGAAGGAGCTGGTCGTCGACTTCCTCCGCGACGAGGTCGCGCGTGCACTCGGCATCGCCGAGCCGCTGGCGGTCGACGTGGAGCAGGGCCTGTTCGAGATGGGCATGGACTCGTTGATGTCGGTGGAACTGAAGAGCCGCATCGAGACGGCCGTCGGCAGCAACCTGCCCTCGACGCTCACCTTCAACTACCCCAACATCCTCGCGCTCGCTGGGTACGTGGTCACCGAGGTGCTGCCGGAGTCGACGGCCGTCGCCGCGTCGGCGTCCCCGGATCACACGGCCGAGACAAGCCGCGACGAGACGAATCGCGGCGAGGCGAATCACGACGACGCGTCCGAGGACGAACTGGCAGCGATGCTGGCGAGCCGATTGGCCAAGTTGCAGTGAGCCCGAGGAACCGGACATGACCGCGACGCCCATCGACGACCGGCGCGCGCTGCTGCAGTCCGCGCTGCAGGCCATCGACGACCTGCAGGCGCGGCTCGACCGCGCCGAAGGCGCAGGCAGGGAGCCGATCGCCATCATCGGGATGAGCTGCCGGTTCCCCGGCGGTGCCACCTCGCCCGAGGCCTACTGGGACCTGCTGTGCGAGCGCTGCGATGCGGTCAGCGAGTACCCGGCGTCGCGGCGAGCGATGGCCGAGGCCGGCGGCGTCGACCTGGGGATGCTCGACGACGGCACCACCTGGTACGGCGGGTTCCTCGACGACATCGACCAGTTCGACCCGCAGTTCTTCGGCCTCTCGCCGCGTGAGGCGGCCACGATGGACCCGCAGCAGCGCTTGGTGCTCGAGGTCAGCTGGGAGGCGCTGGAACGTGCCGGCGTCGCACCCGACTCGCTCGGCGGCACCGCCACCGGCGTGTTCATCGGGATCACCGGCAACGACTACGTGCAGCTCGCGAAGCTGGGTGGGCCGGAGAGCCTCGACGTCTACTCGGCCACGGGCGGTGCGCTCAATGCAGCCCCGGGACGGGTGGCGTACACGCTCGGGCTGCAGGGCCCGTGCATGGCCATCGACACCGCGTGCTCGTCGTCGCTGGTCGCTGTGCACCAGGCCTGCCAGAGCCTGCGGACGGGGGAGAGCGACCTCGCGCTGGCCGGCGGCGTGAACCTGCTGCTGCTGCCCGAGTCGTTCATCTGCTTCAACCAGTGGGGGATGATGGCCTCCGACGGACGCTGCAAGACGTTCGACTCGGCGGCCGACGGCTTCGTGCGCGGCGAGGGGTGCGGCGTCGTCGTGCTCAAGCGCCTGCGCGATGCGCTCGCCGACGGCGATCAGGTGCTGGCGGTGGTGCGTGGCTCGGCCGTCAACCAGGACGGCCGCAGCAGTGGCCTCACCGTGCCCAACGGGCTCGCTCAGCAGGATGTGCTGCGCCGGGCGCTGGCAAATGCGGGTGTCGAGCCCGCCGACGTGCAGTTCTTCGAGGCGCACGGCACGGGCACCACGCTGGGCGATCCGATCGAGATCGAAGCGATGGGCGCCGTGCTCGGTCGTGGGCGCGCCGCCGACCAGCAGGTGGTGATCGGCTCGGTGAAGACCAACATCGGTCACCTCGAGTCGGCGTCGGGCATCGCCGGGGTCATCAAGGTGGTGCTGGCGATGCAGCACGGCGAGATCCCGCCCAACCTGCACTTCCGCGAGCGCAACCCGCAGATCCCGTGGCCGCCGTTCCCCGTCGTGGTGCCCACCGAGGTCGTGCCGTGGTCGTCCATCGACGGTCGTCGCGTCGCCGGCGTGAGCGGCTTCGGGTTCAGCGGCACCAACGCGCACCTGGTGCTCGAGTCGGCCGATGCAACGCCACCGAGCGAGCTGGTCGACGACGAGCGACCGCGCGTGTTCCCGCTCTCCGCGCGCAGCGACGCGGCGCTGCAGCAGATGGCGGCACAGCACGCACAGTGGATCGCGGACCACGACGACGTGTCGCTCGCCGACGTGTCGGCAACGCTCACCACCGGCCGGGCCCAGCTCACGAATCGCGTGGCGGTGGTCGCCGCGTCGCGCGCGCAGTTGGTCGATCGCCTCCGAGCGTTCGCCGCGGGCGAGGACGTGGCGGGCAGGAGCGGCCTCGCGGCGGGTCGTGCCGGCCGGCCCCGCGTGGCGTTCCTCTTCACCGGTCAGGGTGCGCAGTACGCGGGCATGGCGCGCGGTCTCTACGACGTCGAGCCGGTCTTCCGTGCGGCGCTCGATCGTTGCGCCGAGCTGATGGACCCGCTGCTCGCCCAACCGCTGCTGTCCGTGCTGTTCTCCGAGCCGGGTTCCGCCGCCGCCGATCTGCTCGGGCAGACCGGGTTCACGCAGCCGGCGCTGTTCGCGGTGGAGCATGCGCTCGTCGAGCTCTGGCGCTCGTGGGGTGTGGTGCCCGACGCGATGCTCGGCCACTCGGTGGGCGAGCTCGTCGCCGCCGCAGCGGCCGGCGTGTTCTCGCTCGCCGACGCCGTCCGGCTGGTGGTGGCGAGAGGTGCGCTCATGCAGGCGCTGCCCGCCGGCGGCGCGATGGCCGCGGTCTTCGCCGCTCGGGCCGACGTGGAGCCGGCGCTCGCTGGTCACCCGCAGGTGGCGATCGCCGGCGTCAACGGCCCCGCCCACACCGTGATCTCGGGCGACAGCACATCGGTGTCCGCGATCACGGCCGGCTTCGCGGAGCGCGGCGTGCGAGTGCAGGCGCTCGTCGTGTCGCACGCGTTCCACTCGCCGCTGATGCTGCCGATGCTCGACGAGTTCCGTCGCGTGGCCGAGTCGGTCAGCTACCGGGCGCCGCAGCGCCGCCTCGTCTCCAACGTCACCGGCGCGGTCGTCGGCGCCGAAATCGCATCGGCCGACTACTGGGTTCGTCACGTGATGGCGCCGGTGCTGTTCGCGGACGGCATTGCCGCGCTGCGCGAACTGGGCATCGACACGTTCGTCGAGATCGGCCCACACCCGGTGCTGGCGACGATGGGGCAGTCGTGCCTGCCCGACGGCCAGTACGCATGGGTGCCGTCGCTGCGCCGGTCGCGCGACGACGAGGAGCAGGTGCTCGCAGGCCTCAGCGCACTGTGGGCCCTGGGGGTGCGCGTCGAGTGGAGTGCGCTCGCGACGGACGGCCATCGGCGAACGATGCCCACGCACCCCTTCCAACGGCAGCGGCACTGGCTCGACCCCGTGCGGCGCGGGCCGCGCACATCGCCCGGCCGCCACCCGCTGCTCGGCGACACCACCGGGGTAGCAGTGCTGGGGGCCACCGTTCACGATGCAGTCATCGCCGCCGACTCGCCGGCGTGGCTGGGCGATCACCGCCTCTCCGGCACGGTGGTGTTCCCGGCCACCGCGTACACGGAGCTGGTGCTCGCCGCCGGCGGTGGCGACACGATCGAGTCGATGACGATCATGGAGGCGCTGATCGTGCCCGACGAGGGCGAGGTGGCGATGCAGACGGTGGTCACCGGACTCCCCGGCGACCACGAGGTGCAGATCGTCACGCTCGACCGCGGTTCGCCGTACACCGTGCACGCTCGCGCACGGGTCGTCGCCGCGGCCGCCACCGAACCCGTCGAGGCCATCGACGTGTCGCTGTTGGCGAGCGAGTTCCCCGACCCGGTCGACATCGACGAGTACTACCGCCACCTGCACGCGATCGGGCTCACCTACGGCGCCACCTTCCGCGGCCTCACACGGTTGTCAAGACGCGATGGCGCGGCCATCGGCCTGGTCGAGCTGCCGTCGGAGGTGACCGATGGCTCGCGCTACCACCTGCATCCGGCGCTGTTCGACGCGTGCTTCCACGTGCTGGGAGTGGCGGCGGCACCATTCGACCCCGCCGGCTCCGACGACATGTTCGTGCCGGTGGCCATTCGCGGCTTGCGGCTGCACCGCAGCGGTGTCACCGCCGCCTGGTGCGCGGTCACGCTGCTCGATGCGGACGACGCCGACACGACGAAGTCGGCCTACGCGGCGACGCTCACCGTGTACGACACCGACGGGGCAGTCGTCGTCACCGTCGATCGCCTCGAGGTCCGCCGCACGCCGCGCTCGATGTGGCAACGCAGCCTCGGCGCCACACGCGACCCGGTGTACGAACTGACGTGGCGCGCCGCCCCGCAGGCCGACGGCGACGTGCCGTCGGCGACCCGCGACTGGATCGTCGTCGGCTCCAGCTCCGGCGTTGCCGGCGACCTCGCCGGTGCGCTCGCAGCCACCGGCGCCGAGTGCACGGTCGTCGATCTCGACGAGCCCGCGGCGCTCGTGGCCGCGCTCGAGCGGGCCTCGCAACCGGTCGGGGTTGCGTACCTCGGTGCGCTCCACACCGACTCGGTCGAGCAGGCGCTGGGTGGCGCGCTGACGGTGGCACGCTCGCTCGCCGAGCACGCGGCTGATGTGCGGTTGTGGTTCGTGACGCACGGTGCCCAGTCCGCCGAGGGCGAGCCGTCGTCGGTCGTGGGCGCGACGCTGTGGGGCCTCGGTCGCGTGGTGGCGAACGAGCAGCCGCGCCTCGCGTGCACGTGTGTCGACCTCGACCCGGCCGCGGTCGTTGCTGCCGCCGATCTGGCCGACGAGCTGGTTCGTGCCGACGGCGAGGATCAGATCGCCCTTCGAGGGCGGCACCGTCTGGTGGCCCGGCTCACACCCGTCGACCCGTCGACGGGCATCCCGCCCGAGGCGCCGTACCAGCTGTCGTTGCCCGCTCGCGGGTCGCTCGACGCGCTGGCCTTCCTCCCGCTCGTGCGCCGCTCGCCGGCCGCGGGTGAGGTGGAGCTCGAAGTGCGCGCCACCGGCATCAACTTCCGCGACGTGCTCAACGTGCTGGGCATGTACCCGGGCGATCCGGGGATGCCCGGCCTGGAGTGTGCGGGTGTGGTCACCGCGGTCGGCGACGGTGTGGTCGGCCTCGCCGTCGGCGACGCGGTGCTCGGCATCGCACCGCAAGCCTTCGACAGCCACGTCGTCACCCGCGCCGATCTGATCGTCGCCAAGCCGGCCGGCATCACGTTCACGGAGGCGGCAACGGTGCCGATCGCGTCGCTCACGGCCGCGTACGGCCTGCAGCGACTCGCCGGACTGCACGCGGGCGAGCGTGTGCTCATCCACTCGGCAGCGGGCGGCGTGGGCATGGCCGCGGTGCTCATCGCTCAGCGCATCGGCGCCGAGGTGTACGCCACGGTCGGCAGCGACGAGAAGCGGCGTGTGCTGGAAGCGCTCGGCGTGCGCCACATCTACGGGTCGCGCACGCTCGACTTCGCCGAGCAGATCCGTGCCGACACCGCCGGGGCCGGCGTCGACGTGGTGCTCAACTCGCTCTCCGACGAGTTCATCACGAAGAGCTTCGAGGTGCTGTCCGACACCGGCCGCTTCCTGGAGATCGGCAAGCGCGGCATCTGGACGGCCGAGCAGGCCGCCGCCGCACGCCCCCGCGGCGCCTACCACGCGTACGACCTCGCCGACTTCCTGCTCGAGCCCGGCGGCATCCACTCGCTGCTGCAGGAGATCGTCGACGAGATCGAGGCCGGCCGCGCCGCGCCGCTGCCACTGCGGGCGTTCCCGGCCGACGAGATCCGGCACGCGTTCCGCTTCATGATGCAGGCCCGCCACATCGGCAAGGTGGTGCTCACGCACCGACCGGCGGCCGCGCACGTTCGCGCCGACGGCGCCTACTTGGTCACCGGCGGCCTCGGTGGCCTCGGGCTGGTGGTCGCCGGCTGGCTCGTCGAGCACGGTGCGCGCCACGTCACCTTGGTCGGCCGCAGCCGGCCGAACGCCGACGCGGCCGCGGCCATCGCGGCCATGGAGGCCGCCGGCGCCACCGTGCACGTCGCCCAGGCCGACATCGCGACGGCCGCCGGGGTGCAGCACGCTCTGGCCACCGCCGCCGGTGACGGCGTGCCCCTGCGCGGTGTCGTCCACACCGCGGGTGTGCTCGACGACGGCGCGCTCGGCCAACAGACGTGGGAGCGCTTCCACGGTGTGCTGGCCCCGAAGCTGATCGGTGGGTTGCTCCTCCACGAGGCGACCCGACTGCTGGACCTCGACCACTTCGTGCTCTTCTCGTCCGCGTCGGCGCTGCTCGGTGCACCAGGACAGAGCGGCTACTCGGCCGCCAACAACGCCCTCGATGCGATCGCCCACACGCGCCGCGCTGCCGGCCTCCCTGCATTGAGCATCAACTGGGGTGCGTGGGCCGACGCGGGCATGGCGTCGCGACTCGACGAACGGGAGCGGAAGCGTCTTTCGGATCGTGGTGTCGGCGCCCTCGCCTCCGCCGCCGCGCTCGACGTGATGGATCGCCTGCTCGGGCAGTCGCGTGCGCAGGTGGCAGTGCTCACCATCGACTGGCCGAGGATGATCGCGAGTCTCACCACGCCCGTCCCGCCGCTGCTCACCGAGCTGTCACGCGGGCCGATCGTGTCGGTGCCCCTCGCTGTGCGCCGCAGGCTCGCCGACGAGTTGGCCGAGCTCGACCCCGAGCGCCGGCGAGACCACGTACGGGAGGTGGTCACCGAGCAGCTGGTGGCCGTGCTCGGACTGGATCCGGGGGAGGGGATCGACGGTCGCCAGGGCCTCAGCGACCTGGGCATGGACTCGCTGATGGCGGTCGAGCTGGGCAACCGGCTTTCCGCACTGGTCGATCGCTCGGTACCCTCGACCATTCCGTTCGAACACCCGACGCTCGACGAGTTGGCGCAGTACGTCGAGGGTCTGCTCGCCGGTGAGATCGACTTCGCGGGGTCGACTCCGCCCCAACAGAACATGAACACCGCGACGGATGCACTGGATTCGCTCCTCGACATGGCGCCCGTCGACGTCGAGGATGCCTTGCTCAAAGAGTTGGACGATGCCGGATACTGAACCAGGAGTCGAGGTGGCAGGAGGGTCGCGGACGAGTGCCGACGACGCGCTGCGCCGCGCGCTCCTGGCGCTGAAGGACCTGCGAGCACGAGCGGAACGCGCCGAGCGGGCGGCCACCGAACCCATTGCGATCATCGGCATCGGCTGCCGGTTCCCCGCAGGGGCGAACTCGCCCGAGGAGTACTGGGACCTGCTGCGCTCCGGTCGCGACGGCGTCGGCACGATTCCCGACGGCCGCTGGGACCACGCGGCCTACTTCGACCCCGTGCCCGACACGCCCGGCAAGATCTACACGGACCAGGGCGGGTTCATCGACCAGCCCGTCGACCAGTTCGACGCAGCGTTCTTCGGCATCGCCCCGGTCGAGGCGCGCGATCTCGACCCGCAGCAGAGGCTGCTGCTGGAGGTCACCTGGGAGGCGCTCGAGCATGCCGGTGTCGCTCCCGACCGGCTCGTGGGCTCGTCCACCGGCGTGTTCGTCGGTTTCTCCACGTTCGACTACTCGCACCTGCTCATGGAGTACGGAGGCTCGGAGGAGATCAGCCCGTACTCGGGCACGGGCGCGGCACCGGCCGTGGCCGCGGGTCGGTTGTCGTACTTCCTGGGCCTGCGCGGCCCGTCCATCGCACTCGACACCGCCTGCTCGTCGTCGCTGGTGGCGCTCTCGCTGGCCGCGCAGAGCCTGCGCACCGGTGGCTGCCGGATGGCCATCGCCGGCGGTGTGAACCTGATGCTCGACCCGCAGGCGATGATCTCGCTGAGCATGCTGCACGTGCTGTCGCCCGCCGGGCGTTGCCACACCTTCGGGGCCAAAGCCGACGGATACGTGCGCGGCGAAGGCTGCGGCATGGTGGTGCTCAAGCGACTCTCCGACGCCGAAGCCGACGGCGACCGCATCCTGGCCGTCGTTCGCGCCGCCGCGGTCAACCACGACGGCAAGAGCAGTGGCCTCACCGTGCCCAGCGGGCCGGCGCAGCGCGAAGTCATCGAACGCGCGCTGGCGGAGTCCGGGCTGGAGCCCACCGACATCGACTTCGTCGAGGCACACGGCACGGGCACGCACCTGGGCGATCCCATCGAAGTGCGCGCGCTCGACGCCGTCTACTCACGGGGTCGATCGCCGGAGCGCCCGCTGCTGCTCGCCTCGGCGAAGACCAACATCGGGCACCTCGAGGCGGCGGCCGGCATCGCCGGTGTGATCAAGACGGTGCTCTCCCTGCAGCACGAGGAGATCCCCCCTCACCTCAACTGCGACGAGCTGTCGCCGCACATCGAGTGGGCCTCGATGCCCATCGAGGTCACCCGACAGGCGCACCCATGGAAGCGCGGCGAGCACGTGCGGCGCGGCGCCGTCAGCGGCTTCGGTTGGGGTGGCACCAATGCGCACGTGATCATCGAGGAGGCGCCCGCGCCGGCGCCGCGCGTCGAGCATCCGGCGGCGCCGTTCGTGGTCGCGTTGTCGGCTCGCGACGATGTCGCGCTCGGCACGCTGGCGGCGAAGACCGCCGGCGCACTCGAGCGTGCCGACGACGCACGCGATGTGGCCTGGACCCTGCACGAAGGTCGCGGCCGGTTCCGTCAGCGCCTCGCGGTCACGGCCGGCTCGGCCGACGAGGCGGCGGCGCGCCTGCGGGCATGGGTGCCGGGGGAGTCCGCCACCGGAGTCACCGCAGCCACGTCGGCGACACGCACCCGCGTCGCGTTCGTGTTCACCGGCCAGGGCGCGCAGCTGCCGCACATGGGGCGCGCCCTGTACGAGCACGAGCCGGTGTTCCGAGCGGTGCTCGACGAGTGCGACGCCGCGTTGCGCCCGCACCTGCCGCACTCGCTGCTCGACGTGCTCTACGGGCCCGACGATCTGGCGCACCTCGTGCACCTCACGCAGTACACGCAGCCGGCGATGTTCGCGCTGCAGTGCGGCCTGACGGCGCTGTGGCGCTCCTGGGGTGTCACGCCAGACCTCGTGATCGGCCACTCGATCGGCGAGTGCGCAGCCGCGGTGGCCGCCGGCGTGATGGACCTGGCCACCGGCGCCGAGCTCATCGCGGCTCGGGGCACGCTGATGGGCGCGCTGCCCACCGGCGGCAAGATGGTCGCCGTGTTCTCCGACGAGGCCACGGTGGCGGCGATCATCGCCCCTCACCGGGAATCGGTGTCGATCGGTTCCGTCAACGGTGCCACCAACATCGTCATCTCCGGCGACGGCGACGAGATCGACAAGATCCTCCTCGACCTCGACGATGCCGGTGTCAAGTACCGCCCGCTCGAGGTCTCGCACGCGTTCCACTCTCCGCTGATGGCGCCGATGGTCGCCGAGTTCGACCAGCGCACGCGAGCCGCGGCGCTGCGCGAGCCGAAGGTGCCGTTCGTGTCCACCGTCACCGGCGTCACCGAGAAGGCTGCGTTCGCGACGGCGGCCTACTGGCGCGATCAGGTGCTCGCCACGGTGCGCTTCGCCGCCGCCGTCGAGTCGGCCGTCGCAGCGGGCGTCGACCAGTACCTCGAGATCGGTCCGCAGCCGACGCTGCTGGGCATGATCGCGCGCATCCGCGGCCAGGAGACGGGTCTGCACCCGTCGCTGCGGCCGGGTCGTGGCGACCGGTCCGAGCGAGAGCAGATCCTCGACGCGGTCGGCTCGCTGTGGGCCGCGGGCGTCGAACCGAACTGGCGGGCGATCGACGGCGACGGGCTCGCCAAGGTGCCCGCGCCCACCTACCCGTTCCAACGCCAGCACTACTGGATCGACACCACGCCTCGTCGTGGTCGCCCCACCGGCGGCCATCCGCTGCTCGGCCCTGGGGCACGGGTGCCGCCGCTGCGCGCCACGGTGCACGAGGTCGACGTGTCGGCCGGCTCGCCCGCGTGGCTCGACGACCACCGGCTCGCCGGCACGCTGGTGATGCCCGGCTCGGCCTTTGCGGAGATGGCCCTGGCCGCAGGCGGTGCCGACGGCAACGTGCTGGAGCTGCTCACCATTCGCGAGCCGCTGGTGCTCGCCGACGATGGTGCGGCCACCGTGCAGACGGTCGTCTCCGATCAGCCCGGCGGTGGCCGCGACGTGGAGGTGCTCAGCTGGCCGGCGGGCGGCGACGCCGCTGCCAGCCGCACGCACGCCCATGCCACGGTGCGTCCCGCCGCCAGCCGCGAGGCACCGCCCGCCGACGTCGATGTCGACGCCCTGATCGGCGGCTTCCCCGAGGAGGTCGACGTCGCCGACTACTACCGGCAGCTCGCCGAGGTCGGTCTCACCTACGGCCCCGCCTTCCACGGGCTGGAGCGATTGCTGCGGCGCGACGGTGCCGCACTCGGCCTGATCACGCTGCCCGCCGGCGTTGCCGATCGCACGCGCTACCAGCTGCACCCGGCGTTGCTCGACGCCTGCTTCCACGTGTTGGGCGTCGCCGTCACCGCCGACCTGTCGGGCATCGCCGACGGCATGTTCGTGCCGGTCGCCATCCGCGGCCTCGAAGTGCATCGGTCCGGCGTCACCTCGGTGTGGTGCGTCGGCACCATCATCGGCGAGCCGGATGCAACCAGTTCCACCATCGAGGCGCGGCTCGAGCTCTTCGCGGCCGACGGTGCGCTCGTCGCCACCATCGACACCCTCGAAGCCCGGAAGGTCTCGGCGGCGATGTGGCAGCGCGCCCTTGGCACGGCCCGTCGCCCGCTGTACGAGTTGGAGTGGCAGCCACGGCCGCGCGCGGAGGCTGCTGCGCCGGTGCGGTCGTGGGTCATCCTCGGCGACGACCACGGGGTCGCCGAGGCGATCGCGGCACAGCTGGTCGAACGGTCGGCGACCTGTCGGGTGCTGCCCGCGCGCACGCCTGCCGACGAGCGTGCTCGCATCCTCACCGCGGCCCTCGCGGAGTCCGCCGACCCCGTGGGCATCGTCCACCTGGCCGCGCTCGCCGCAGAGCAGTCGCCCGACGGCGTGCAGCGGATGGTCGACGGTGCGTTGCAGCTGGCGCACGTGCTCGCCGATGCGCCGGGTGCCGAGCGTCGCATGTGGTTCGTCACGCAGGGCGGGCAATCGGTCGACGGTGAAGCTCCGTCCGTCGAGCAGTCCATCCTGTGGGGTCTCGGGCGCGTGCTCGCCAACGAGTTGCCGCAGCTCGCCTGCACCTGCATCGACGTCGACATCGCGGCGGCACCCGACACCGTCGACCACCTCGTCGCCGAGCTGCTGCACACCGACGCCGAGGACCAGGTGGCGCTGCGCGGCCCGCGCCGGCTGGGTGCTCGCCTGGTGCGGTCCACCGTCGACGACGAGCCCACGCTCGACGCGCCGTACCGGCTGGTGCTCGGTGAGCGCGGCTCGCTCGATGCGCTGTCGTTCGCGTCGTCCGAACGTGTGGCTCCGGCCGCGGGTGAGGTGGCGGTGGAGGTGCGGGCCACGGGCCTCAACTTCCGCGACGTGCTCAACGTGCTGGGTATGTATCCGGGCAACCCGGGCAACCCGGGACTCGAGTGCGCCGGCGTGGTCACGGCCGTCGGCGACGACGTTCGGGATCTGGCCGTCGGCGACCACGTGTTCGGCATCGCGCCGGAGGCGTTCGACAGCCATGTCGTCACGCCCGCACACCTGATGGCACCGATGCCGGCGTCGATCACGTTCGCACAGGCTGCGACGCTCCCGGTCGCGTACCTCACCGCGATCTACGGGCTCACCAACCTCGCCGGGCTCCGTGCCGGGGAGCGCGTGCTCATCCATGCCGGCGCCGGCGGCGTGGGCATGGCCGCCATCCATCTCGCGCAGCGCATCGGTGCCGAGGTGCACGCCACTGTCGGCAGCGCGGAGAAGCGCCAGGTGATGGCGGCGATGGGAGTGCAGCACGTCTACAGCTCACGCACACTCGATTTCGCCGAGCAGATCATGGCCGCCACCGGTGGCGAGGGCATCGACGTGGTGCTCAACTCGCTGGCCGACGAGTTCATCGATCGCAGCTTCGAGGTGCTCGCTCCCACCGGTCGCTTCCTGGAGATCGGCAAGCGGGGCATCTGGACCGACGAGCAGGCGGCCGCCGTCCGGCCGAACGGGAAGTACCACCCGTACCAGCTCGCCGAGTTCCTCGTCGACGACCCCGAGGGCGTCCGCGCCGCGCTGCACGCCGTCGCCGACGACATCACGGCGGGCACCGCAGTGCCGCTGCCGTTGCGGGCGTTCCCGGCGCATCAGATCGAGGACGCCTACCGCTTCATGGCGCAGGCGCGCCACATCGGCAAGGTGGTGGTCACGCACCGTCCGTCTGCCGCGACCATCCGCGACGACGGTGCATACCTGGTCACCGGTGGCCTCGGCGGTCTCGGCGTTGCCGTGGCCGCGTGGTTGGCCGAGCAGGGCGCCCGCCACATCACGCTCACCGGTCGCAGTGCGCCATCGGCCGAAGCCGCTGCCGCGATCGCTGGGCTCACGACGGCGGGGGTCGACGTGCGCGTGGTCCGCGCCGACGTCACCGACAGTGCAGGGGTGGCACAGATGATCGCCGAGGCCACCCAGCAGGTGCCGTTGCGCGGCGTGTTCCACGCGGCCGGCGTGCTCGACGACGGCGCCGTCGGCCAGCAGACCTGGGAGCGGTTCGAGCGAGTGCTGGCCCCGAAGGTGGGCGGCGCACACCTGCTCGACGAGGCCACGCGCACGCTCGATCTCGACCACTTCGTGCTGTTCTCCTCGGCTGCCGCGCTGTTCGGTTCGCCCGGCCAGGCCAACTACGCCGCGGCCAACTCCGCGCTCGATGCGCTGGCGCGCCGTCGTCGTTCACAGGGACTGCCCGCACTCAGCATCAACTGGGGCGCGTGGGCCGAAGCGGGCATGGCCGCCCGCCTCGACGATCGCGAGCAGCAGCGGATGGCGAGCCGCGGCGTGGGCATGCTCGACTCGGCCACCGCGCTCGACGCGCTGAGTCACCTCCTCGAGCACACCCGCCCGCAGGTCGCCGTGATGGCGATCGACTGGCCGAAGCTGTTCGCCGCGGCGGGCGGTGCACCTCCGGCACTGCTCAGCGAGCTCGCGGCATCCCTGCAGCGGAGCGAGAACGACGAACACGACAGCGGCGACGCCGACCTCGCGGCGGCGCTGGCGGCGGTGGCGCCGTCCCATCGCCGGGCGATCGCCGTCGAGTTCGTCATCACGCAGCTGACCAGAGTGCTCGGCCTCCCCGCCGGTTCACCGATCGACGGCGATCAGGAGCTGGCCGAGCTCGGTCTCGACTCGCTGATGTCGGTGGAGCTGACGAACCGCTTGCGGGCCAGCACCGGCCTTGCCCTCGCGGCCTCGCTGGCGTTCGATCATCCGAGCGCTCACCGGCTGGCGGATCATGTGCTCGATCTTCTCGCCGACTCCGACGGTGCCGCCGGTGTCGCCGCCCTTCCTTCGGCGGCCGCAGCGCTCGCCATCGTCCCCATCGAGCCCGGCGCACCGACGCCGGCGTCGTCCGCGCAGGCCCGTCTGTTGTTCGTCGATCGTCTCGTGCCGGGCGTGGCCATCTACAACATCCCGGTGGTGATGCGGCTGCGGGGAGCGCTCGACGTCGAAGCGCTGCGCTCGTCGATCGTCGCACTCGTCGCACGTCACGAGACGCTCAGGACCAACTTCGCGCTCGACGGCGACCAGTACATGCAGCAGATCGTGCCCGCGGACGAGGTGGATGTGCGGTTCGACGTGCACTCCGACCCTCTCGACGAGCGTCAGTTCGACGTGGCGCTTCGTGAGGAGATCGCTCGACCGTTCGATCTTGGACACGATGCCAAGCTGCGCGCGGCGCTCTACCGTGTGGCTCCCGACGAGCACGTCCTCGCCGTCACGGTGCATCACATCGCATCCGATGGCTGGTCGATCGTTCGCCTCGTGGCCGAGCTGGGCCAGCTGTACTCCGCTGGAGTGACCGGGGCCACTCCGCACCTCGCCGACCTGCCGATTCGCTACGCGGACTGGTCCGCGTGGCATGCCCAGGTCGAAGCCGACTCGTTGCAGAGCTCGGATCGGCTGGCGTACTGGCGCGAGACGTTGAACGGTTCGTTGCCCGTGCTCGACCTTCCGACCGATCACCCGCGGCCGGCCCTGCAATCGTTCCGCAGCGACCACTTCCGGCTGGACCTGAGCGCGGAGTTCTACGCGCAGTTGCACCTCGCTGCTCGTGACGCCGGTGTGACGCCATTCGTCTTCCTGCTCGCCGCCTACGTGGCCACGCTGGCTCGCTGGTCGAACCAGGACGACGTGGTCGTCGGCACGGCGTCGGCGAACCGTCCGCAAGCGGAGACCCACGATGTGGTCGGCATGTTCGTGAACATGCTGGCCATTCGCACGCCGGTCGATCTCGACCGGCCGTTCACCGAACTGCTGGACACGGTGAAGCACGCAGCGCGAGGCGCGTTCGCACACGAGGACGTTCCGTTCGATCGGATCGTCGAGGCGATTCACCCTCCCCGCGACCTGAGTCGCTCGATCGTCTTCCAGGCCACGTTCATCCTGCACAACATGCCCGTCCCCGACGGCGCCATGGGTGGGCTCGACGTCGATGTCCTCGACGTGCCCGTGGGCGCCTCCGAGTACGACCTGGCGTGCTCCGTCACGGAGGTGGACGGCGCCGCCCAGGTGAAGGTCGAGTTCAACGCCGACGTGTTCGAGGGTGCCACGGTCGAGCGGTTGATGCGTCACTGGCGACGGTTGCTGGAGTCCGCGTTGGACGACCCGTCGGTCTCGGTCGGGAGCCTTGGCATGATGCCACCCGACGAGCAGGCTCGGATCGACGAGTGGTCGCTCGGCCGAGCGCTGCCGGCGGCGGCAGGGGTGCGCCTCGAACAACTGGTGGCGGCGACGGCGAGGCAGCGTGCAGGCGACATCGCCGTGCGATCTGGCGACGAGTCCATCTCCTTCGCCGACCTCGTCGACCGTTCACGCCGGTTGGCACATGCGTTGGTGCAAGCCGGGGTGCGGCCGGGTGCTCGAGTGGGTGTGGCCGTGGATCGGTCGATCGCGATGGTGGTGGCGCTGCTGTCGGTGCTGGAGGCGGGGGCGGCATACGTGCCGCTGGACCCGAGCTTCCCGACCGACCGATTGGCGTTCATGGTCGCGGATGCGGGCGTGGATGTCGTCGTGGTGTCCGCTGGGTCACTCGACGACCGTCTCGACCTGTCGGCCCTGACGGTGATCGACGTGGACAGCGACGCCGAGGCGATCGCTGCCATGTCGGCGGAGCCGTTGTCGGTGGATGTGTCGGGGCTGGCGGGCGGGGGAGTCGCGTATGTGATCTACACGTCCGGGTCCACGGGACAACCCAAGGGCGTCGAGATCGAGCATGCCAGCGTGGTGAACTTCGTGCAGTCGATGCTGCAGGAGCCGGGCATTGCCACTGACGATGTGCTGCTGGCGGTGACCACGTTGTCGTTCGACATCTCGGTGCTCGAGGTCTTCTGCCCGCTGGTGGCGGGCGCCACGGTGGTGGTCGCGTCCGATGCCGACATCGTCGACGGCCGACGGCTGGCCCGGCTGATCGAGGCCACCGAACCGACGGTGATGCAGGCGACGCCCACCACGTGGTCGATGTTGTTCGACACGGGATGGGCCGGCTCCTCGCAGCTCACGGTGCTGTGCGGTGGCGAGGCGATGCCCGTCGAGCTGGGTCGCAGGCTGGTCGACTGCTGCGGACCGGTGTGGAACATGTTCGGCCCCACCGAAACGACGATCTGGTCGACGGTGCAACGCATCGACGACGCGACCTTGCACGGGGCGAACGTGCCCATCGGCAGACCGATCGCGAACACCGTGTGTCGTGTGCTGGCGTCGAACGGTGAGCTCGCGCCCATCGGAGTGCCCGGTGAGTTGTTGATCGGCGGTGCGGGGGTGGCGCGCGGCTACCTCGATCGCGATCAGCTGACCGCCGAGCGGTTCGTGGCAGATCCGTACTCCGGCGACCCCGGCGCACGGCTGTACCGCACCGGCGACATCGCTCGTTGGCTCCCCAGCGGCAGCATCGAGTTCCTCGGCCGCTCCGACTTCCAGGTGAAGGTTCGGGGTCACCGCATCGAGCTCGGCGAGATCGAGTCGGCCCTGCGCAGCCATCCCGAGGTGGTCGATGTCGTGGTGGTCGCCGATGGCAGCGCCGCCGCGGGTCGTCTGCTGGCCTATCCGATCTACTCGGACCCGGACTCGTCGCCCGCAGTTGCAGATCTCCGTACGTGGATGCAGAGTCGGGTGCCCGACTACATGATCCCGTCGCGGTTCATCGCCGTCGAGGCCTTCCCGCTGACCGCGAACCGCAAGATCGACCGCAACGCACTCCCGCGCCCCGACGCGGCGGCGTCGTCCGGAGCGGAGTACGTCGGTCCGCGGGACCCGGTGGAGCAGACCGTGGCCGGGATCATCGCCGACACTCTCGAGCTCGAGCGAGTGGGGATCAACGACGACTTCTTCGAGCTCGGCGGTCACTCCCTCCACGCCACCAGCGTCCTGGCCAAGATCGAAAGCACATTCGGTGTGGCGATCGACCTCCGCTCCTTCTTCCAAACACCAACAGTTGGCCACGTCGCCTCGCTGGTTGGGTCAGGCGAGTCCCAGGCGTTCGTGCCGACTATGCCGGTTGGAGCCGCGGAGCGCGGGACGCAGATTCCCGCCTCGTCGGTTCAACAACGACTCTTGTTCGTCGACCAGTTCGCGGCCGGGCTGCCGATATTCAATTTGCCGATCGCCCTGCGACTATCCGGCCATCTCGAAGAGTCGGCGCTGTTCGTCGCAGTCGAGGGACTGCTGCACAGGCACGAGTCGTTGAGAACGAACTTCGAGTTCGACTTGCAGTCAGGCATGTGGATGCAGGTCGTTGTCGGCGCAGATGCCGTCGCGTTGCCATGGGCCGCCCAGGACGTCGCCGGAGAATGGCAGGAGGTCCTGCGGCGGGCACAGCACGAAGTCATCCAGCCGTTCGACCTACGCCGAGGACCAAAGCTGCGCGGGCTCCTTCTGCGAGAGGCAGGTGGCGAGCATCTCCTCGTGCTGACGCTGCATCACATCGCCGTCGACGGCTGGTCGCTTCGGCTACTGCTCAGCGATTTCGTAGAGCTCTATGCGGCTGGTGTGGAAGGGCGCTCGCCTGTGCTGCCCGACCTGCCGCTCCAGTATCTGGACCACAC
>CAZWCU010000023.1:0-27897 GCA_964632715.1 uncultured Bifidobacterium sp. | reverse complement strand
CCCGCATGGAAGGCAAGTTGCGCAACGCGGTCGAGCGACTGTTCGCCGCCGCCACACCCGACGACTGCCCGACCGACCCGGTCGATCGCCAGCAGTACCTGGCCGCGCTCGCACTCGTCGCGTTGTTGGAGGGTGATGGTGCCGGCACGGGTGGGGCGCCGGATGTGACGGTGGTGATCGACGAAGCAACACTGCGCGACGGACACGCCCATCCGGACACGGTGTGCACCATCGGACTCGGCCGCTTCGGACTCCCCGTCGAGACGATCCGCCGATGGGCGTGCATCGGCACCCTCACCCCCGTAGTCGCCGCCGCCGACGGCACCCGACTGCTCCTCGGTCGCGAGACCAGGTTGGCGAACCGTGCACAACGGCGCGCACTGCGCGTGCTCTACCAATCATGCGGCCTGTGTGATGTGCCGTTCGATCACTGCCAGATCCACCACGTCACCTGGTACACCCTCGGCGGGTTGACAGATCTGGAGAACATGCTCCCGTTGTGCTCCACACATCACCACTTGGTCCACGAAGGCGGCTGGACCCTGCACCTCGCAACCGACCGCACACTCACCGTCACCCGCCCCGGCGGCCACGTCTCCACCCACGACCCACCCAGCGCCTGGGCCGCCTGACAGCGGCGGAGCGCAGCGCACGGTCACGCCAGACGGGTCGTCCTCGACCTCAAGGCCCCGGCTCGGGCCGAAAACGCAATCGAGCGGCCCCGAAGGACCGCCCGACCTCAGCGCGCTCGAAGGGACTCGAACCCCTAACCTTCTGATCCGTAGTCAGATGCTCTATCCATTGAGCTACGAGCGCTTGCGGTTCGCAAGTCTAGGGGCAGCACCGCGCTTCGGCTACCGGGATTCGTGTCGACCGGGATTCCTAGAGCCGTGCCTCGAGCAGGTTGGCGGCACCGTTCAGTTCGGGCAGGGCGACGCGGCGGCCCATCGCTGCCAGCAGCAGCGACATCGAGCGGCCGCTGATCTGTGCGCCTTCGCCCCACGCCCAGTCCTGGTCGGTGGCGACCAGGCGCAGGCCGCCGAGACGGCTGGTCGGCACGTAGGTGCCGCGGTCGCGTCCGGAGGTGACGAACTGCAGCGCGAGGCGCGAGGTCGACATCGGGATGGCACGATGCAGGCCGAGCGGGCGGCGGACGTCTTCACCGTGCACGAGCAGATCGGTGAGCGGCGCACGTGGCAACCCAGGCGGGTGCTTGCGGTTGTGCGCGTTGGCGCGCAGGCTGTCGATGATCTCGGTGATCGGCTGCTGGGCGAGCTCGTGGGTGACACCGTCGATGGCCCGCGAGATGGACCGGGCGCGCAGCACTCGCATCGCCATCGTGGGGGCCGAGACGGCCCACGGCATGGTGAGGTGAGCGGCGACATGATGCACCGACCACCCGTCGCACAGCGAGGGCGCGGCCAGTTGCTCGGCCGACAGCGACTGCAGCTGGTCGGCGATCGCCAGGCGCTCGGCCGCGACCGCATCGAAAATGTCGTCAACGCTCACCGCAACCCCCGTGTGCGGACGGAACGCTACAGCTTCCAGGGACCCCACCCGCCGGCTCGCTGATACAGCGTGTACGCAGCGTGAGCATTGACGAGCGGGTCGTACAACTGCTCGGCGCTGGTGATGCCGATCTGTGCGAGCCAGCCCTTGTGCACGCTGTAGTAGATCTGGAACAGACCGAAGCAGCAGTAGTTGCGAACACCGGGTTGCAGGTTGCTCTCGCGGGTGGCGATGCGCACCGCTTCGTCCTCGAGGGGGTCGGGCCACACCGCACGGATGATGGCTTCCACCTCGGCGCGGGTGTAGCTCTTCTTCGGCGGCGGCAGCGCCTTCACCGTGGTGGTGGTGACCTTCGCCGTCGTGGTGGTGACTTTCACCGTGGTGGTGGTGGCCTTCACCGTGGTGGGCGGCGCAGCGGTGGTGGGCGCCGACGCGTTGGCCGGCAGGCAGATGGAGCGACCGGGGTACAGCGCGGTGGCGGTGGTGGCGCCGTTCGCGGCGAGCAGTTGGCTGACCGTGACGCTGACCTTCTTGGCGATGAGGATCCAGTAGTCGCCGGCGACCACTTCGTACTTCTTGCACGCGGCCGTGGTCTGCGGGGCTGCCTCGATCGCCTTCACCGGCTGGCTGGCCGACGGCGGCGCGGACGAGGTGTCGGCCGAATCGGTGGACCCGGCGGCAGCGACCGTCGCGTCGGCCGAGGTGGTGTTGACCGGAATGGCCTCCGGCAACGCATCGATGTCGATGGTCGACTCGGACGCGGGCACGAGGGCACCGGGGTCGCCGGCAGTGGACTCGGTGAACTCGCTGCCGCTGACCACGGTGGAGCTCTGCGGCTGGAGTGCCTGGCGATCGTCGCCGCCGCGCAGCGTGAGGGCGACGGGCACGCACACGGCGACCGCCACGACCAGCGCGCCGATGCGGCGCAGCAGCGGGTCGACAGGAGCGGTGACCCGACGGACGGACTCGACGGCGCCGGAGACGTGTCCGCCAACGACGGGCAACTGCTGCGTGTGGTCGCCGTGCTGGCGGGAGCCGGGCTGACGGGAACCGGCCTGCGGGTCGATCGGACGCGACCGCGGACGGGTGGGGGCTACGGGAGCCGGGCCGGCCGGCTTGCGCCGTGCGGTGATCCGCTCGAGTGGCCGAGTGGGCTCGTCTTTCCAAAAACCGTACTGGTCGTTGTCGTCGTCGATCACTTCGTCACCCCTTCACGGGACCCGCCGAGGGCCTCGGTGGCCGCGCACGGCCGTCAAGATGACGATCTGTCTACACCTGTTGTCATGAAAACGCAACAGTGTGTCAAATGTGTGACGTCGAGTGGTGGATCCTCGTCGCGCATTCCGTGGCGCATCCGACCAGGAGAATGACAACGGCCCGGAGGCCGAAGCCGCCGGGCCGTTGGTTCCGCGGAGAGGGTGGGATTTGAACCCACGGACCCCTTTGAGGGGGTCCCCGCATTAGCAGTGCGGTCCCTTCGACCTGACTCGGGCACCTCTCCTAGACGTGCGACAGACTACCGCGCTCCCCGAGCGCTCCCACTGGGAATCCGGTGCTCAGGGCGAGTGCCGCTACGCGTCGCCTTCCGGGCCGAGGTCGCCCTCCCACGGTGGCGCGCAGCTGTACGGCGGGGTCCACGGGCCGCGGGCGCAGAACACCCACAGGTCGCTGGCCGCATCGGCGCAGTTCTGCATGCTGGCCTTCACGTTGTCGGCGCTCCAGCCGCGACGGCCGAGCTCGCCGTTGGGCTGGAAGGTGCCCGACAGCGCGTTCAGCTGGAACGTGCAGTGGCTGTCGTCACGCGTGGCCAGGTTGAAGTTCACCGACGTGTGGTCGCAGCCGCCTTCGCGTGACGCGATGTAGATGAAGAACTGCTGGGTGCTGATGTCGGCGCCGTCCTTCGCGAACTCGCGAGCGATGGTGTCGGCGTTCTCCCGGCTGCAGATGCGTCGGTTGCCGTAGACGGGGATGCCGTTCACGACCCGCCAGTTGGGTTCGGCCTGGAACGGCGACGGCCACCACGCGCCGTTGTTGAACAGGTCGACGCCGGCCTCGGTGGTGAAGCCGCTCCAGAGGCCGAGGGGGGCGAGCGTCTGCGTGTCGGCGACGCAGGTGGCCGACAGCGGCGGGTTGGCGAGCTGGTAGTTCTTGACAGCGTCGCGGGTGGAGTTGCCGTAGCTGCCGTCGACCGTGCCGCCGAAGATGCCGAGCGTCGCGAGCGACTGCTGCACGCACTCGGTGGACGCACCGCGGTCGCCGGGGGCGACCGGCGCGTCGGCGAGGCAGGGCGGCGGCGGCGCCTGGTCGACGCCGGAGTAGATGCCGAGTGCGGTGAGCGTGGCGGCATCGCCGTGGCCGTTGACCCGCAATCCGTTGGCCTGCTGGAACGCGATGACCGAGTCGAAGGTGGCCTGGTCGTACACGCTGGTGACCAGCCCGCGGTGGTAGCCGAGCCACATCAGCGTCCACTGCGTGCAGAGCACGCTGGCCCCGGTGACGCCGACCACCAGCTCGGCATCGGCCACACACGGCGCCATCTCCGGCAGCTGCGCGCGGGCCGGCGGGGCGCCCACATGAGGCACCACCACGAGGAGCGCTGTGGACGCCACAGCGAGGGAGACCCGAAGGAAGCCGCGCACGGGTCACATTCTGCCGGGTCGACAGCCTTTCTTGCCGCTTCCTCGAACTCGCCGTGCCCAGTGCAGGTGTGGCTCGAAAGAATCTGCACCGGTTGACGTCATCGTCGACACTCCGGTCGGTCAAACCCTCCATGCAACGCGGCGGGCTCGACACGATCCCTCTCACCGGATGGCGCCCGACGCCGCGCAGCACCACCGACCGAGTCGTGATGGCCTGGTTGCACGCGCACCACGTCACTCGGCGAGCGCTGGTCGCGGCCGTGGTCACGTCGATCGCGATCGGCGCCACTGCGCCCGTTGCGCTCGTCGCCCGAGTCGCCATCGGGACTGTCGGGACGTTGCTAGCGCTGGCCACCTTGGTCGATGTGCACGAGCGGCGGTTGCCGAATCGGCTCCTGGGCGCTGCGCTCGCGGTCGCGTCGATCGGCTGGCTCGCGACGCTCGATCCGATCTCGATCGTGCGAGCGGTCGTCGGACTGCTCGTCGGTGGGTCGCTGCTCATGATCGTGCGCGTGGCGCGGGGCATCGGCATGGGCGACGTGAAGATGGCAGCGGTGGTCGGCGCGAGCACCGGTGGTGCCTCCCTGGTGGCACCACCCGCGGCGATCGCCGTTGCGGCGACCGTGGGCGCGACGTACGGCGTCGTGTCGCACCGCTCGCAGATCGCGTTCGGTCCTGCGCTCTGGCTCGGCTGGGCCAGCGCACTCGCGATGATGTCCGGCGGGGTCTTCTCGTGAGCGCGCGCACCCGAGTTCACAGCCGCGTGCGCGCTCAATGGCTCGCGCTCGCCGCCGCACTCGTCGTGCTCGCCGGCGTGCTGGTGGCGTGGGCGCTCACCGACGCCGCCAACCGGGTGTCCGTCGTGCAGGTCGCCCGAGCCGTGCCCGCGGGAGCAGTGATCAGCGAGGACGACCTGACGGTCGCAGGCGTGGCGTTCGATCAGGGTGTGCAGGGGCTGGTGCCGGCGGAATCGCTGGCGGCGCTGGTCGGTCGCACGGCGTCCGTCGACCTGCGAGTGGGCAGCCTCGTCGTCACCGGTATGTGGCGCGAGGGCCCGCAGCTGGCGCCCGGCGAGGACGAAGTGGGGGCGGTCATCGATCAGGGCCGGTTCCCCGACGGTCTGTCGCGAGGGGATGAGGCGCTGGCAGCTCCCATCGACGCGGCCCTCGGCACCGGTGCGACCACCGTGCGGGTGATGCACGTGGCGGTCGCCGAAGACGGAGACCTCGCGGTGACCCTCGCAGTCCCCTCCGAATTCGCCGTCGAAGTGGCACAACTCGCTGCTACAGATCAGTTGCTGCTGATCGGTCACGACTCGGGGGTTGCCACATGATCGTCGCCGTCGGCTCGTGGCGTGGCGTCGGTGCGACCACCACCGCCCTGCTGCTCGCCGCGTCGCTCGCCGAGCGCGACGGTGGAGCGTGGCTGATCGAGGCGGACCCCGCGGGAGGCGTGCTCGCCGGACGAATGCGAACTGCACCGCACGCCATCGGAGGACTGGAACGTGTCGCATTCGCATCGGGCGCGCACACCACACTCGAGGCGTTCGACTCGGCCGCGCAGGTCGTCGGCGCGCTGCGTGTGGTCACCGCTCCCGCCGATCCGTTCAGGGCGTTCGCCTGCCATCACCCGCGCGTGCCGTGGGTGCACGCCTTGCGTGAGTTGCGCGGGTCGGTGGTGGTCGATGTCGGTCGCATGCGTTCCGGAACCCCCATCTGGCCGCTGCTGCGGAGCGCCGACGCGGTGCTCGTGATCTCGTCGCCCGAGGTCAGCGCCGCGGTCGCGACGGCCGACTGGATCGAGTCGGGTGGCCGGATCTCACCTGCCGACCCCGGCCTCGTCGGTGCCGACCTGCGAGTCGCCATCGTCGACGCGCCGGGTGGTGTGCGGTTCTCACACACCACGCTGACGCACGCGATGGCCGACCGGCTCGCCGGCTGGCTGCCGTGGGAGGCCGACGCCGTCGACCTCCTCCACCGGGGCGCAGCGCCCACGGACCGGCGGCTGCGCAACAGCGCGGTCATGAACGAAGCAGCACGGATGATCGAGTCGCTGACAACCGACGCGGAGCGCGACCGGTGAACGACGAGGAGTTGGATCAGTTGGTCGCCGAGATCCGCCGACAGTGGGGCGACCGCTTGCCGGTGCCACGTCGCGACGAGTCGTCCGACGAACGTGACCTGCGTGAGGAGGTGACGCGCGACATCCTCGAGCGTGTCGTGATGCCGGAGTGGGAGCAGGAGCGGCTGCACGCTCGGGTCGCGCCGCTCGAAGCGCACGAACGCTGCTCGCTGGTCGACATGGTGATCTCGGGGATCTTCGGGTTGCCCAGGTTGCTGACGGTGCTGCGCGATCCCGACGTCACCGATGTGCTCGTGTTCGGGGCCGACCCCGTTCGCGTGGAACGCCGGGACGGCTCCATCCAGCTGCTCGCACCACTGGTGCGTCGCGACAGGGATCTGGAGCGCATCATCTACGAGACCGCGACGTCGCGTCGGCGTCCGTTCAACAGGGAGAGCCCGTTCGTCGACCTCGAGCTGGAGCCGGGCGTTCGCTTCCACGGCGAAGGCTTCGACGTCGTGCAACGTCCGTTGATCGCCGTCCGCCGCGCCGCCGCGCGGGGCCTCTCGCTCGACGAGTTGGCAGCGGGCGGCATGCTCGACGAGGGCGCGGTGGCGCTGCTCCGCGCGGCGGTGGCAGCGGAGCTGAACCTGCTGATCTGCGGCCGGATGGGTTCCGGCAAGACCACGCTGCTGCGCGCGCTGGTCGGCGAGGTGCACCGTCGGGCAGTCATCGTGACGGTGGAGACCGACTTCGAGTTGAACATCGCCGGGATGGGCACGCATCGCTACGTGCACGCGTACCAGGCGCGCGTGCCCGGTACCGCCGACGGCATCGGCATCTCGTGTCACGACGTGATGGTGCCGGCGTTGCGCACGCGTGCCGACTGGATCGTCGTCGGCGAGGTGCGAGGCGCAGAAGGTGGCGCCCTGGTGCAGGCGATGTCGATCGGACAGGGCGCGATGGCCACCGTGCACGGAGGCTCCGCGAAGGACGGGTTGGAACGCCTCGCCGAACTGATCGCCGCGCACCATCGTGTCGAGCTGCGCATGGCTCGGTGGCAGGTGTACCGCAGCGTGGATCTGGTGGTGCACGTCGCCGGCGACAACGCAGCCGGTCGGTACGTGACCGAGATCGCAGCGCCGTCCACGGAGGACGACGGCGCTCGCTTCATCGTGCATCGACTGTTCTGCCCGCAGCAGGGTTCCGCAGACGGTCGGGCGCGGCCCGCGTCCGAACCGCAGCATGCGATGCTCGAGCGTCTCCGGTCGGCATGCCCGGAGTTCTCCACCCACTGGTGGTTCCCCGGCGTCGACCCTCGTCGCCACTCCGGCCCCTCGGTCGCTCCCCGACGAGTCGTCGCATGAACGCCACGCTGCCTGCGGGCGCAATGGCCGCCGCGGTGAGTGGCCTGCTCGCCGGAGCTGGCCTCGCCATCGCGGCGGGCACACGGCGCGACCCACGCCCGCGGCGACGAGCCGCGTGGAGCCAACGGGTCGAGCGCATCGACTCTCGCCGCTGGTCGCTGGCACTCGCGACCGCTGCCCTGGTGCTGTTCGCAACTCGCTGGCCGCTGCTCGCGCTGACAGCGGGCGCCCTCGTCATGTGTTGGAACACGCTCGTGCACGACGGGCAGGCCGAGCTCGATCGACATCACGTGGACGGACTCGCGAAGTGGCTCGAAGATCTGCGCGACACGCTGCGCAGCTCGTCGATGGGCGTCGAAGAAGCCCTCGAACGGGTGGCCATGCGGCCCCCTGTTGCGCTCTCCGCGCCACTGACCGCCTTCCTCCGGCGACGTCAGCAGGGCTTCCCCACGGACGAGTCGCTCACCGATCTCGCCGAGGATCTGGCGCACCCGACAGCGGACGCTGCCATGGCAGTCATCCGTCTCGTCATCGGCGGTTCCACCAGCCCCGGTCGCCTGCACCGCAGCGTCCACGCGCTCGCGCTCGCGGCCCGTTCGGAGGTGGCCGCTCGCGAGCGGATCGATCGCACTCGCGCGGTGTACCGATCGAGCATGAAGCGCCTCGTCGTCATCGGGGCCGCGCTCATCGCCTACTTGCGGCTCGCCGGCGGCGAACTGCTACGACCGTACGACCGGCCCGAGGGGCAACTGTTCCTCCTCGTTCCGCTGAGCATGTGGGCCGGGTGCCTCTTGTGGATGCGCGCGCTCTGCCGCTCCCACGACCCACATCGATACCGGTTCGCGCAGAGGTCGGCGGTGGTTCGATGAACCCGCTGCAGGTGGGCGCGGCGGCGGGACTCCTCACGTCGGGTGGCCTCTGGTGCGCGGCGCGGGCCGTGCATCGAGCACCACGGTCGCTGGCCGCGGCTCGCGCGCATCTGCACGGTGTCGGCCGGCCTACCTCGGGCACCGGGCATACGAGATCGACCGGTCGCGACCACGTCGTCCGGACCCTGGCCGCGGGTGGACCCGGCCGATGGGTGGTGCGTCGATTCGGTGATGGACTCGAGGTGGCCGGGCTGTCGCTGCTCGAGGTGATCAGCCGACTGGTCTCCGTGACTGGCGGCACCCTGTTCGCCGCGCTCGGAGTCCTCTCGGCGTCGACCGCGCTCGGCGTGCTGCCGGTGTCGCTGCTGTCGCCGATGGCTGCGGTGCTCATCGCTGTGCTCGCCGGTTGCCTGGTCGTGTACGACATCGCGGCACAGGTGGAGCGCGGTCATCGTGAGACGCGACGGGTCGCCAACGATTTCGTCCAGTTGGTCGCGGTCGGTCTGACGACCGACCAGAGCGTCGAGGAAGCGATCCGGTTCGCGCTCGAGGTGGGCCGCAGCGATGCCTTCGCCTCCTTGCGCGCCGCTCTCCACGCTGCACCCCAGCGTGGTCTTGCCGTGTGGGACGCGCTCGACGAGTTCGGGGCGCGCCTCGGCATCAGCGAGCTCACCGAGCTGGCCGCGTCGGTCGAACGACAGGGGACGCAGGGAGTTGCGATTCGCGAGACCGTCGAGACGCTCGCCGCCTCGATGCGCGCGAAGGCGCTCGACGAACTGGAACGCGAGGCAGACAAGGCCAACGCGAACCTGTCCGGCCCGACCGTCGGCTTCGTGGTGGCGACGGTCGTGTTCCTCGCCTACCCGCTGGTGCACCGCATCAACGAGGCGTTCGGTGGATAGGCGGGCCGAGGCCGGCCAGAACGGAAGTGGAGGATCGAGGAGATGAACGAACAGTTGCTCGTGATGGCGGTGCGGGTGCACCTGTCGTGTGTCACTGCGCGATCGCGTCTGACGCTGGCGTGGACGCAGCGACGGGACGACGACGGCGTCGACGAGGCCGTGACCAAGATGATCTGGTTGGCGGTCGGCATCGTCGTGGCCATGGCCGCGACAGCGTTCTTCACGACCAAGTTCAACCAGGCGCGCGACAGCGTCCCCGATCCCGTGGCGCCCTGAGTCATGCAGCACGACGACCCTGGCGCGGTCGACGCGTCGATCCCGATGTTGTTCGGGTCTCTGGCACTGCTGCTCACGATCCTGGTCATCTTCGAGGCAGCCACGTACTGGCACGCCCGCAACGTGTTCGACGAGGCGGCGGCGGAGGGCGCCCGCGTCGCAGCTGCGTTCGACGGCAACTGCACCGAGGGGACCGAGGCCGCCACTCGGCTGGTCCGACGCACCGCGGGATCGTGGGCAGACGACATCCGAGTCTCGTGCACGGACGGGACGACGGTGTCGATCACGGTGTCGGGACGCACGCCCGGTCTCCTGGGTCAGGCCGCAGGATTCACCACCAGCGTCACCGAGTCGGCACCGAAGGAGCGGTGATGGACGCTCGCTGCCTCCGACATGAGACCATCGGCGGTCACGGTGCGAGCTGGCGTCGCGACGACGGCATTGCCACACCCGTCGAGATGATGCAGTTGGTCGTGTTCTGCGTCGTCGCGCTCGCGTTCCTCGGCTTCGTCGGGCGGCTCCACGCCGCAGCGACGCAGGTCACGAACACCGCGCAGGCGGCGGCGAGAGCAGCGTCGCAGGCGGCCGACCCCGGGTCGGCGCGGTTGGCGGCGAGCGAGATGGCAGCGTCGTCGACCCTGGACACTCGCTGTGACGGCGGCGCGCGCGTCTCGCTGACGTGGGAGCCATCGCCCGAGGGTTCCTGGCGTGGTGGATCGGTCACCGTCGAGCTGTCGTGTGTCGTGCACAACCGAGCGCTCACCGGTGTGTGGACGCCAGGTGTGCGCACCGTGGTCGCGCGCGACACACAACCGGTCGACAGGTACCAGCAGTGACCGCTCGGCGCAAAGGCGATCGCACGGGCGATCGCGGCACCGTCTCGGTGGTGATGGTGATGCTCCTCACGATCGTGCTGGCGGGAGCAGGACTGGTCGTCGACGGTGGCCGGGCGATGACAGCTCGCCGGCACGCATCGAACACGGCGGAGGCGTCCGCACGCGCCGCGGTGTCGACCGCCACGCCGGTGAGTGGTCTCGATCCGGACCTCGCACGCGATGCCGCCGTCGACTTCGCGGTACGTGCAGGAGTTCCCGAGCACGACGTGCACGTGGTGGTGGGCAGCGACTTCGTGCGTGTGTCCGTCACCGAGCGACGCACGACCGTGTTCCTCGTGCTCGGTGGACTGACGACCATGACTGTACGGGCCTCGGGCATCGCCCGGGTGACGTACTCCGACTGAAGGAGCGGCGTGATGAATCGTGTTCGTCGGGCGGTGCTGCGTTCGGCGGCGCTGCTCGTGCTGGCGGCACTGCTCGTGGGGGTGCCGTGGATCGTGTTCCGTTCGGTGGGTTCGCCGCTCCCGGCCGCCGCACAGCTGCGCGACGCGTGGCGGTCGCGTCGAGTCGACAGCGAGGTCGTCATCCAGGTCGGCGTCGCGGTGTTCACGCTGTTGTGGGCATGGTTCGCGTGCACGGCACTCGCCGAGCTGTGGCAGGTGGTCGCCTGGCGACTCGGTCGCGGCCGGGTACGACTCGCACCACTGCCGGCCGGCCCCGCAGGTTGGGTGCGACAACTCGTCCGTGCTGTCGCTGCGACCGCCGTCTCGGCAACGGCGACCGCGACTCTCTTCACGGGGTCGGCGCCGACCGCAGTGATCGCTCGCGAGGCATCGACGGCGATGGTCGTGTCGCACACGCCGCCGGCGATCACGTCCGTCGACGGCGGCGGCACAACCGTGGTCGCGCTGGGTCGGGAGACGCCGTACTCGCTGGCCGCGGCGGCAGGTTCGCCATCGCTGCGCGACTCGATCATCCTCCTCAATCGAGGGCGACTCACTCCCGCGGGCGACGAGTGGACCGGCGGTCTGTTCCCGGCGGGAATGACCGTGCTGCTGCCGGACGAGGCAGCGGTGATCACGCCGCTCGGGCCTGCACATCGAGTGGTGCCCGGCGACTGCTACTGGGACATCGCGGACGAGCACCTGACCAGCACCCTGCAACGGGCGGCAACCCCGCGGGAGGTGCTCGAGTACACCGAGTCGCTGGTGTCGTTCAACCATCAGCTGCTCGGTCACGACGATCCCGCGCTCATCATCCCGGGAGAGCTGGTGATCCTCACCGACACGGGTGTCGACCCACCCGCGGGCGACCCACCCGTAGTCGCCCCACCCGTAGTCGCCCCACCCACCCTCGACCCTCCCACCCTCGACCCACCCGCACTCGTGGAGCCGACGCCTGCGGTCGACTTCACGGGTCCTGCGGACGACCTTCCCCCGCCGCCCGGAACTCGCTCGACCGCGCCGGCATCGACGACCGTGCCGGCATCGACGACCGCGCCGGCAGTGGTGCCGGCGCCTGCCCACTCGTCGAGCGTGCTGCCGTATGCGGCCGGGATCGGCTCCGCACTCATGCTCGCCGGAGGCGCGGTCGGCCTGCTCGAGACCCGGCGGCGGCGGCAACTGCGGGCGGCATCGGTGGGCGCACGCCTGTCGACACCCACCGCTGCGCAGGCGCGAACCGAACTGTTGCTGCGTTCCCTCAGCGCGGCCGAGCGGCTCGCTCGCCTCGATCTCGCCCTGCGGGCGGCGGCACCGTCGTTGGCGTCGCAAGCCGCCTCCGTGCACGCGGTGGTGATGCACGACAACGGCGAGATCCGCTTGTTCCTGCGTGGCGCCGCGACTCCCGACGAGGCCGACTGGTCACTCGAACTGCACGCCAACACCTGGGTGCTCGACGCATCGACCTCGCTCTCGATGCTCGCACCGCGGGCACGGCTGAGCGCACAGCCGTGCCCGGCCCTGGTGCACGTGGGTGGTGTGGACGACGGCGGCGAGCTGTTCGTCGACCTGGAAGCGGTCGGCACGCTGTTGGTGCAGTCACCGCATGCGGCAGCGATCCTCCGCGCGCTGGCGGCCTCCCTTGCCGCCTCTCCGTTCCTCGACGCCACTCGCCTGTTCACGGTGGGACTCGACGACGCCACGCTGCACGGGACGAACTGCGAGCAGGTGGACTCGCTCGAGGCCGCGCTCGACGCTGCAGCGATCACCCTCGGTAGCACCTCGCTGCTCGCTCGCGGCGCGACCACCTTCGGGTTGCGCGCGGCTGGGTCCGGCGGCGAGTCGTGGGAACCGGCGGTCATCATCGCCGCGCACGGTCCGACCGCGACGCCCCGAGCGCTCGAGCTCGGTGAGTGGAGCGCGGCCGCTGCCGGCGGACGTGGACTGGCACTCGTGCTCGAGTGTCGGGGCGAGAGCGAGGTGCGCGACGACGCCGTCCGTCCGTGGCAGCTCACGTTCGTCGGCGGCGGCCATGTGCTCGAGCCGCTCGGCGTGCGCGTGTTCCCGGTCGGCCTCGACGCGGCAGATGTGGCGCGCGTGAACGAGCTGCTCGATCGAGCGAACGACTCGCTCGTGACGGACGCGCAGGTGGTGCCGATCGATCGTCGTGATCAGTGGAGCGCGCCGTTCGTCGAGCCGGAGTGGGCGCTCATGGTGCGAGTGCTCGGGCCGGTCGAGGTCGTGTCGAACGAGGGACGCATCGTCGCCTGCGAACGCTCGAAGGCGGTGGAGTTGATCGTGTGGCTGAGCCAGCATCGTGAACGGCCGACTCGCACGGCAGCGCGCACCGCGCTGTGGGATCTCGATGTGCGCGATGCCACCTTCGCCAACGTGGTGAGCGATGCCCGGAGGGCGATGGGTCGGGCACTCGCGCCCGCCGAGGGCGAGGAGTGGATCACGCGCACGCTCACGGAAGACCTGCCACTCCACCCGCGGGTCGTGACCGACGCCGAGTTGTTGGAGGCGCGCGTGGAGCACGCACGCGGACTGGCACCACTCGACGCGATCGAGGTGTTGCGACCGGGCGTGGAACTGCTCGGCGGGCTGCCGTTCACCGGGACCGGCTACCTGTGGACCGATGCGGAAGGCATCACCTCGTCGTTGGCGCTCCTCGCCATCGGCGCGGCGATCGAGCTGGCCACTCACCACCTGGCGCTCGGCGACGTGGAGGGCGTGTTCTGGGCGACCGGTCAAGGGTTGAAGGTGTTCGGCGGGCACGAGGAGCTGATCGCGCTGCGGATGCGGGCGCATGCTCGACGTGGCGACCTGGCCGGCGTGCGCGGCGAGTGGGAGAGCTACTCGCGCGCACTCGCGTCGGACCCGTGGGCCGCCGCCGAGCCGGCAGCGAAGCTGGTCGCACTGCGACGCGAACTGCTGGGTGGCGAGCGCGTGGCCGAACCGGCGTGACCGTCAGGGATCGGGCAGCAGTTCCTTCAGCGTGGTGAGCAGGGTCTCGGCGTCGTATGGCTTGGAGATCCAGTGGTCCACACCGAGCGCGCGTACCTCGCCGACCATGGTGAGCGTGTTCACGCCGCTGGCCACCACGATCTTGGCCTCCGGGTCGATGCGCAGCAGTTCGGTGATCAGCGCGGGGCCGTCGGTGTTGGGCATCATCATGTCGGTGAGCACCACCGCGATGTCGCGGCCGTGCTCGCGGTACGTCTCGATCGCGTCGGCGCCGTCGGCGGCCAACAGCACCCGGTAGCCGAACGCCTCCAGCATCTGGCGGGTGATCTGGCGCAACGGTGCTTCGTCGTGGCCACCCGGCGCCGGTTGGCCGTGGCCGCGCGGCGGCTTCGCCGACGGGTCGTCGGCCGCCTCGGGCACGGGGTCTGGGGTGGCCGGCAGCGAGAAGCTCACCGTGGTGCCGACACCGGGGCGGCTGGTCACCTCCATGAACCCGCCGTGGCTCTTCACGATCGCCTGGCTGGTGGAGAGGCCGAGCCCGGTGCCCTTGCCGACCTCCTTGGTGGTGAAGAACGGCTCGAACACCCGGTCGAGCACCCGCTCGTCCATGCCGGTGCCGGTGTCGCTGACGCTCACCACCACATACGGCCCGACGGCCGCATCGGACTGCACCGTCGGCTCGTGCCCGTCGAGCTGCACGTTGCGCGCGGTCACCGTGAGCGAGCCGCCGTTGGGCATGGCGTCGCGGGCGTTCACCACCAGGTTCATCAACACCTGGTGCAGCTGCGTGGGGTCGCCCTGCACCGGCCACAGGTCGTCGGGCACGTCGACGGAGATCGCGACGGTGCGCAGGAACGTGTCGGTGAGGATCTTCTCCACTTCCCTGATCAGCTCGCCCAACTGGTTCTGCACCTGGTCGCGCTCGACACCTCTCGCGAACGAGAGCAGCTGACGCACCATGTCGGCGCCGCGCTGCGAGCTGCGCTCCACGGTGCTGAGCACGTCGAGGTGCATCGGGTCGTGCTCGTCCATCTTCAGCAGCTCGATCGACAGCATGATCGGCGCCAGAATGTTGTTGAAGTCGTGCGCGATGCCACCGGCGAGCGTGCCGATGCTCTCCATCCGCTGCGCGCGCAGGAACTGTGCTTCCAGCTGCTTGTGCTCGGTGACGTCGCGACCCACGCAGAACATCGTCTCTTCGTCGGCGGACCAGTGCGCGGCCCACTGGATGACGCAGATCCCACCGTCCTTGCGCTGGTAGCGGTTCTCGAAGTTGCGCATCGAGCGCCCCGCGATGGCGGCAGCTGCGGCGGCGCGGGTCTTCGCCAGATCCTCGGGCAGCACCTTGGAGAGGTACAGGCTGCCCAGCATCTCCTCGACGGTGTAGCCGAGCATCGCCAGACAGGCCGCGTTCACCCGCAGGAACCTGCCGTCGATGTCGAAGGAACAGATGAGATCGAGCGACGAGTCAAGCACGTTGGAGAGCTGCGCGGCCGTGGTGCGGTAGCGCTCCTCGCTCTCGCGCAACGACTCCTCCGCGAGGACGCGTTCGTTCTCGGCCTCCGCCCACTCGGTGATGTCTTGCACCGTGCCGAGCGCACGCGTGGCTCTGCCCTGGTCGTCGTGGAACACCTGCCAGCGTTCGGTCACGTACTTCAACCGTCCGTCGGGGAACACCACTCGATGGTCGATCTGCAGCGGGTCGACGAGCTTGTACGAGCGGCTGAACTCCTCGAGCACGGCGTCGCGGTCCTCGGGGTGCACCAGGTCGAGGAACGCCATGTGATCGAGCCCGAACACCACCGGGTCGCGTTCGAAGATGCGCATCGTCTGCTCCGACCAGACCACCTCCATCGTGACCAGGTCGGCCTCCCAGCTGCCGATCTTGGCGATCTCCTGCGCCGACACCAGTCGCCCGCGTTCGATGGTGAGCTGTTCGGTGAGCAATCGCGCTGCGGACTGCGCCGCTCGCCGTTCGGCGAACACGCGCAGCATCTCGAGCAGCGACTCGACCATCTGACGCTCTTCGGGCAGGAACGGATCCTCGTCGGCGGCGATGCCCGGCACGTCGGCCAGGTACACGAGTCGCACGCGGCCGTGAACCTCGTCGTCAGTGACGAACTCCACGTCGAGGTGCCGGGCGCTGCGCTGGAACCCGGGCGTGGCGCGCTCGATGTCGCCGAGCGTGATGCACGCCGCGGCGAGCTCGGGATGCTGCATGGCACCTGGCAGCAGGTTGGCGACCTGGTCGATGACGTCGCCGGCCGGGAGGTGGTCGTCGTCGCGCAGCAGGCGCGCGGCCTCGTAGAGGAGCCGAAGTTCCTTCACCCGCTCGCGGAGGTCCTGCGTCAGGCGCTGCTTCTCCACCCGCGCCTGCTCGCGTTCCTCGATCTCCTGGCGCAGCGCAGCGTTGGCCGCCTCCAGCTGCAGCGACTTGTGTTCCAGCTTGCGGATGAGGATCTCGCTGTACTCCTCGAGCAGCCCCTTCTCGTCGTCGGCCGGCTCGCGCGGCGTCGTCGGCGCGGCCGCCACCTTCGCCCGCAACTCATCGACGGCGGCGAGGATCACGTCGGGTTCGGCCGGCTTGACGATGAACGAATCGGCACCCAGGTTGATGGCCAGCCGCTCGTCCTCGGCCTCGGTGTAGGTCGCGGTGTAGACGATGAACGGGATGTGCCGCAACGCGTCGTCGGCCTTCCAGTGGCGCAGCAGCGTGTAGCCGTCCATCACCGGCATCAACAGGTCGGAGATCACGAAGTCGGGCGGACGCTGGCGAGCGAGCACCAACGCCTCGGCGCCATGGCGCGCGCTGGTCACCTCGAACCCGTGACCGCGCAGCAGCACCTCCAGGAAGTAGAGGTTGTCGGGATTGTCGTCGACGATCAGCACGTGGCTCATGGCGCGTCGCCGATCACCGAGGGGCTGGGCAGGAACCGTTGGATCTCGGCGACGAACGTGTCGGGGTTGATCGGCTTCTCGATGTAGCCGTTGCAACCGGCCGCGAACGCCTTCTCGCGGTCGCCCGACATCGCGTGCGACGTGACCGCCACGATGGGCACATCGAGCGTCGCCTTCATCTCGCGCAACCCGCGGGCGACCTCGTACCCGTCCATCTGCGGTAGCTGGATGTCGAGCAGGATCAGGTCGGGCACGGTCGACTCCGCCAGCTGGAGACCACTCACGCCGTCGATCGCGGCGAGCACGGTGTAGCCGTGGTGCTCGAGCAGGAACGTGGCGAGGTAGCGGTTCTGCTCGTTGTCCTCGATCAGCAGGATGGTCGCGCTCATCGGGTGTTCTCCATCGGAAGTGTGACGGTGAACGTACTTCCCCTGCGCCACTCGCTCGCGGCAACGATCTCGCCGCCGAGCAACCCCGCCAGGCGCCGGCAGATGGCGAGCCCGAGGCCGGTGCCTTCGTGCTGTCGGGTGAGTCCGGAGTCGATCTGTTGGAACGGCTGGAACAGCAGCGCGAGGTCGTGCGCCGCGATGCCGATGCCGGTGTCGATCACACGGATGCGCACCCACTCGGTCTCGTTCCCGTCGCTGTCGTCGACGACCACCGCGAGGTCGAGCGACACGCTGCCCTCCTCGGTGAACTTGATCGCGTTGTTGAGCAGGTTGAGCAGGATCTGCTCGACGCGTCGCTGGTCGCTCGTCATCGGCGGCAGCTGGCCGGGCACGTCGGTGACGAGCAGGAGCCCCTTCTTGGCGGCGAGCGGCGTGACCGACGCGACCACTCGCTGCACCGACTCGCGCAGATCGAACGGCTCGCGGTGCACATCCAGCTGGCCGTGCTCGATCTTCGACAGGTCGAGCACGTCGTTGATCAGTTCGAGCAGGTGACGCGCGCTGCCGCGCACCATGCCGAGCTGCTTGGTCTGCTCCTCGTTCAGCGGTCCGGCAAGGCCCTGCAGCATGAGGCCGCTGAACCCGATGATCGAGTTGAGAGGCGTGCGCAGTTCGTGCGACATGGTGGCCAGGAACGCCGACTTCGCCTGATCGGCCGCCTTCGCCTGCCAGAGGGCGGCCTGAAGCTCGGCGGTGCGGTCGGCGATGCGAGCCTCCAGGCTCTCGTTCAGTTCACGCAGGGCGCGCTCCGCTTCGTGGCGCTCGGTGACGTCGACCGACAGCAAGAACACGCCTTCCGGCACCGGCTGCACGCGCAGGTCGAACCATGCCCGCTTCCCGTCGGGGAACACGAACTCGACCTCCTGGTGCACCGGCACGCGCTCCTTCATGCACCGAGCGATCGGGAGGAACACATCGCTGGCGTCGATGCCCGGCCACGCTTCGTGCATCGTGCGCCCGAGCAGCTCGGAGTTCGGGCGCCGGTTCTGCGCCTCCGCCGACGCGTTGAGGTAGAGGTAGCGCCAGTCGAAGCTGACGATCTGGCATGCCTCGAGGATGCTCTCCAGCGTGGTGCGATATCGCTGCTCGCTGGCTCGCAACGCAGCCTCCGCCTCAGCGCGTTCGGAGATGTCGATGCCGACACCGACCAAGCACACCTTGCCGTCGAAGACCAACCGGCGGCCGGTGAAGAAGTACGGCGTGGTCGTGCCGTCGCGGTGCACGAACGACGCCTCGACGTGCGACTCACCCTGCTCGAACACGTCGGCGATGCGTTGCCGCAGCGAGCTCTGATCGGCCGACTCGAAGAAGTCGAAGGGGTGCATCGCGGCGATCTCTTCGCCGGAGAACCCGGACGCGATCTCGAAGTTCTTGTTCCACCTCAGGAAGCGGCCAAACTCGTCGTACATGTAGAGGATGCCGGGCATGCTCTCGATCATCGAGTCCGAGAACAGCCGCTCGCTGTGGGCCACCGCCTGTGCCTGCGCTCGCTCCTCGTCGCGCGCGAGGTTGTCGAGACCGAACGAGATGTCGACCGCTGCTTCGGTGAGCAGCGCGACTTCCTTGTCCTGGAAGAAGCCGACCTCGTCGGCGTACACGTTGAGCGTGGCGCACACCTTGCCGTCGAGACGGATGGGGATGCACGCCGAGCTCAGCAGCCCGCTGGCCACGCTCTGGGCGCGCCACGGGCGGCTGATCGCGTCTGTGAGGCGGTCGTTGGAGACGTACGGGCGACCTTCGCGGAACGCATTGCCGGACGGGCCCCGCCCTTCCGGCCGATCGTCGGTGTACACCGTCACCGAGGTGACATAGCCACGCTCATCGCCCTCCACCGCCACCGGCACCAGCTTCGCCGTCTCCGGGTCGTTCCAACCGATCCAGGCCATCCGGAACTCTCCGTGCTCGACGAGCACGGAGCAGATCTTGCGGAGGAGGTCGTCGCGCGTCGGCGCCCACACGATGGCCTGGTCGATGTGGCTGAGCGCGGCGTACAGGCGCCGGAGGCGGTGCACCTCCGCCTCGTGCGCGGTGGCCGTGTCGAGCGTGGCCTGCAGCGCACCGAACCAGCGGCGCATCAGCCACAGCAGCACCAGCGACGTGACGGCCACGAAGACCAGACCCTTCGCCACGCTCCAACTGACGAGGTCGTCCTCGGCCACGAAGGCGCCGAGCGCACGGTCCGAGAGCAGGATCCACGCAGTGGCGATCACCGCGTAGGACAGCGCGACGGACAGCGCCCGCGCCCGCGGACCCGACGCGCGCACTCGCGCGATGACTCGAGTCGGTCGCCTCTCCTGGCCGGCGACCGAGCGGGTCATCACGACACGAGCTCACCGGCGTCCGCCGGTCGGCCGAGCAGGTAGCCCTGCGCGAGGTGGATGCCGACGCTGCGCAGCGCGGCCAGCTCCACGTTCTTCTCGACACCTTCAGCGATCACGTGCCCGCCGAGCTCGGCGACGAAGCTGCCGATGCCCAGCAGCAGCGCCTGGCGCGCGGGATCGGCCTGGATGTCCTCCACCCAGGAACGGTCGAGCTTCACGAAGTCGGGCCGCAACGCCAGCACGTGCCGAAGGCTCGCCCACCCCGAACCGGCGTCGTCGACCGAGAGACGGATGTTGCGACCGAGTGCATGGAAGTCGGCGAGCGTCTGCACGTAGTCGTCGATCTGCTCGTGCTCGGTGAGCTCGACGCACAGCGGCCGGACACCGGCGAGGTCGAGGATGCCGGGAAGTTCCGGGTGCGCGAGCAGCGGCGCCGACACGTTCACCGAGAGGTAGTGCCCGGCCGGCAACCGGGCGGAGTCGATGAGTGCGGCGCGCAGCGTCGCCAGTTCGAGTGCCTCCCCCATCGCCGAGAGTCGGGCCTCCGCGAACCGCTGGTCGGGCGTCACCCCATCGTCGAAACGGGTGAGTGCCTCGTACCCCACGATGGTGCCGTTGTCGATGTCGACGATCGGCTGGAACACCGGGTGGAACTGCTGCTGCTCGACGATCCGCCCGATGATCTCTGCGAGGTCGGTGACGGCATCGTCGCGACGCCGCGACGCCAGCATGTTCTCGATCATCGGCGCCAGCTCGACCACGAGACCGAGCATGTCGCGAACCGCCGAGCGTTGGTCGGGCGCGGCCGGGTCGACTTCGATCACGAGCGCATGGGTGCCCGACGTGCCGACGCCGACCGTGGCGGCGACCGCCGAACCCGACCCTGGCCCCATCAGCTGATGGGCAGTGTCGCTGGTGAGGATGGACGCCCCCGAACGAGACAGGCGGACCAACTCGTCGGCGAGCAGCGGGTCGAGCCCGGCACCCACACCCTTGAGCACCCGGCGGTGGCCGGAGCTGTCGGCGAGCAAGGCGGCCCGACCCGTCACGTCGACCTCGAGCATCGCCGCGCCGGCGACGAGCGGGAGGGCACCGAGCGTGTCGACCACGTGGCGCACCACGTCGACGAACGAGCCCTGTGTGGTGGCCAGGCGCGCGGCGAGTTGGCTGCGCTCGTTCAAGCGCTGGGTCATCAGGTCCACCCACACGCGGTGCCCGCGCAGGTTGGCCTCGATACGAGCCACCAACTCGTCGAGCGACACCGGCTTGGCGACGTAGTCGTTCGCGCCGGCGCTGAGACCGTTGATGCGGTCGTCGAGGCCGGACCGTCCGGTGACCATGATGACCGGGAGCGTGGCCATGCGCGGCATGCTGCGCAGGGTGGCGAGCACCTCCATGCCGTCGAGCTTGGGCATGCCACCGTCGAGCAGCACCAGGTCCACCTCGGTGGCCCGGACCACTGCCAGCGCCGCCTCGCCATCGGCAGCTTCCACCGTTCGGTATCCCCGCCGCCCGAGGCCGAGCGTCATGAGACGGCGCAGGTCGTCGTCGTCATCGACGACAAGGATGATCGCCCCCTCGGGTTCGCTCACGATTCCTCCCCGCCTGTGCCGGCGTGATGGGCAGCGCTGCGGCGCCACCGACCGGTGCGACGCAATGAGAGCGTACACGTACGCTCCGTGGCGGTCGGTGGTTGTCGTGTCCGATTAGTGTCAAGGTCAGTGACGGGCAGCGACGGTCCTTCGGTCCTGGTGGTCGACGACCATGCAGAGATCGCTCACCTGGTCCGGCTGGTGCTCACCTCATCGGGGTTCCGCGCCGTCACCGCCGCGTCGGCCGAGGCGGCCGTGGTGGCCTACGGCGACGGTCGCCAGTTCGATCTCGTGGTCACCGACGTGACGCTCCAGGGCCTCCCCGGGCCCGCGTTGCTCGCCGAGCTCGGGCACCCCATCGGGCGCACGCTGTTCATCTCCGGTCACGCTCGCGAACGGTTCGAGGGCACGGCGGCGGAGCTCCCGGTGGGGGCCGCGTTCCTGCAGAAGCCGTTCGGCCCCACCGCCCTGCTCGACTTCCTGCGAGCCATGCTCTGACGAGCACTCGTGTGCCGCACGACCTGCGCGAAAGGTGCGAATGCATCATGCGCGTCAAGGGAGCATCGGTCGATACTCCAACGTGGACATCCTCGAACTGACAACGTTCCCGTCGCGTGCGCTCACCCCGCTCGCGACCCCGGCGGGGGGCATCGGCGCATCGAGCGACAACTCGGCAATCCGGATGCTCGGCGCACCGCCGATCGAGTCATGGCGCACCGTCGCGTCCAGTCTCACCGCGCTCGGCGATCGGGTGGTGTGTGCGTTCGTCGGTGTGCTCGGCATGCGCGCCATCAACCTCGGCTACAGCCGCAGCACCGGTGACCGCGTGTTGTGGGCGGTGATGGACCGGCTGGGCGCCGTGGTCGCGGGCCGCGGGCAGGTGGCGCGAGTCGCCGGCGACCGCTTCATGGTGGCCGTCGCAGCCCGGGACTGGTCGCCGACGCTGCTCGACTCCATCGTCGAGTCGTTCGCCGCGCCGATCGAGGCCGACCTCGGTCAGGTCCGCATCCGGTCCTCGATCGGCGTGTGGTCGGGCTCATCGAGCGACGGCATCCACCTGCTCGATTGTGCCGACGAGGCATTGCGCTCCGCGCTCCGCCAGGGCGCGGGCTCGGTCGTGATCGCCGATACGCGATCGACCCTCGCGAACCGGTCGGAAGCGTTGATCGTGTCGCGGTTCGGCGACGCGCGCAGCGAGATCACGCCGCACTTCCAGCCGATCGTGGACCTGCTCACCGGCGAGATCGTCGGCCTCGAGGCACTGGCGCGATGGACGTCGCGCGACCTCGGCGACATCCCGCCCGCGTCGTGGGTGCCACTGGCCGAGGACAGCGGTCTGATCCACGAGTTCGGCATGATCATGCTCACCGAGGCGCTCGATTTCGTCGCCGCTGCGGTGGAGCGCGGTGAGTGGGGCGACCGGTACATGTCGGTCAACATCTCGCCGGTGCAGTTGGAGAGCCCGACGTTCGTGGGCGAGGTGCTCGCGGCGCTGACGGACCGCAACCTGCCCACCTCGATGCTGCTGCTCGAGCTCACCGAAGCCGACACGATGACCGGCTTCGAGCGCATCACCGATCGGTTGAAGCTGCTGCACTGGCACGGCGTGCGCCTGGCGCTCGACGACTTCGGCACCGGCATCGCCAACTTCGAGTACCTGCGCGGCATCCCCCTCGACCTGTTGAAGATCGACCGACGATTCGTCGCGGGCATGTTGAGCAACCCGCTCGACCGCGCGATCGTGCGGGCGGTGCTCACGGTGGCATCGGAGCTCGGCCTCGGCGTGCTCGCGGAGGGCGTGGAGACCAGCCAGCAGCACGCGGCGTTGCTCCGCCTCGGATGCACGAAGGCGCAGGGCTTCCTCTACTCAGCTGCTCGGCCGCCCGCCGACGCGCTGCAGCCGGTGACGGTGCCGCGAGCACACTTCGGCGGTCGGTTCCCCATCCCCGTCGACGACGCCAAGCGGCTGCAGGTGCTGCGGTCCACCAACATCCTCGACACGCCTCCGGACGCCGACTTCGATCGCCTCGTCGCCCGCGCCGCCGAGCTGTGCGGCACTCCCGCTGCCGTGATCAGCCTGATCGACGAGCAGCGCCAGTGGTTCAAGGCGCGCGTCGGTGTCGAGCTGACGGAGACCGATCGCAGCGAGGCGTTCTGCTCGCACACCATCTGCCAGAGCGGCCTGCTGGAAGTGCCCGACGCGACCGCCGACGATCGCTTCGCCCGCTTCGACGTGGTGCGCGCCGCCGACGGCGTCCGGTTCTACGCCGGTGCGCCGATCGGCACCGACGACGGCTACGCGCTCGGCACGATCTGCGTGTTCGACATGCAGCCCCGCGAGCTCACGATCGAGCAGCGCGAGGGCCTGCTCCAGCTCGCACAGCAGGCGACGATGCTGCTGTCGGCTCGGCGGCACCGTGCCGAGAGCCGCGCCAGCACCGTCGGCCTGCACCGCCTCGAGCACACGCATCAGCGTCTGCTGGAACGGCTGTCGCTCATCGTCTGCGGTATCGACGAAGGCGTCGCCGTCGTCGGTGAGGACGGCAGAGTCCGCGCGGCGAGCGAGAAGGTGTCGGCCATGGTCGGCCGGCCGGCCGATGCGTGGGTGGGGCACTTCGTGTGGCGCTACCTCGACCGCGGCGCCGAGCAGAACGGCGACCTGATCGAGCACTGGTTCCGCGCCGCCGCCGCCGATGCGGCAGTCGCCGCACCGCTCGTCCACGTGGCCGGCGAGACGGGCCCGCTGTCGCTGTCGCTGCATCGCTCGACCGGCGGCACCGACGAACTGGTGCTGCTCGTTCGCCGAGAGGTGGCGCCGTTGCTGCACGGAGCGGCGCGAGACGCGGAGCACGCGCCGACCTCCACGCTCTGGTGACCTCACGCGACTCACCGGTCGCGCGCTGAGAGTCGGCGCGAATGCGTGCCTGATCAGGTACGGTGCGCACAGTGCTTCACGGTGAGGAACTGCGTGACCTCGGTCGGTGACCAGGAGGTCGGCGCGCGGCACCAGCGCTCGGCAGCACCTCACGAGGTGGCCGAGTCGGTGATGCTCGCCGCGCCGGTGCCCGTGCTGATCGTCGCCGGCGACGGTGACCACATCATTCATCTGAACGATCACGCGGTCGGCCGGCTGGGCGCAGCGGCAGTCGGACGCTCCCTGCACGACTTCAGCGCGTGCGCCGACGGCGCGACCGAGGTGCTCGTCGACGCCGACAGCGCGACACGGCTGGTGTTCCTGACGCCCGACACCACGCGGTCGGAACGGATCGAGATCGCCAACCGGCTGCACGATCGCGCCATCCCTGCAGCGATGGCAATCGGGCTGCGCATCGAGCTCGCACGCGGGCTCGCGGCGCCGGCGGCGCATTCGCATCTCGACCACGCCGCAACCATCCTCGCCGAGTTGTCGGCTTCCCTGCGCGACGAGATGCACCTCCTCGCCGGCACCGCGGCCACCGCGCCGACCGCTCCCACCGGCGCTCCTGGCAGCCACTCGTGAGCATCAGGGTCGCCATCATCGAGGACCACGGGATGGTCGCCGACGCGCTCGCGGCCGCGCTCGACGCGGTCGACGACATCACGGTGGTCGACACCATCACGCAGATCCGGCACCTCGACCACTTCCTGCTCGACGACCCGGCGGTCGACGCGGTGCTGCTCGACCTGCGTCTCGCCGACGGGCTCGACGGCCTCACCCTCGTGCCCCGCCTCCGCAAGCAACTGCCCGGCGTGAAGATCCTGGTGCTCAGCGCGTGGAGCGACGAGCTCTCCATCCGCCGCGCGCTCGAGGCCGGCTGCGACGGTTACCTGCTCAAGGAGCAGACCATCTCCGATCTCGTGCTCGGCCTGCGCGCGGTGATCAACAACGAGCCCGCCTTCGCCCCTCGCGTCACGCGCCAGTTCCTCGACCTGGTGGTCGAGAAGGGTCAGCACCTGCAACGGCTCACCAAGACCGAGACCGAAGTGCTGCAGCACATCGCCCGCGGCCTCAGCTCCGCCGAGATCGCGACTCGCATGTTCCTCAGCGTCAACACCGTGCGCAACCACGCGCAGCACATCCTCAACAAGATGGACGTCAAGTCGCGCAGCGCCGCGGTCGCGGCCGGCGCGCGCGCCGGCATCATCCAGCTCTGAGTCGTACCCCTACGCCACGGTCAATGCGATGGCATCGACCACCACGTGCGCATTCGCCGTGGCGACCATGAAGCACACCGTGCCGTCAGTGGTGGAGGGAACCTCCACGAACACCGCGTTGGACCGGTTCTCGCCGGCGACGAAGTTCAGGTTCGACGTGGCCGGCTGTTGGCCTCCGGGAGCGACCACCAGGTAGCCAGCACCCGCGGCGTCGGTGACGGTGACGCTCAGCCACACGCCGGAGAGGCTGTCGCGAGGCAGTCCCCCGCCGGCGGCGGTGCGGTTGGCGTAGACGTCGGTGCACACGGACGAACCACTGGTGACGAGTGGACCACCGCGCGTGTCGAGCAGTCGCCCGCCCGCACCGTCGGTGGCGAACGTACGACCGGTGTCGACCGTCGGGGTCGTCGCTTCCAGGTAGCCCTGCACGTCGACGATCACGTGTGCCTGCGACGGCCCACCGACGGTGACCCGCATGCGGCCGCTCGCGTCCAGCGGCACGACGGCGAGGCGGGCCTTGGTCTGGCCGTACAGGAAGTTGAGGTTGGAGGTGCCAGGTGCCGTGGTGCCGCCGGCGTGCGCCGTCAACCAACCGGAGCCGCTCGGGCGAGTGACGGTGAGGTTGGCGATGACCGACGTGGCCGTGGCCGGTACGCCGCCGACACCGCGCACCTGGATGTCACGGCTGCCTCCGGAGGGGATGATGCCGATCGGCCGCGAGTCGTACAGCCGGACGCTCGGTATCGCGACCGCGCGAGTCGCCGAGCCTGCGCCGACGGTGCCGCTGGTGTCGGAGAAGTAGCCGAGCACATCCACGATCACGTCGACCGTCGCGCTCACGGACACACGCACCGACTTGGTGTAGCGGTTCACGCGGCTGATCACGAGGTTCGATTCGGGAGCCGAGGCACCGAAGCTGACGTCGTAGGTGGGCGGCACGACGCCGTCGTCGCCCGGGTACACGGTGGCGCTGCCGGCCGTGCCACGCGGCACGATCGTCACGCTGAGGGCGACCGAACCGAGATCGGGGTAGTTCAGCGCGCCGCTCAGCGACACGTCGAAGGAACCGCTGCGCGGGCCGGTGGGCCGGGTGTCGAGGATGCGTTGCTGGCCGACCGGGTGGAACAGCCCGATGGCCGAGAAGTCGGTGCCGTGGCCGAAGGTGATGTCCTGCAGGTAGTAGCCGGTGCCGTTCAACTGGTCCTTGATCGGGGCGGCGTAGCAGGTGGACGACGAGTCGACGGGCCAGGTGGGGTCGGTGGTGATCGCCGCCACACCGACGGCCTTGCCCATCACCCACATCGGGCCGCCGCTGTCGCCGTAGATGCAACCGGTGCTCATGCCGACGAAGCCGTCGTACGCGTAGCCGGTGACGGTGGTGCAGAAGGCGGCCGCCTGGCCCTGGGCGACCGAGGCGGCGCCGTACCGGCAGATGACGCTGCCGGCGGCCGGGAGGAACGAGCCGGTGATGTTCACGTTCGGCGCCTGCAGGTTGGCGAGCGTGACGTGGCCGGCAGGCAACTGGTGGATCTGACGGTCGTAGCCAGCGTCGGCGGCGCCACCGAGGTGGCTCCAGAACGACCGCTGGTACTGGGCGGTGGAGAGCGTCACGCCGTTGGTGGTCACCGCGTTGTCGGCGCAGTGGCCGGCGGTGAGCACGCCGCGCTCGTTCGACGGGCTGACGACGGTGAACGCCATCGTGCATCCGGCGCCCTGGGCTCCGTCCCATCCGCCACGAACCTCGGCCGGGTCGGCGATGGTGCCGTCCTCGAACCGCACGGGCGGCGCGCCGTTCGCACGGACGAACGAGGAGACGCCGGAGTTCGCGGACGACTCCGACGGCGACATGCCGTCGACCACGAGCGCGTTGTTCTGCTCGTCGATCCGCACGTTCACGGCGCCGCGCTCGGCGGGGTCGGCCACACGCTGCAGGCGTGCTGCTTCGGCGACGAGCTCACCGTAGGAGAAGGGTCGGGTGACGATCGTGGTCGGCACCGCTGTGTTGGTCGACGAGCTGGCGACACGCCGCTGCGCGGCACCGACGGCGGAGGGTCCGCCGGCCACCGCGACGACGACGGTCGCGCGCTCGTAGTCCACCCACGTGCCCGCGTAGCCGGGCATGGTCGCCATCGCCCAGGCGCGGGTGTTGCCCGCTCCCCAGGTGAGGCGCAGGCCCTCGGCCGCAGCGCGGTCGTTGAGCCCATAGGTGCGCTGCAGGAACTCGAACTCGGCGGGGAAGGCCGCCGCGAGCTCCGCAGTCGACATCGTCATCGGGTCCTGCGCCGCCACGTCGGCCGCACGCGCCGAGTCGTCGCCGGGCCGTTCCGCCGATGCCTCGTGCCCGGTCGCCACGTTCGCACTGACCACCACGACCAGGGCGCAGAGCAGCCTCCGGCCCGTCCATTCGTTCCGCCGAATTTTCGCCATGCACCGTCATCGGTGCACGTGCCTCGCGCGCGCATGGTGCAGACGCACCTCATTGATGATGCATTTGCATCATTGTGCGAGCCGGGTAAGGGAATCGAACCCTTGACCTACGCATTACAAGTGCGTTGCTCTGCCAGCTGAGCTAACCCGGCGAGGGTTCGGGCGTTGGTGACCCGGCTGCCGTCCGAACCTCGGCGGGCAGTCTAGGCG
>CAZWCU010000022.1:5748-27949 GCA_964632715.1 uncultured Bifidobacterium sp. | reverse complement strand
CGGGGACCGACCGGAGTATCTACCTGACCGGGTCGGCAATGCGAACGGCCGCGCGCAGCAAGGCGTTCGCCGAGCTTGCCGTGCCCTGGCGCGACGCTGGCTGTGTCGGGTTCGACATTGCTGGCGCCGAGGCCGGCTATCCGCCCACCCGCCACCTCGACGCGTTCCAGTACGTGCAGCGCGAGAACTTCCACACCACCATCCACGCCGGTGAGGCGTTCGGACTGCCCAGCATCTGGGAGGCCGTGCAGTTCTGTGGCGCCGAGCGGTTGGGCCACGGCGTGCGCATCGTCGACGACATCACCGGCCCGGAGGGCGAGGAGCAGCTCGGTCGCCTCGCCGCGTTCGTGCGCGACCGTCGCATCCCGCTCGAGCTGTGCCCCACCAGCAACGTCGGTACCGGCATCTGCGCCAGCATCGCCGAGCACCCGATCGGCATGTTGCGCCGCCTTCGCTTCCGCGTGACGCTCAACACCGACAACCGGCTGATGAGCGCCACGTCGATGACGTTCGAGATGGAGCAGCTGCGCGACGCGTTCGGGTGGGGCATCGACGACTTCGAGTGGCTCACCATCAACGGCATGAAGAGCGCGTTCGCACCGTTCCCGGATCGCCTGAAGATCATCAACGGCGTCATCAAGCCTCGCTACGCCATGGCCCGCGCCGGCGCCCTCTGACGGTCGGCGGTCTGCCACACTGGCGGCATGGCTGTTGCGCTGCATGTCGTCGACCACCCGCTCATCGCCGACTCGCTCACGCGTGTCCGCGACAAGGACACGCCCAATGCGCTGTTCCGCCAGGAGCTGGAGCGCATCGGCACGCTGCTGATGGCCGAGGCCCCGCGCGGGCTGCCCACTCACGCGGTGCGGGGGCAGACGCCGCTCACCGAGACCCTCGGCCGCCAGCTCGACAACCAGCCGGTGGTGGTGCCGGTGCTGCGTGCCGGCCTCGGCTTCCTGGGCGCCGCGCAAGACCTGCTGCCCAACGCCGACGTCGGCTTCATCGGCGTGGCCCGCGACGAAGAGACGCACCAGCCGAAGCCGTACGTGAACAAGCTGCCCGAGAGCCTCGCCGGCCGGCAGTGCATCGTGCTCGACCCGATGCTCGCCACCGGCGGATCGCTGGCGCACACGTGCCAGCTGCTCGTGGAGCGCGGCGCCACCGGCACCATCATCGTCGTGTGCGTGCTCGCCGCGCCGGAAGGCATCGAGCTGCTGCGCCAGAGCGGTCTCGACCTGGCCGTCTACACCGCCTCGCTCGACGAGCGCCTCAACGAGACCGCGTTCATCGTGCCCGGCCTCGGCGACGCCGGCGACCGCCAGTTCGGCTCCCCCGCATAAATTTCTCCGCGCCGCGACGGAGCACTGCGCTCGACGGCGTTGAACCGGTTGTGAAAACAGCAACTCCACCGTCGAGACGCCAGGACGTGTTCCTCGCCTTCTACGACGACACCTTCACGGAGGCCTACCGCTACGCGGGTCGGCTCTGTGGCGGCGACCGCGATGCCGCGGAGGATCTCGTGCAGGACGCCTACATGTCCGTGCTGCGCCAGTTCCGAGCCGACCCCAGTCGAGACCTGCACGTGGGCTACGTGATCACCGTCATCCGAAACCGCCATCTCGACCGGCTGCGTGCTGCCGCTCGCGAGCAGCGGCGCCTGCAACTGGTGGCCACCGACGTCGGTGCGCCGGAGCCGGCGCTGATGCCGTCGCAACTCGCCGGTCTGCCGGAACGCGACCGAGCCGCACTCGTACTGCGGTACGTCGACGACCTCTCCGTGCCAGAAGTGGCCGAGGCGCTCGACCTCACGGTGCACGCCACCGAATCGTTGTTGGTGCGGGCCAGAGCCCGCCTTCGTGGAAAGGACGTCCGACATGCCTGAGACATGGATCGACGAACACACTGGCGACGAGACCATCGCTCGCCCCGACTTCCGAGCCGCCCTGCGCGCAGATCTGGCGAAGGAGCTCGCAACCGGCCCGACCCGACGGACTCCGTGGAAGGCGATCGGCTGGGCCTCGGTGGCTGCGGCCGCCGCCGTCACGACGGTCGTCGTGGTCGGCAACGACAACCCCGACGGCCGCGTCATCCCCGGCGACACCACGCAGGTCACCACCGACGTCACCACCGGCGTGCCGAACAGCCTGCGCGGCCGGCTCGTCGACGTGGTGTGGCTGGTGACGACGATCGACGGTGTCGAGGTCGTGCTCGACCCGCCGCCGTCGTTCACGCTGCAGAACACGGGCCGCCTCGTCGGCTTCGACGGCTGCAACCAGTACGGCTTCGCGAGCGGCGCCGAGACCGGTGGATGGACGCTCGACGGCGACATCATCCGTCTGGATCAGCAGGTGGTGTCGACGGCGATGTCATGCCTCGACGTGCCCGAGCCCATCCTCCCCGTCGGCGACGGCACCCGCGTGGAGTTCGCGCCGGAGACCGGCGTGCTGACGCTGTTCCATCCCGATGGCACCGTCTACACGGCACAGTCGTCGGCTGGCGAGGTGCCAGTCACCGAAGAGCTGGTGATCCCCGCAGAAGGCGGCCCACTGCTCGCACCGACCGTGATCGTCTCAACTCCGCAGGGCTCGGGACAGGTCGCCCTCCTGCCCGATCGCATCGTGGTGGTGGACGTCTTCAACCAGACGGTCATGTCATTCGACCGAGCCGGCAACCGGCTGCCCGATACCACCCTCCAGCTACAGATCCCTGAAAACACCGGACCGATCTTCGGTGGCCCCGACGGGACGCTGTACGTCGTGATCTACTCGGACACGACGGACAACACCCAGACCGTGCTGGCGTTCCAGTTGGACGGCGAACAGTGGCGCAACGTTGGCTCGGCTGTCGTCGAGCAGAACAACGACGGCGTGTACCAGGCAACTGGCAAGGGCTTGCAGATCGGCGACACCGTCGTGCTGCCGGCGCCGACCCCGGATCCGTCGGCGCCCGAGACCGGATGGGTCGTCGGCGACGACGGCACGCAGGTGTTCCGCAACGACAGCGACGGCTCCATCACCAAGTGGAACATCGTCGAGCAGTTCGAGAACTTCAGCATCCCGAGTGCGGTGTACCCGTTCGGTGATGGCGCCATCTACGTCGGGAACGCCAGCGGCACCGACGAGCAGCGCTACATCGGCGTCCTGCGACCCGACGGCGGCAGCGAGTTCTTCCGCCCCGACGGCTGGATGCTCAGCGGCGTCGACGGCGACACGGCGCTGTTCGTGAAGGCCGTCGACGGTCAGGTGACGCTCGCCGTGCTCGGCGGTGCGCCGCAGATCGGTTGGGCGGCCGGCACGATGCTCGACTTCCCACTCGGCTTCTCGAGCGTCGACAAGGTGCTCACCGGTGTGAACCCGGTGCTCGGCGAGCCGACGGCCGACAGCGGTTGGTTCACCGCCGAGGCCGTCGCCCCCGGCGACGAGGACTGCCTGGCCGGTGTGGAGATGCGAGTGCTGCACTGGGGCGACCTGGCGGTTGCCTTCAAGAAGGCGAACACTGCCGACGGCCTCGCGGGTGAACTGATGTGGAGCTGGGTGGTGGGAGACCTTCGTGGGTCCGGCTTCGACAGCTTCCGCGAGCCGGCGTCCGCACCCGCCGGCACGCCGACCGGTTTGCGCACCGAGGACGGCTTCGGGGTGGGCACGTCGATCGACGAGCTGCGCACCGCCGGCGAGGTGACGCTCAGCGACTTCACGAACGACGACGGCAGTCGCAATGGCACGTTCGTGCCGGCCGACGGCGCCGACGGAGCCTCGTTCCGCGGGCTGGTCGTCGACGCCGACGGCATCGTCATCGGGTTCGGCACCACGCAGTCGTTCTGCTGAACCCCTCCCACGAACGCGAGAGGGCCCGGGGCACGCGCCCCGGGCCGTCGTTGCGGTGCAGCTGGAATCAGGCGAGGGTCATGTTCGGTTCGCCGTTGGCGTTGAGCCCGGTGCCGCGGTTGCACACGCCGCCCTTGGGCACTCCGCCGTTGTACGCCTGGCGCACGCAGTTGCGGATGGCCTTCTCGCCCCACCAGTTGGGGTGCAGGCTCTCCTGCACGTAGTAGGGCCCGAACACCGTGCTGAGCGTGCGGATCTGTGCGATCCACTCGGTGCTGTCGGCGGCGCCGGCCACGGTCCAGTTGGCCTTGCCGCTCTGCTCCATCAGGTTCACGGTGTTCTCGCACAGGCGTCGTCCGTTGAACGAGGCAGCGAGGTCCATCACCTTCACGTTGCCGGCGCCGTTGGCCGCGGTGGCAGCGTTCTTCACCGAGCCGTTGATCTTCACGAGCGCGGTGTTGTTGGCCCAGTTGGCGTCGTTGTTCCAGAAGCCGCAGCCGCCGGTGCTCTGGCGGGTGAAGCCGCTCTGGCTGTAGCGGAAGCCGGTGCTGGTGGGCACGGGCGACGGGTAGGTCTGCACGACGATGGTGTACTGGCTGGTGGTGTAGCCGGCAGCGGCCATCGCGGCCTTCACGTTGTTGATGGCCCCGGTGATGAGGTTGGTCTTCGCGGTCACGTTGGCTGCGGTGAAGTTGTTGCTCACCGAGCTGTCGTCGTTGCAGTAGTTCGGCCACCACGACGGCGAGGTGAGGAAGTTGGTGACGCAGGTCTGCACGATGCTGGCGAAGTTGAAGTCGTTGCCGCCGATGCTGAGCTGGATCATCTTCACGTTGTGCGTGCCGGCGAACTCCTGCAGCATCAGCGCCTGGCCCTTCTTGCCCGCCGAGTTGTAGAAGTCGATGCCCGGCTTGAAGTAGCCGTCGCTGCTGGTGAACGTGTTCACCTTCGCGCCCGAGCAGGCGAGGTTGAGGCTGTTGACGCCGCCGCCGATGTGGATCTCGGCAGCCGTGCTGCGGTGACAGCGGTTGATGGTCTCCGACACGCCGCCGTTGTCGTTGTACGCGGCGGCGCCGCCGGCGTCGACGCTGGCCGAGCTGTTGTTGCTGTTGCCGGCCCAGCGGCCGCCTTCACCGGAGATGTACGAGTCGCCGAGGCTCACCACCCACGGACTCCCCACGCCCGGGCCATCGGCCTGTGCCACTTGCGAACCGGCCACTGGCACGACGAATGCCGACGCCAGCAGTGCGACTGCCATCCCCACCTTGCGCATGAACATCTCCTTTGATGCTGAACGACTGATGCCTGCCGGCGCCAGCCGTGTCGCTCGCCCCCTCGCGTGTGACGAACGGCACCTTAGTTACTGGCGGGTAGCTCAGCGAGACGTCTTGACGATCCCTTGAGGAATCGAGTCGAAGTCGGCGGTGAGGTGCGGTCGTACCGCATCTCAGCGCCGACTCAGAGCAGTGCGGCGAGGGCTTCGAGGTATTCGGCGGGTTCGCAGTCGATGCCTTCGCCGTACAACTTCACCTTCGGTTCGGTGCCGCTGGGCCGCACCTGCAACCGCAGCGAATCGCCCATCTGCAGGCGCAGCAGGCCGGCCTCGTCGAACCACTGCACCGACTCGACGGCGCGACCACCGACCTCGGTGGGCGGCTCGGCGCGCAGCCGCGCGACCGCTGCGGCACCATCGGCCGGCGCCATGCGGATGGACTTCTCCGCCATCACGTGGCGGCCGTAGGTGGCCGAGATCGCGTCGAGCCGCTGCTGCAGCGTGACGCCGTCGGCCGCTGCGAGCGAGGCGACCTCGGCCATCATCACCGCCGCGCTGATGCCGTCCTTGTCGAGCGGCGCGCCGCACACCAGGTAGCCCAGCGCCTGCTCGTAGCCGAACACGAACTGCAGCTCCGGGTGCTCGAGCACGGTGTGGCCGATCCACTTGAAGCCGGTGAACGTCTCCAGGCAGGTGACGCCGTATGCCGCGGCCATGCGACCGAGCAACGACGACGAGACGAGCGTGGTGACGACCAAACGGTCGCCGCCGCTGGTGTGCTGCAGGATGTGATCGGCGAGCAGCCAGCCGATCTCGTCGCCACCCAGGCGACGCCACCCGCCGTCGGGTGTGGGGATGGCCGCCGCCATGCGATCCGCGTCGGGGTCGTTGGCGAGCGCGATGAGCGCGCCGGACTCGGCGGCCTGCGCCATCAGAAAGTCCATCGCGCCCGGTTCTTCCGGGTTGGGGAACGACACCGTGGGGAACGTGCCGTCGGGCTGCTGCTGCACCGCCACGACGGAGGGTTGCGGCAGGCCGGCGCGTTCGAACGCGGCGAGGAGGGTGGCGCCGCCGACCCCGTGCATGGCCGTGTACGCAGACGCCACGCCGGGCACGTCGGGCCGCAGCCGCACCGCGGGGATGGCGGCGAGGTACGCCTCGATCTCCGCGGCACCGAGGTACTGGATGAGGGGGTGCTCGGCGGGGGCCATCTCGACCGCGCACGGATCGACCTGGTCGATGCACGCCGAGATGTCGCTGTCGGCGGGCGGCACGATCTGCGACCCGGTGCCGAGGTACACCTTGTAGCCGTTGTCGGCCGGGGGGTTGTGCGAGGCGGTGACCATCACACCTGCGGCGGCGCCGACGGCGGTGATGTTCCACGCCAGCACCGGGGTGGGCACGATCTGGTCGAACAGCAACGCCTTCACGCCGCGCGCCGCGCACACGCGAGCGGTGTCGAGCGCGAACGCATCGCTCTTGCGGCGCATGTCGTAACCGATGATGACGCCGCGCTCGGCCACGTCGGGCACGGTGGCCAGGAGGTAGTCGACGAGGCCGGCGGCCGCCTGTTGCACCACGAGCCGGTTCATCCGCTGCGGCCCGACGCCGACAGCCGCCCGAAGGCCGGCCGTGCCGAACTGGAGCCGGCCGGTGAACCGCTCGACCAGCTCGTCGTCGGAGCCGTGCAGCAGCGCCCCGAGCTCCTCACGCATGTCGACATCGGGCTCGGCGGCGAGCCATTCCTCCGCCTTCACTCGCAGCGCGGTCAGTTCAGCGTCGTTCATGAACGAGCTCCTTCAGGAGATCAGCGATTTCAGTTCCACGAGTGGGCGAGGGCCGACATGGGAGATGACCTCCGCGGCGGCGATCGCTCCGAGCCTCGCGCATTCCAACAGGTGCAGATCGCGCGTGTAGCCGAACAGGAACCCGGCGGCGAACAGGTCGCCGGCACCCGTGGTGTCGAGCACGTGGTCGACCGGCTCGGCGGGCGCCGTGAGCACTTCGTCGCGGGTGATGATGTAGCAGCCCTCGGCGCCGACGGTGATGACGGCGAGGTGGCAGTCGCGCTGCACGCAGCGAACCGCCTCCTCGAACGACTCGACCTCGTAGAGCGCGGTGAGCTCGTCGCGGTTGCCGAACAGGATGTCGACCTCGTCGGTGACGAGCGAGCGGAAGTCCGTGCGGTGACGGTCGACGCAGAACGAGTCGCTGAGCGTGAGCGACACCTGACGCCCGTTCGAGTGGGCGACCGCGGCGGCGCGACGGAACGCTTGCTTCGCCTCGTCGCGGTCGAACAGGTAGCCCTCCATGTAGAGCACCTTGCCGGCGGCAACCGTGGCGTCGTCGATGTCGGTGGGGCACAGCAGCGACGACACGCCGAGGTAGGTGTTCATCGTGCGTTCGGCGTCGGGCGTGACCACGATGATGCAGCGGCCGGTGGGCGTCTCGACGTCGGGTCGGCCGGGACGGAACTGCACGCCGACGGCGCGAAGGTCGTGCCCGAACACGTTGCCGAGCTCGTCGTTGCTGACCTTGCCGATGTAGGCCGCCGTGCCGCCGAGCGACGCGACGCCGGTCATCGTGTTGGCGGCGGAACCACCGCTCATCTCCACCGCAGAGCCCAGCGCCCGGTACAGGAACAGTGCGCGATCGGTGTCGACGAGGGTCATCGAACCCTTGACCAGTTCGTACTGTGCGATGAAGCCGTCGTCGGCATGGCTGATGACATCGACCAGCGCATTGCCCACGCCCACGACGTCGTACTTGGCCGGGATGGGAGGCGCCGCTGACACGTTGGCTAACGCTACCCGGTGCGACGCACGCTCCCCCGGACGCCCGACGAACCCGGGGGCTGCGGGTGGAGGGGCGGGAGTAGATTGGCGAAGTGACTTCGACGACTTCTGCCGCCACCCACAGCCGCGACCCGTACCGCCTGCCGCGCAGCGTGGTCCCCCACCGCTACACGCTCGCCCTCGAACCGAACCTGGCAGGCGCCACGTTCGTGGGCCACGTCATCATCGACGCCAACGTCAACGAGGCCGTCGAGCAGATCGTGCTCAACGCCGACGAGCTCGAGATCAGCGAGGTGAAGGTCGGCGGCGAAGTGGCGACGTTCGCGCTCGACGCCTCCACCGAGCGGCTGGTCATCGACGCCGCGCACGAACCCGGCACCACCGCCATCGAGATCACGTTCACCGGCACGCTCAACGACAAGCTGCGCGGCTGGTACCGCAGCACCTACCTCGACGCCGACGGCAACGAGCAGGTCATCGCCACCAGCCAGATGCAGGCCACCGACTGCCGGCGCGCGTTCCCGTGCTTCGACGAGCCCGACTTCAAGGCCGTCTTCGACATCACGCTCATCATCGAGCCGCAGCACCTCGCCGTCTCGAACGGGCCGGAGATCGAACGCGTCGAGCAGGCCAGCGGCAAGGTGGCCGTGCGCTTCGCCGAGACGATGCCGATGAGCACCTACCTCGTCGCCGTGGTGGTCGGCCCGCTGGAGGCCACCGAGCCGGTGCTCGTGCCGCGCCAGGGCGACCCCGATCGCCCCATCCCGCTGCGCATCGTGCACGTGCCCGGCAAGGGTCACCTCACCGCGTTCGGTCTCGACGTGGGCGCCTACGCGCTCAGCTGGTACCAGCAGTACTACGACATCCCCTATCCCACCGACAAGTGCGACATGTTGGCGCTGCCCGACTTCGCGGCCGGCGCGATGGAGAACCTCGGCTGCATCACCTACCGCGAGACGTTGCTGCTGGCCCATCCGGCCACGGCCACGCAAGTCGAGCTGCAGACGCTCGCCGACGTGGTGGCGCACGAGCTGGCGCACATGTGGTTCGGCGACCTGGTGACGATGAAGTGGTGGAACGGCATCTGGCTCAACGAGGCCTTCGCCACGTTCATGGAGATCGCCTGCTGCGCCGCCTACCGTCCGGACTGGTTGCGCTGGACCACGTTCAGCCTCGAGCGCAGCATGGCCTTCGAGGTCGACTCGCTGGCCAGCACCCGTCCGGTGGAGTTCCCGGTGGAAGCGCCCGCCGACTGCGACGGCATGTTCGACGTGCTCACCTATCAGAAGGGTGGCTCGCTGCTGCGCATGCTCGAGCAGTACCTCGGTGAGGAAGCGTTCCGTCGCGGCGTCAGCCACTACCTGTCGAAGCACGAGTACTCCAACACCGAGACCAGCGACCTGTGGGATGCCATCGAGGAGGCGGTCGCAGCCGACTCGGGCAGCGACACGCCGGTGCGCAAGCTGATGGACAGCTGGATCTGGCAGCCCGGCTACCCGTTGGTGACGGCGCGCCTCGAGGAGAGCACGCTGGTGCTCACGCAGCAGCGCTTCGCACTCGGCGACACCGACGACCCGACGCTGTTCGTGGTGCCGGTGCACCTGCGCATCGACGGCGCCGAGCAGAAGGTGCTGCTCGACGGTTTCGAGCTGCGCGTGCAGCTGCCGTCGCCCGACAGCGCGGTCGTCGTCAACTCCGGCGGCCACGGCTTCATGCGCGTCGCCTACGACCCTGCGCTGCGCGCACGGTTGGTCGGCGAGCTGCACAGCCTCACCATCATCGACCGCTACAACTTGGTCGACGATGCGTGGAACGAAGTGGTCGCCGGCCGCCTCGCCGCCGCCGACTTCCTCACCTTCGCCGAAGCGTTCACCGCCGACCGCGACCTCGCCGTGTGGCAGGCCATCGCGGTCGGCCTGCGTGGGGTCGGCCGTCTGGTCGACGGCCCGGCGTACGTCGCGTTGCAGGGCCGGGTCGCCGCACTCGTGCGCCCGGTGCTCGACGATCTCGGGCGCGCACCCGTGGCGGGCGAGAGCGATCTCACCGCCAAGCTGCGCGGCCTGCTGCTCGGCACGCTCGCCGTGCTCGGCAACGACCCCGACGCGCAGGCGCTGTGCCGCGACATCGTCGCCTCCGGTTCCACCGACCCCGAGCTGGTCGCCGCCGCCACCAACGCCGTGGCCGCGAAGGGCACCGACGCCGACTTCGACCACTACCTGCACCAGTTCCGCACGGCCGGCACCCCGCAGGAGCAGCTGCGCTTCCTCTACGCGCTGGCCGAGTTCCCCGAGGCCGCGCAGGTCGAGCGGGCCATCGAGCTCGCCTTCTCCGGTGAGGTGCGCACGCAGAACGCGCCGTTCCTGCTCAATCGCTGCATCGCCAACCGCTGGCACGGCGACATGGCGTGGGGCGCGGTTCGTCGCCGGTGGGCCGAAGCCAACGACAAGTTCCCCAGCAGCACCATCGTGCGCATGATCGATCCGGTGAAGCTGCTCACCGCGCCGGCCACGGTGGCCGACGTGCAGAGCTTCTTCAGCGAGCACCCCATCCCGCAAGCCACCAAGACGCTCGACCAGGTGCTCGAACGCCAACGCGTCAACGCGGCGATGCTGGTCCGCGAAGCGGAACGTCTCGCGGCGGCGCTGCGCTGATGAGCGTGCTCGGCATCGACCGCATCGCCGGCGCACTCGGTGCCGAGCTCACCGGCATCGACCTCACGCGGACGCTCACCGACGCCGAACTGGCCGAGCTCCGCGACGCGGTGGTGCAGCACAAGGTGGTGTTCCTGCGCGATCAGCCGTACGCCACCGAGCACCTGGTGCGCCTCACCGAGCAGCTCGGTGGGCACGGCCACACGCCGTTCCTGGAGCCGATGCCCGACCACCCGGGCGTGGTGCGCGTGGTGAAGGAAGCGAACGAGAACGGCTTCAACTTCGGCGGCGCGTGGCACAGCGACTGGAGCTTCCAACCCGAGCCGCCCGCGTTCACGTTGCTGTGGTCGGTCGACGTACCGCCACAAGGTGGCGACACGATGTGGAGCAACCAGCAGCTGGCGTACGAGACGCTCAGCGACGGCCTGCGCGCCACGCTCGACCAGCTCGACGTGGTGCACAGCGCCGGCTGGGCCTACAGCGCCGACGGTGTGCTCGCGCGCAGCGCGCAGGGCCGCAGCATGCAGATCAACACCACCGACGACGCACTCGCCGAGCACGTGCACCCCGCCGTGCTCACGCACCCGGAGAGCGGCGCTCGCGCGCTGTTCGTGAACCCCACGTACACCGTGCGCTTCGACGGCTGGTCGGTGGCCGACAGTGCGCCGCTGCTGCAGCACCTCTACGCGCACAGCACTCGCGACGCGTTCACGTGTCGCTTCCGGTGGACCGCGAACACGCTGGCCATCTGGGACAACCGCAGCACGCAGCACAACGCGCTCAACGACTACCGCGGCCACCGCCGCGAGTTGCACCGCACCACCGTCGCCGGCTCCACCCCGCGTCGCTGACCACCGGCCCACGGGCAGCGATCCAAGCATCGTCGCGTCTCGGCATCCTCGATCACCCACCGTCTGGTCACACGATCCCCACACTGAATGTGGGATTCGTAGGACCAGACGGGTGGAACGCGGGCCCTGCGTCGTCGGGTCGGTGGCCGGTCCGCTGCGCTAGGTCGTGCCGCCGCCGACGGCGACGACGGGAGCCGTTGCGCGTTGCTCGACCGACACGGCGAGGCTGAGGCGCTCGCCCGTCAGCGGCCGCACCGCGGTCCAGTCGAGCTCGTGCTCGATGCGGCCGGCCAGCGCGGCCGAGGCGGCTTCCTCACCGTGCACGACGAACACGCCCGCAGGTTCGTGCGCGGCCGAGCACAGCCAGTTCACGAGTTCGTCGGCGTCGGCGTGCACCGAGAAGCCGGTGAGGTCGCAGACCTCGGCGCGCACGCGCACGTACTGGCCATGGATCTTCACCGTGGTCGCCCCCTCGAGCAACTGGCGGCCACGGGTTCCCTCGGCCTGGAATCCGACCAACACGACCGTGTTGCGCCGGTCGGGCAGCAGCCGCTTGAGGTGGTGCACGACTCGCCCACCGCTGGCCATGCCGGCACCGGCGATGATGACGGCGGGTCCGGTCCGACCGGAGATCGCCTTCGACCCCTGGGTGTCGCGCACCTCTTCCAGCGCGTCGAGATCCAGGACGTGCGGGTGCCCACGGAAGTTCGGGCGCACGTCGAGCGCGCCCTCGGCCAATGCCGCGCGGTAGATGGTCAGCCCGGAGAGCGCCATCGGGCTATCGACGTAGATCGGGATGTGCGGAAGGCGGCCGGCCTTCGCCAGGTGGTGGAGGTGGAACAGCAGCACCTCCGTGCGGTCGACGGCGAAGGCGGGGATCACCACCACGCCGCCGCGTTCGGCGGTGCGCGTGATGGTCTCGGCCAAACGGTCGACCGCATCACTGCTCACGTGCTGTCGGTCGCCGTACGTGCTCTCCACCATCACCCAGTCGGCTGCGCCGATGCCCGCCGGTGGACGAAGGAACGGGTGCTGTTGGCGTCCCAGGTCGCCACTGCAGACCATCGTCGTGGTCTCGCCGGCTGCGTCGCCCAGCACCAGGCGCGTGACCGCGGAGCCGAGGATGTGGCCGGCCGGTTCGAAGGTGACCTCGATGCCGGGAGCGGCCTCGAACGGGTGGTCGAACGGCATCGCCTGCAGCAGCTCGATCGCCGCCCACGCGTCGTCCTCGGTGTAGAGCGGCAGCGCGGGGTGGTGACGCGAGAAGCCATTGCGGTTCGCGTACCCGGCTTCCTCCTCCAGCAGGCGGGCGCTGTCGGGGAGCACCACCGACATCAACTTGCCGGTGTCGTAGGTGACGTAGACCGGCCCCCTGTACCCCTGTTGCACCAGCCGCGGCAGGTAGCCGCAGTGATCCAGGTGGGCATGCGTGATGACGACCGCGTCGAGCGAGTCGACATCCACGGGCAGCGGCGCCCAGTTCCGATCGCGCAGCTCCTTCAGGCCCTGGAACAGACCGCAGTCGACCAGCACCGCGGACGTGCCGAACTCCACCAGGTGTCGGCTCCCGGTGACGGTGCCGACACCGCCGTAGGACGTGAGCGTGGGAGATGGGCATGCGACACGTGCTGACATACCTTCAGTCAGCACCCGCGGGCCGGTGGGCACCAGGGGCGAATGCCCCCACTCAGCCCAGAGTTTCGACCTCCAGCTCGCCGGCCGTGTTGCGGGCTCGGAGCACCTTCTTGTCGAACTTGCCGACGCTGGTCTTGGGCACCTCGGTGATGAAGCTCCACCGCTCGGGCAGCCAGAACTTGGCGGTGCGCTCGCTGAGCCACGCGCGCAGCTCCTCGGCACCGAGCGTCTCGCCGGGCTTGAGGACCACGCAGGCCAGCGGGCGTTCGTCCCAGCGATCGTCGGGCACGCCGATGACCGCGGCCTCCAGCACGGCCGGGTGCCCCATCAGCGTGTTCTCCAGGTCGACCGAGCTCACCCACTCGCCGCCGCTCTTGATGACGTCCTTGGCACGGTCGCTGATCATCACGTAGCCGTTGGGCAGCACGCTGGCGACGTCGCCGGTGCGCAGCCATCCGTCGTGGAACTTCTCCGGATCGTCCACGTGGTAATAGCTCTCGGTGATCCAGGAGCCGCGCACTTCGATCTCGCCGAGTGCCTCGCCGTCCCACGGCTGCACGTCGCCGTTGTCATCGGTGATGCGCAGCTCGACACCCGGGATGATGCGACCGGTCTTCACCCGCCAGTCGGTCTCACTGCCGTCGCCCATCTCCTTGGGCGGGTGCCCGATGGCGCACACCGGGCTGGTCTCGGTCATGCCCCAGCCCTGCACGATCGGTACCCCGAACGTGGCGCGGTAGCCGTCGATCAGCCCGCGAGGCACGGCCGAACCACCGCACATGACCAGCCGGAAGCTGCTCATGTCGGTGTCGGGCGCGTTGTGCAGCAGGTCGTTGAGCACGGTGGGAACCGCGCCGGTGAGCGTGGGCTTGGTGTCGGCGATGATGCGCGAGATGGGCGCCGCCTGGAGGAACTGCTGCGGGAAGACGAGGTCGGCGCCGATCATCCACGCCGCGTAGGGCGTGCCCCACGCGTTGGCGTGGAACATGGGCACGATGACCAGCATGCGGTCGTGCTCGCTGAGTGCGATGTTGGCGGTGCTGGTTACCATCAGCGAGTGCATGTACGTGCTGCGGTGGCTGTACATCACTCCCTTCGGGTTGCCGGTGGTGCCGCTCGTGTAGCACATCGCGGCACCGGTGTTCTCGGTGACCTCCGGGTAGTCGTAGCCCGGCTGCTCCGCGGCCAGCAGCTCGTCGTAGTCGAGCAGGCCGTCGCCGAGCGACGATGCGTGGCCTGGGCCCTTGACGATGATGTGCTGCACGGTGGTGAGCTGGTCGCGCACTCGGGCCAGCAGTGGCGCGATGGACGCGTCGACGATGATGACGCGGTCTTCCGCGTGGTTGATGACGTAGGCGAGCTGCTCGGGGAACAGGCGGATGTTGAGCGTGTGCAGCACAGCGCCCATGCACGGGATGGCGAGGTAGGCCTCCATGTGCGTCTGGTTGTTCCACAGGAACGTGCCCACGCGATCGCCCGGCTGCACGCCGAGCTTGGCGAGCGCCGCAGCCAGCTGGTCGGCGCGATCCGCCACTTGCGCGAACGTGGCCTCCACGTAGCCGTCGCCGGTGAAGGTGGTGATCTTGCTGTTCGCGTGCACCTGCCGGCCGTAGCGGAAGACGGGCAGCAGCGTGAGCTGGTAGTCGTCCATCATCGTGCTGGACATGGTGCTGATCGGCATGAGTTTCCCCCTCGTTCGCGCCGCCGCTTGTCACGACAGCTCGGCGGTCGTGAAGAATAGGCCACCGTGAGTACGAACGCCTCCCCCACCTCTCCTCGCCAGCAGACCGTCGTCACCCTCGACCTGGAGGGCGTGCTGGTGCCGGAGATCTGGATCGCGGTGGCGGAGCGCACGGGCATCGAGGCCCTGCGGCGCACCACTCGCGACGAGCCCGACTACGACGTGCTGATGAAGGGCCGGCTGGCGCTGCTCGATGAGCACGGGCTGACGATGAGCACCATCGCCGACGTGATCGCCGGTCTGGAGCCGATGGAGGGCGCTCGCGACTTCCTCGACGCACTGCGCGAGCGCACTCAGGTCATCATCCTCAGCGACACCTTCGAGCAGTTCGGCGCGCCGTTCATGCGGCAACTGGGCATGCCCACCATCCTCTGCCACCAACTCGTCGTGCACGACGACCGCATCGTCGACTATGCGCTGCGCATGCCCGACCAGAAGCGTCACGCCGTCGAGGCGTTGCGCGGTCTGAACTACCGCGTGGTGGCCGCCGGCGACTCGTACAACGACGCGGCGATGCTCGCCGCCGCGGACGCCGGGTTCTGGTTCCACGCGCCGGACTCGATCGCCGCCCAGTTCCCGCAGTTCCCGCCGAACCACACCTACGACGAGCTGTTCGCCGCCATCACCTCCGCGCTGGACTGATCCGAGGCTTTCCTCCAGCCGCTGGTCTTCCGAGGCTCACGTCCAGGATTCGCCCGCACAAAGCCTCGGTAGGGCCTGCGCTGGAGGAAACCCTCGGATTGGTCCGGGGGCAGTTGTTAGCGTCGGCCGGCGTGACTCCCGACTGCCTCGACGCACTGCAACAGCTGTCCGACGACACCGCCCGCGAACACCACGTGGCCTCCATCTCGTGGGGGCTCGTCATCGACGGTGAGCTCACCGCACACGGATCCACCGGCACCTTGGACGACGACCGTGCGATCGACGAACACACGGTGTATCGCATCGCATCGATGACCAAGAGCTTCACCGCAGCCGCCGTGCTCGCCCTGCGCGACGAAGGCGTGTGGCAGCTCGACGACCCGGTGGCCGCACACGCACCCGAGCTCGCGGCCGTGCGCGGCCCCGCCGGATCGCCGCCGATCACCCTGCGTCACCTGCTGAGCATGGCCAGCGGCCTCGCCACCGACGACGCCTGGGCCGATCGCCACCTCGACATCGGCGCCGACGAGATCGATCGCATCTACGCCGCCGGGCCGGTGTTCGCCCGCCGCCCCGGAACCGGGTTCGAGTACAGCAACCTCGGCTACGGCATGCTCGGCCGCGCGGTACAGCGCGCCACCGGCGTCCGCGTGCAGGAGCACATCACTGAGCGCTTCCTGCGCCCGCTGGCGATGGCGCGGACCACGTGGGTGGGCCCTCCGCACGACGACTGGGCTCGCCCGCACCGCTGGCGTGACGACGAGATCGTGCGCGACGAGCCAGGCCCGCTGGGCGACGGCGAGATCGCGCCGATGGGCGGGCTGTGGACCACCGTCGCCGACCTCGCCCGGTGGGTGGCGTGGCTCGACGAGGCGAACTCGCTTCCCGATCAGCCCGACGCCGTCGGTCTGTCGTCGGCGAGCCGTCGCGAGATGCAGAGCATCCACACCTACATCGGGGCCACGGCGATCGTCGGCCGCACCACTCCCGCCGGCTACGGCTTCGGCCTCAATGTGCGCGACGACCCCACGCTCGGCATAGTGGTCGCCCATGCCGGTGGCCTGCCCGGCTACGGCAGCAACATGCGCTGGCTCGCCGGCCGCGGCGTCGGCGCCATCGCGCTCGGCAACTCCACCTATGCGCCGATGAGCGAACTCACGATGCGCATGCTCGACACCGTGCACGCGCACGGCGCGGTGCCCGACCCCATCCAGGTGACGGCTCCGCTGCTCGACGATGCCGCTCATCGCCTCGTCGCGCTCCTCAACTCGTGGGACGACGGCGACGCTGCCGCCCTGTTCGCCGACAACGTCGCGCTCGACGAGCCGCTCGATCGCCGCGCCGCGGCCGCGTCGAAGCTGATCGCCCAGCACGGACCGCTCCAGCTGGTCGGCGTGCGGCCGGAAGTGGCGACGCGCGGCACGGTCGAGGTGCGCGGCGCCGACGCCGCGCTGACCATCAGCCTCGAGCTCAGCCCCGTCGCCGGTGCCGCCGTGCAGGCCTACGAGATCAAGGACTGACCGGCCCAGCCCGCTCGTGTCGCGGCTCCACCGACTCACACCCAGGTGGAGCCGCGACACGTGCGACTCTGCATTGCGTTTTATACCCCTAGGGGTATACGATGAAGGTGCTGATCCACAAGGAGTGCGACTCGTCATGTTCTTCCGCCAGTACTACCTCGGGTGCCTTTCACACGCCAGCTACCTCATCGGCGACACCACCACCGGCACCGCCGTGGTGGTCGATCCGCAGCGCGACATCGCCGAGTACCTGGCCGACGCGGAGGCGCACGGGCTCACCATCACGAAGGTGCTCGAGACGCACTTCCACGCCGACTTCCTGTCCGGTCACCTCGAGATCGCGGCGCACACGGGTGCCACCATCGGGTACGGGCGCGCCGCCGAAGGGCGCGCGGAGTTCCCCATCGAGACCTACTCGCACGGCCAGGTCATCGAGCTCGGCGAGGTGGCCCTCGAGATCCGCGAGACACCCGGCCACACCCCCGAGTCGATCAGCATCGTGGTCCACCCGCACGGCCTCGACTCACCGCCCGACAGCGTGCTCACCGGCGACACCCTGTTCATCGGCGACGTCGGCCGCCCCGACCTGCTGGCCTCCGTCGGCGTCACCGCCGACGAGCTGGCCCGCCAGCTGTACCACTCGCTCCACGAGCAGCTGCTGACGCTGCCCGACGCGACGAAGGTCTACCCCGCGCACGGCGCAGGGTCGGCGTGCGGCAAGAACCTGTCGACCGAGACGATGTCGACCATCGGCGAGCAGCGGCGCTTCAACTACGCGCTCGCGCCGATGAGCGAGGACGAGTTCGTGGAGGCCGTCACGCAGGGCCAGTCGGTGGCTCCTCTGTACTTCTCCTTCGCCGCCAATCGCAACCGCGAGGCGCGCGAGCTGCTCACCGAGGACGCGTCCGTCCCCACGCTCACACTGGAGCAGGCGATCGCGCATCAGCACGACGGCGCAGTGGTCATCGACGCTCGCGACGACATCGAGTTCACGGCCGGGCACCTCCGCGGGTCCATCAACATCGGCCTCGGTGGCCGCTTCGCCGAGTACGCGGGTGAGGTCATGCGACCCGGCACTCCGATCGTCCTGGTCACACCGCCCGGGCACGAGTCCGAGGCGAAGATCCGCCTCGCCCGCATCGGATTCGACAAGGTGGTCGGCGCACTCGCCGATCCGCTGGCGGTGTTCACCGCGCATCCGGAGGTGACCGAGCGCCTGTCGAGGCTGTCGGCCCGCACGCTGTCCGAGCGAGTCGAGTCGGTGCCGGGCCTGGTGCTCGTCGACGTGCGCAATGCGGGCGAAGTGGAGTTGGGCACCATCGCCGGTGCGAGGAACATCCCGCTGCCGGCGCTCCTCACCAACCTCGACCAACTCGACCAGGCGGCTCCCACGGTGGTGTTCTGCGCCGGCGGGTACCGATCGGCCATCGCGTCCAGCCTGCTGCGGTCTCGCGGCTTCGCCGACGTCTCCGATCTCATCGGCGGCTACACCGCATGGGCCACCAACCCGAACGGGGCAACGGCATGAACCAGCTCCACGCACTCCCCGCCGTCTCGGTCGACGAAGCGGCGCTCGCCGCTGCCGACGGCGCGCTGCTGCTCGACGTGCGCGAGTACGACGAGTGGATGAGCGGCCATGCACCCACCGCCGTCCACATCCCCATGAACGACCTCCCCTCCCGAGTCGCCGAGCTCGACCGGAGCCGGCGCATCGTCTGCATCTGCCGCAGCGGTAACCGGTCGAGTCGAGTCACGGCCTGGCTGCTGCAGCAGGGCTTCGACGCGGTCAACATGACCGGCGGGATGTTCCAGTGGGCCAGCTTCGGCCACCCGATGGTGAACCATGCCGGCAATGCCGGCGTCGTGATCTGAGCACGCGATGCGTGCGCTCCTCGCCTCACCGCTGGGGCTGCTCATCGGCATCTCGCTGGGCGCCCTGGGTGGAGGAGGTTCCATCCTCGCGATTCCAGCGCTCGTCTACGGGGCCGGCCAGACGCCGACCGCAGCGAGCACCACGTCGCTGATCCTCGTGGCGTTGACGTCGCTGATCGGCATCGTGCCTCACTGGCGCGCCGGTCGCGTTCGCGCCGCCCGTGGCCTTGCGTTCGGTGCAGCCGGCGTGGGCGGGGCGCTGCTGGGGTCACACTGGAACGAGGGCGCGGATCCCGACGTGCTGCTGCTCGCGTTCTCCGGCATCATGCTGCTCGCCGCGTTCGCGATGTGGCGGCGAGCGAACGCACCAGCCACCGCAGCCGACGGCGCGGAGAAGGCGCCCACCAGCGTCGCCGTCACCGTGGCGAAGGTGCTCGTCGCTGGTTCCCTCGTCGGGCTGCTCACCGGGTTCTTCGGCGTCGGCGGTGGCTTCGTGATCGTGCCGGCACTCGTGCTCGCGCTCGGCTTCACGATGCCCGAAGCCGTGGGAACCTCGCTGCTCGTCATCACGATCAACTCGGTCGTCGCACTCAGCTCGCGCCTCGACGGCGGCAACATCGAGTGGGGCACCGTCGTGCCGTTCACCATCGCCAGCCTGATCGGCGTCGCCATCGGCAGCCGGCTGGCGAGCACCCGCGACTCGCGATCGCTGCAGCGCTGGTTCGTCGTGCTGCTCGTCGTCGTGGCCGGGTACACGGCCGTCGACTCCGTGCTGCAGCTGGTCTGAGCTCGTCCGACACCTTCGGGTTGGATACCCCCCGGGGTATCCTGTATGGTGTGAGCATGTCACTGCTCACCCACCGACCCGTCCCTGATGAGGCACCGCTCCACGGCACCGAGAAGGAGCACCTGTTCTCCCGTCTCGGCCGCTTCTCGGCCCGCCGCCGCCGTCCGCTGATGCTGGCGTGGCTGGTGCTCACGCTCGCCGCGGCGCCCTTGGCCATCACGCTCACCAGTGCGCTGTCCGGCGCCGGCTGGGAAGCGCAGGGCTCCATCGCCCAGGAGGTCCGCGACGAACTGCGCAGCGACTTCCCGCAAGTCGGCGCCGAGGCGGCCGTGGTCGTCGTTCGCCAGACCACTCCGATCGTCGACGACCCGGCAGCCGTGCAAGCGGTCATCGCTGCCCTCACCGACGCCGAAGGTGTCCGCGGCGTGGCCGATCCGATGGCCATGCCAGCCGACGCCGGGCTCATCTCGGCCGACGGCCTCACCGTGCTCGTGCCGGTGCAGTTGGAGGCGGCCGACGACGCCGAGCTCCCCGAGTCGGCCGGTCTCGTGATCGGCCACGTGCGAGCACTCGACCTGCCGGGCGACGCGGTCGCGGAAGTGACCGGCGAGTGGCCGGTGTGGAGCGACTTCAACAACTCCAACGAAGAGGCGTTGCACAAGGCGGAGCTGCTCTCCGGACTGCCCACCATGATCCTGCTGTTCATCGCGTTCGGTTCGGCGCTCGCGGCCGGTCTGCCGTTGCTGCTCGCCGTGTCGGGCATCGCGGTCGGTTTCGCCGGTCTGCACCTCGCCACCTCGTTCACGCCGCTGTCGGTGTGGTCGATGAACTTCTCGATGATGATCGGTCTCGCCGTCGGCATCGACTACGCGCTCTTCATCGTTTCCCGGTACCGCGAGGAGCGCGAGGACGGCAAGGACGCGCCCGAAGCGATGGCCTCCACGCTCGACACCGCTGGCAAGGCTGTGTTCCTCTCTGCGCTCACCGTCGTGCTCTCCTTGGCCGCGGTGTTCCTGGTGCCGGTCATGGTGTTCCGATCGATGGCGCTGGGAATGATCTTCTCCGTCGTCGCCGTCGCGGCGGCCTCGCTCACGCTGCTGCCTGCCGTGCTCGTCGCCCTCGGCGATCGGGTGCTGGTGGCCAGCGCCGCCGACGACCCCGACCGCGCGGCCGAGGGCCGCTGGACCCGCTGGACCGCACGAGCAATGAAGCGACCGGTCGTCACCCTCGCCGCGGGGCTGGGAGTGCTGCTGCTGCTCGCCGCCCCTGCGTTGGGCATGCGCCTCGGCATGCCGGGTGCTCGCGTCGTCGACGAGGGCCGCTCGAGCCGCGACGGCTACGAGATGCTCGTCGAGTCGTTCGGTCCGGGCGCCGCGGCACCACTGTTCGTCACCGTCGACGCCGCAGAAGCGCAGGCGGTCATCACGGCGGCCGTCGCCGACAGCGGCGTCGCCGACGCCCGTGTCGTCGCGGAACCTGCCGAGAGCGGACGCACCGTCGTGCGAATCATCCCCACCACTGCCGTCGACGAACAGGCCACCTCCGACCTGATCGGCCGACTGCGCAGCTCCGTCCCCGACGCGGCACCCAGCGCCTCGGTCGGTGGACCCGCGGCGCAGAACTTCGACCTCACCGAAGTGCTCACCGGTCGCGCGCCCATCGCGATCGCCGTCATCACGGGGGTTGCGTTCATGCTGCTGCTCGTCGTGTTCCGCAGTCTTGCGATCGCGATCTCGTCGATCCTCCTCAACTTCATCAGCGTCGGCGCTGCGTTCGGTTTCGCGACGCTCGTCTTCCAGCACGGGTGGGGGGCCGGCCTGATCGGCATCGAACCGCAGGGCTTCGTCAACGCCTGGGCACCGCTGTTCTTCTTCGCCCTGCTGTTCGGCCTGTCGATGGACTACCAGTTGTTCCTGCTGGCCGCGATTCGCGAACGCTATGAGGCCACCGGCGACACGCAGGTCGCCATCCGAGACGGCATCGCCCGCACCGGTCGACCGATCACCAACGCTGCGCTGATCATGATCGTCGTGTTCATCGCGTTCGGTGTCACCGGCCCCATCCCGCCCACCGAGCTGGGCATCACACTGGCACTCGCGGTTTTGCTCGACGCCACCGTCGTGCGCATGATGCTGGTGCCGTCGTTGATGAAGCTGCTCGGCGAGCGCAACTGGTGGATCCCCGCCTGGCTCGACAAGCGCCTCCCGACCATCCACTTCTCGCACTGACGCCAACTCACGACACCCGCACAGGAAGGACGCACACCATGACCGACCACACCGACAGCCATTCGTACGGCAAGGAGGTGCTCACCGAGCTGCGCCCGCTGCACCGTGCGCTGCGCCACGCGATTCCCGACGTGTACAAGGGATTCAGCGAGTTCCACCATGCGGCCTTCGCCGCCGGTGAGCTCGACGTGAAGACCAAGGAGCTGATCGCGCTCGCGATCGGCGTCAGTCAGCGGTGCGACGGCTGCATCGCCTCGCACGCGGAGGGCTCGGCCAAGGCCGGCGCCACGCGCCAGGAGGCGGCCGAGGCGATCGGCGTCGCGATGCTGATGAACGGCGGCCCCGGCACCATCTACGGCCCGCGCGCCTACGCCGCCTTCTGCGA
>CAZWCU010000022.1:0-5648 GCA_964632715.1 uncultured Bifidobacterium sp. | reverse complement strand
TCAGAGGGTGCGGGCGATGCGCTCGCCGACCATCACGGCCGGCAGGTTGGTGTTGCCGCGGGGGATCTGCGGCATCAGGCTGGCGTCGGCCACGACCACCCCTGGCACTCCGTGCACGCGGCCGTCGGGATCGCACACCGACATCGGCCCCACACCCATCGGGCAGCTGCCCACCGGGTGGTAGTAGTGCGCCACCGTGTCGCGGATGGCCTGATCGGTGCTCATGTCGGTGATGCGCGCGCCGAGCACCTCGGCCAGCTGCGGTTGGTCGAGCAGGCGTTCGGCGTGCACGAGGCCGTCGCGCAGCACCGCCAGGTCGTGCGACCCGCCGTCGACGCCGGCCGTGTCGGTGAGGTAGCCGTGGTCGATGAGCGGGTGCGCGGAGGGATCTGCCGACGCGATGTGCACCGTGCCGCGACTCTGCGGCGTGACGCACGCGACCTCCACGTGCACACCGCCGTACAGGAAGCTCGTCTGGTCGCTGGCGCACACCGGGAACAGGTGGGTGTCGTAGAGGCCGTCGAGCGACACGCTGCTGATGAACTTGCCGAGCGTCTGCTCCTCGGGCAGGAATCCGGTGGCGGCGGCCTCGTCGAGCCACTGCTGCAGTCGGGGACCCACCTCACGGTCGGCGTGCACCATCGGATGATCGTGCAGGTTCGTGCCCACGCCGGGCAGTTCCACAAGCACGTCGACGCCCGCGGCCGCGAGCGCACGAGGGTCCCCGATGCCCGAGCGCTCGAGCATCAGCGGCGTGCCGTACGCCCCACCGGAGAGCACCACTGTGCCCGCCTCGATGGTGATGGAGTCGCCGAGCCGCTTCGCCGCCACTCGGACGCCGTCGCCGCCCCATGACAGGAGACGATCGACCATCACCTGGTCGAGGATGCGCAGGGAGCCGCCGCGCACGTGGTCGAGATACGCGAAGCCCGCGTTCCAGCGCGTGTCGCCGACGATGTTGACCGTCTCCATCCCGAACGACGGACCTGCATCGAGGTCGCACAGGTCGCTGGCGATCGGCCAGCCGAGTGCGGTGGCAGCGTCCATGCATCGCGCGTGGAAGGGTCCGGCTTCGCGGCGCTCGTAGGCACGCACGCGCATTCGCTCGACGACGGTGTGGAACAGCGGCTCCACATCGGCGCCGCTCCACCCGGGAAGACCCCACGCGTCGTAGTCGGCACGGTGGCCGACCGCGGCGATGGCACCGTTGTGGCTGCTGCACCCGCCCATCACGCGCGCCCGCTCGAAGTTCCAGCGACCACTGCGATAACCCCAGTCGTGACTGGTGGCCAGCATGCGCGCGCTGAGCAGCTCGGCGGGCCAGCGGCCGGAATCCACCGGGCCGTAGTCGGGACCGGCCTCGAGCAGCAGCACGTCGCGGCCCTCCTCCGCGAGTCGGCCGGCAACTGCACAGCCGGCGGAACCGGCACCGATCACCACGATGTCGGCGGTGACGACCTCGACGGTCTGGTGTGTCATGCGAGCGCTCCCATCGTCAGCCGCCCGAGAGGCGAGCCCGGGTCGACGAGATCGTCGACGATGTCGAAATGATGGCGTGGCGCGCACTCGATCGACGACACGGCGCGGCCCGCCCTCTCCAGGTGCGACACGTACTGCCGGCTCTGCCACTTGAACGCGTCGGTCTCGTCGTCGCCCCACGCGACCACCACCTGCTGCGAGCCGACGACCGGCAGCAGCTGCGGACTGAGCGCAGCGGCCGCCGCGTCGTCGAGGCCGAGTGGGTCGTTCACCGTGGTGTGCACGAGGGGACGCAGGTCGAACACGCCGCTCACCAGCACCGTGCGATCGATCGTCAGCGGCGACGGTGCGGCGATCGACGTCATTGCAGCGAGATGCGCTCCGGCGGAGTGACCGGCGAGCACCACCCTCGACGGCGACACCAGCGACACGAGCGCACCGAGTGCGGCGGTGCACTCGGCGATCATCTGCGGCAGCGAGGCGGCAGGGGCCAACGTGTACTCGAGCGCGGCACATGACCAACCGTTCGCCAGCGCACCGGGTGCGAGGTACAGCGAGGCCTCGGCGCTCAACGCCTGCCAGTACCCGCCGTGGATGAACACGAGCAGCGGAGCGGAATGGTCGGGTGCGACCAACAGGCTCGATCCGGCGAACGCGACGATGTCGTCGCCGAGCACCGACCGCGCCGCCTGGCTGCGACGCACGTAGTCGGCCACGAACGGTTCCGCGCTGCCACCGACCCGTGAGCTGGGGGAATACTCGCGCTCGAGTGCGTCCATCGCGTCAATGTACGGCGATCCGGTTCCGGCTGTTGCGCTGCTCAGCCTGTTCGCCCTCGCGGCAGCAGCCTGCTCCGACGACAAGAACGACGCCATCACCACCACGTCGGCGGCATCGGGGGTGGCGACCACCACCACCGAGTTCGAGACGCCGTTGCCGATGGGCGACATCGTCGCCACCGCGCTGACCAATCAGGTGTTCACGCAGTTGGCCGGCATGGCGCTCAACGCCGGGCTGGTCGAGACGTTGCGCGGCGGACCGTTCACCGTGTTCGCACCCACCGACACCGCGTTCGGCAAGCTGCCGCTCGACGTGTTGCACGCAGTCGAGGACGATCCCGACCTGTTGAAGACGGCGCTGCTGCACCACGTGGTGCCCGGCACCATCACACCCGAGCAGATGACGGCCGGTGAGCTCACCACCGCGGCGGGCACCGTGCTCACCGTCACCGAGGCCGACGGCACGTTCTACATCGACGGCAATGCGATGGGCGCCGGCGTGGAGGCCACCAACGGCTACGTGTACGTGATGGGCGACGTGCTGGTGCCCGCGCTGGGCGACATCATCGACGTGGCGACCACACTGCCCGGCTTCGAGACCCTCGCCGCACTCGCCACGCAGGCCGAGCTGATCGACACCCTCAAGGGTGACGGACCGTTCACCGTGTTCGCACCGTACGACACGGCGTTCGCGGCGTTGCCGCCGGCCATCGTCGAGACGGTCACGTCCGACAACGCGCTGCTCACCACGGTGCTCACGTACCACGTGCTCGCCGGCAAGTACAACCTCGACCAGCTGCCGGAAGGACCGATCGAGACGGTCGCCGGCGTGGAGCTGACGGTCACCAAGGCCGACGGTGTCACCTACATCGACGGCAACGCCGTGACGGTGCAGAACGTGCAGGCCACCAACGGCGTCATCCACGTGATGAGCAACGTGCTCGTGCCGCCGCTGGGCGACATCGTCGACGTCGCCACGACGCTGCCCGGCTTCGAGACCCTCGCCGGCCTGGTGACGCAGGCGAACCTGATCGACACTCTGAAGCGTGAGGGTCCGTTCACCGTGTTCGCTCCCACCGACGACGCGTTCGCGGCACTCGACGCCGCCACGCTGGCGGCGGTGCAGGCCGACCCCGACCTGCTCGCCACCGTGCTCACGTACCACGTGGTCGCCGGCAAGCTGACCACCGACATGCTCGTGCCCGGTTCGTTGATGACCGTCGCCGGTGTCGAGTTGGAAGTCACCAAGGTCGACGGCGTCACGTACGTCGACGGCATCCCGATCGTCGTCCAGAACGTGCAGGCCACCAACGGCGTGGTCCACGTGCTGAGCGCGGTGTTGGTCCCCGCCAGCTGACCGCGTCCTTGCGAGGGGGCCGTTGGAGGGCCGTTCGGACGCCCAGCGTCCGAGCAGCCCTTGCGGTCGTTTGCCGCACTCCCCGGTGCAAGTGTCAGAGTGAAGATCATGAGCAGCATCCGGCCTCGCTCGGGAGCGTTCGCCGCTGCCCGCACGTGGTGGCGAGCCGTCGTGACGACGTTGCTCGTGGTGCTCGCGCTACCGGCTGCCACCGCGTTCGCGGATGAGCCAGGACCCACCGACTTCCGCTCCCGCATCGTCGCGATCGAGCCTGCGACGCCCGCGCTGCACCCGTCGATCATCGGAGGCGACTCGTTCCTGCGGCTCGTCGTCGACCGCGGCACCGAAGTCGACGTGCTGGGCTACCGCGGCGAGCCGTACATCCGCTTCCTTGCCGACGGCACGGTGGAGGAGAACCGGGCGTCGGCCAGCTACTTCGTGAGCCGGTCGCGCCTCGGTGACGACCTGCCGGCCGACTTCGTCGACGACGCGGTTCCCGAGTGGCACGTGGTGGCGACCGACGGCGACTACTCCTGGCACGACCATCGCATGCACTGGATGTCGGCCACCGATCCCCCCGGCAAGCGACCCGGCGACGTGGTGTTGCAGCAGCGCATCGAGCTGCGGGTGGATGGCGAGCCGGTGGCGCTGGTGGTCGAGTCGGTCTGGATGCCGCCACCGTCGAGGGTGCCGTCCTGGCTGGGTGGCCTGGCCGGATTGCTTGCCGCCCTCGCGCTCACCCAGCAGGCGAAGTGGTCCGTGCTTCCCGCCGCGGCGTTGTCGGTGTTGGCTGCCGTGCTCGGCGCGGGGCAGTTCCTGGCGTTGCCGCCGGAGACCGGGCCGCGCACGCTGTGGTTCACCGTGCCCGCCGTGGCCGCCATCGCGTTCGGCGCGGTGGCCGCCCGACGACTGCTCGCCCGAACCGGCGCGCTGCTCGATCACGCGCTGCTACTGCTCGGCGGCGCCAACCTCGTGGTGTGGGGATGGATGCGCCGCGACGGACTCACCGCGGCCATCCTCGCGACGCCGGCGCCGGGTTGGCTCGACCGCTTCACCGCTGCTGCGTCATTGATCGTCGGGCTGGTGGCCGCGGGTTTCGGCCTGTACGCGCTGCTGCGAGCGATCGTGGCCGGCGAGCCGGCTACTTCAGCGTGATGATGAAGTCGACGATGGCCTGCACTTCGGCATCGTCGAGCGAGTTCGCCGGCATCACGCCATAACCGTCGCGCGTCTTCGCCGATGGGTCGCGGATCGCTTCGAACAGGTACGCCTCGTCGACGACGACCGTGGAGCCGTCTTCCAGCGTGACCTCCGACTGGTACAGGCCCTGCCACCCCGGCCCGACGCCACCTTCGCCGTTGCTGCCGTGGCACGCGGTGCAGCCGCTGTCGAGCGCCAGTTGCTCGCCCTGGGACATCGGTCGCGCAGGGTCGCGTTCGTCACCGCACGCGGCGAACAGCAGTGCGGCCGTGGCCACCGAGACAACAGGAACGAGTCGGGTCCACAGCGCGGTCACACGACCATGCTCGCACGCGGCTCGTGCCGCTCGCAATCACCGTGCGGAACCCAGCGATGCGGTGCCATGCTGGACGGTCGTCGTCGCCATGACCGAACCCGCCGCTCCTCCTGCTCCCACCGCTGCCGCGTCGGCAGCGGAACGGCGAGCCGCCACCATCGAGCAGCTGCGCGCACGCGGCGCGCTCGCGTGCCCCGCGGAGCTGCCGCTGGCCGCACGGCGCGACGACCTGCTGGCCGCGATCCGCGACCACCAGGTGGTCATCGTCGCCGGCGAGACCGGGTCCGGCAAGAGCACGCAGCTCCCCAAGCTGTGCCTCGACCTCGGCCGCGGCGCCACCGGGCTGATCGGCCACACCCAGCCACGCCGGGTCGCCGCGCGCACCATCGCCGAACGCGTGGCCGAGGAGCTCGGCACCGAGCTGGGCACCGCGGTCGGCTACACGGTGCGCTTCACCGACACGGTGAGCGAGCAGACGCTGGTGAAGGTGATGACCGACGGCATCCTGCTCGCCGAG
>CAZWCU010000021.1:26897-29083 GCA_964632715.1 uncultured Bifidobacterium sp. | reverse complement strand
TCAAGGAGTGCCACGCCTGGACCCGTGAGGGCTGCACCCACTGCCCCGACTTCGCCGCCGAGCACGCCGACATCTCGACCGGCGGCATCGGCAAGGACAACGCGTGGACCCTCACCATCGTGCGCACCGAGCTCGGTGAGGAAGTGATCAACCGCATGATCGCCGACGGCACGATCATCGCTCGCCCCGCGCAGGAGGACGAAGTGGCGATGAAGCTGCTGCGCACGCTCAGCATCGTCAGCCGCCGCCGCTGGCCGCAGTGGGCCGACGCCGCCCCCAGCGTCGGCGTCCCCCCGCCGAAGAAGAAGGCCGCACCGCCCGCCGAAGCTGCGCCGATCGCCGAGTCCGCACCCGACGAGCCTTCCGCCGCCGAGTCCGCACCCGCATCGGACTCGCCGCCCGCACCCGACGCCTGAACGTCGGGCGCGACAAACGCGCTGGCGTGCCGGAGGCGGCGGTCGTGGCACACTTCGACGATGCCACTGCACCCTCAAGCCGCCGCACTGCTCGAGTTGATCGCGGCCCTCGGTGACCCACCGCTCGAGGAGTCGATCGCCGCCGAGGCGCGTGCGTTGCGCAAGTCGCGCCAGCAGCCGTCGACCGAGCCGATCCACCACACTCGCGACCTCGATGTCGAGGGCATCCCCGCTCGGCTCTACCGTCCGAACGACCGCGACGACCTCGGGCTGCTGGTCTACTTCCACGGCGGCGGTTGGGTCACCGGCGACCTCGACAGCCACGACAACGTGTGCCGCGTCTTGGCGAACGGCAGCGGTCATGCCGGGCTCAGCGTCGACTACCGGCTCGCGCCCGAGCACCCGTTCCCGGCTCCGCTGGAAGACGCGATCACCGCGACGCGCTGGGCGCACGCTCACGCCACCGAGCTCGGCTGTCGAGCGGACCGGCTGGCCGTCGGCGGCGATTCGTCGGGCGGCAACCTCGCCGCGGTGGTGGCGCAGCTGGCGCCGGTGCCGCTGGTGTACCAGCTGCTCGTCTACCCGATCACCGATTGCACTCGGTCGCACCCCAGCTACGACGAGAACGCCGAGGGCTACTTCCTCACCAAGGCGAGCATGGGTTGGTTCATCGGTCACTACCTCAGCGGCGGCGCCGGCAGCCCGGCCGACCCCCGCGTGTCGCCGCAGTTCGCGGCCGATCACGTGGTCGCCGCCACTCCTCCGGCGCTGGTCATCACCGCCGAGTTCGACCCGCTGCGCGACGAGGGCGACGCGTACGCCCAACGCCTCGCCGCACTCGGTGTGCCCACCAGTCACGTGTACTTCCGCGGCATGTTCCACGGCTTTTTCTCGCGAGGTGGCGCGCTCGACGACGGGCGTGCCGCCAACGCGCTCGCGGCCGCTGCCGTCGGGGCGGCGCTCGGCCGATGAGCGACGCACCGACCAGCATGGACTACGGCGACTACCTCCACCTCGACGAGGTGCTCGGCGCGCAGCACACGCTGTCGCCCGACCACAACGAGCTGCTGTTCATCGTGCAGCACCAGACCAGCGAGCTGTGGATGAAGCTGATGCTGCACGAGCTGCGCGCCGCGGTGGCACATGTGGCCGACGACCAGTTGCAGCCGGCGTTCAAGATGCTCAGCCGGGTGAGCAAGATCATGGAGCAGCTGGTGCACGCATGGGACGTGCTGGCCACGATGACGCCGCCCGAGTACAGCGCCATCCGCCCGTACCTCGGCCACAGCAGCGGGTTCCAGAGCTGGCAGTACCGGTGCATCGAGTTCGCGTGCGGCAACAAGAAGGCCGCGATGCTCGAACCTCACCGAGGCCGGCCCAGCCGCTTCGCCGAGGTGGAGGCTGCGCTCAGCGTGCCGTCGCTGTACGACGAGGCGCTGGCACTGCTCGCTCGCCGTGGCATCCCCGTGCCGGAGCATGTGTTGCAGCGCGACGTGACGCAGCCGTACGTCGCCGACCCCGGCGTGGAGGCCGCGTGGTTGCAGGTGTATCGCGATGCCGACGCGAACTGGGAGCTGTACCAACTCGGCGAAGAACTGGTCGACCTCGAAGACGCGTTCCGGCTGTGGCGCTTCCGGCACCTCACCACCGTGCAGCGCGTGATCGGCTTCAAGCAGGGCACCGGCGGCACCGCCGGCGTGTCGTACCTGCGAGCCATGCTCGACACCGAGCTCTTCCCCGAGCTCTGGACCATCCGCACCGCCCTCTAAG
>CAZWCU010000021.1:0-26797 GCA_964632715.1 uncultured Bifidobacterium sp. | reverse complement strand
CGGTCAGACCATCCAGGCGGCGCGGTCGATGGGCACGTGGAGCGAGTCGCGGGTGAAGCTGAACGGGGCCAACTCCGGGGCGACGTCGTCACCGAGCGCGAGGCCGGCGAGCGTGCGACCGAACCAGGAGGCGAACTTGAAGCCGTGCGCGGCGCCCAGGGCCACCGACACCTGCGGGTACCCGGGCAGACGGTCGAGCACGAAGTCGCGATCCGAGGTGAGCGTGTACAGGCAGGTGGTGGTGCGCGGCGCACCGAAGCCACCGCCGACCAGCCGGTGCATGAAACCACCCAGCCGCTGCTCCATCTCCTCGTCGGCAGCGAACGTGCGCGTGTCGGGGTCGACCTCGCGGCCACCACAGTCCTCCGCACCCTTCACCGCTGCCATGTCGCCGAACACCGGGAAGCCGTAGAAGCTGGGATCGTCCATCCAGATCCACACCGGAAAACGACCGACACCGAACGGCGAGAGATCGGCGTGCGGGAAGTAGCTCACCTGCTCCTTGAGGACGGCCAGCGGGATCTGCAGGTCGAGGTCGGCGAGCACGCGGTTGGTCCATGCGTCGGCGGTGATGACCACGCTGCCGACTCTCGTGACGCCGTCGTCGGTGACGATGTCGACCTCGCCGCCCACCGGTCGGATGGCGCGCACCGGCGTGTTGCCGCGCAGCGCCGCGCCGCGCCCGACGGCGAGTTCCTGCATCACCTTCGTGCCCGGCCCGGCAGGAACGATGCCGGTCTGCGGCGAGTACACACCCATCACGTCGTCGGTCACGAGATCGCCAGCGGCGAACGCGGGCCAGCGGCGACGGATCTCGGCGCCGTCGATCCACTCGTACGGCACGCGCTCGGCGTCGAGGCTGGCGGTGTAGGTGCGATGGTCGATGGCCGCGTCGGGCGGGAACAGATCGACGCCGCCGGTGATGGTGATCATCCGCTGGCGGCTCTCGGCTTCGACCGCTCGCCACGCGTCGTACGCCTGCGCGGCCAGTCGCACGTACTCGGGCGTGTGATACGAGCGACGGATGATGCGTGAGTGGTCGTGCGAGGCACCGCGCACGTGGCCCAGCTCGAACTGCTCGAAGCCGACCACCTTCGCGCCACGTCGCGCCAGCCAGTACGCGGCCGCCGAACCGAGCCCGCCGAGGCCGACGACCGCCACATCTGCTGTCCCTGCCGTCATGTGGGCAACGCTACCCTGAACGGCTATGCAGGTTTCAGAGCAGCTGGTGCGCATTGCGATGGACGACGGCGTCACGCTGGCGGCGACGCTGTACCTGCCCTCCCGACCGGGGCCGCACGCGACGCTGCTGGAAGCCTTGCCGTACCGGATGAACGACGTGACCGCGTCGTATGCCGACAGCTACCGCCGCTTCGCCGGCGAGGGCGAGTTCGCGGTGTTGCGCGTCGACCTGCGCGGCACCGGCAACTCCGCCGGCCTCGCCGGCGACGAGTACCCCGACGTGGAGCGCAGCGACCTGCGCACCGTCATCCAGTGGGCGGCCGGGCAGGAGTGGAGCAACGGCAAGGTCGGCATGTTCGGCACGTCGTACTCCGGCTTCAACTCGCTGCACATGGCGATGGAAGGCATCCCCGAGTTGGGCGCGGTCGCCGCGATGTACGCCACCGACGACCGCTACACCGACGACGTGCACTACATGGGTGGCGTACTGCGTGCGATCGATCTCATCGACTACCCGCTGTACATGATCTCGATGAACGCGCTGCCGCCCACGCCCGCCGTGTTCGGCGACGGCTGGGTCGATGAGTGGCAGCGTCGCATCGAGCAGCACGAGCCATGGCTGCTCGAGTGGTTGCGGCACCCGAAGCCCGACGCCACCTGGCGCCGCGGCTCGGTGCGCACCGGGCCGCGCGGCGAGGGCTACCGGCGGATGAGCTGCCCCGTGCTCCTCATCAGCGGCTGGGCCGACGGCTACCGCAACAACACGTTCCGCGCCATCGAGCACATGCCCGGCTGGCGTCTCATCGCCGGGCCGTGGAGCCACAAGGACCCGTCCACGGCGCGGCCGGGACCGAACATCGACTGCGACCTCGAGCTGATGCGGTACTTCGATCAGCACCTGCGCGGCGGCCCGCGGGCCACGGCACGTCGGGGCCAGATCTTCGTGCGCCGGCCCACGTCGCCCGAACCGGATCTGGCGATGCACGCCGGCACCTGGGTGGAGGCCGACGTGTGGCCGCCGGCCGAGTTGAAGGAGAACCCGCGCCGCACGCGGCTGGAGGGTGACAACTCCATCCAGGGTCGGGCGATGGACCAGATGGTCGACGAGACCGACGTGCCCGGCGACGTGGGCGTGATGGCGTGGAACTCCTGCGCCGGTGGCCTGCCGTGGGGGCAACCGCTCGACCAGCGCACCGACAACGCGCGCAGCATCACCTACGACTGGATGCACACCGAGGAGCTGATGCTGTTCGGCAACTGCGAGGTCGTCATGCAGGTGCGCTCGTCGGCGCCAGTGGGTCACGTGTCGGTGAAGCTGTGCGACATCGCACCGGACGGCACCAGCACGCTCATCACTCGCGGCATGCTCGACCTCGCGCAGCGCGGCATCTGGCCGACGGATCCGTTCGGCGAGCTCGACGCCGAGCCGCAGCCGATCGTGCCCGGTGAATGGATCGACGTGAAGCTGCAGTTCGAAGCCACCACCTGGACGCTGGTGCCGGGCCACCGCATCCGCCTCGCCATCGCGGGCAGCGACTGGCCCAATTGCTGGCCGCCGTCGCAACCGTTCACGCTCGGCGTGCGGCGGGGATCGGTGCGCATGGTGATGTGGACCGCGCCCTCGCTGCCGCCGGCACGCGACGTGTTCGAACCCGGCGAAGGGCCGGGCGAGAGCGACCTCGAAGGCGTGGTGTGGACCTACGAGACCGACGTGCTGGCGCGCGAGACACGCGTGCACACGCGCTACGGAGGGCCGTACGAAGGGTCGCACGGCACGAAGGTGGTCGACCTGTACGAGGGGTCGCTGGGCGTGAGCACGCTCGACCTGTCGCAGGCGTGGGCCAAGGGCACCAGTCGGTACGACCTCACGTACGTGCTGCCCGACGGCTCCACCACCGAGTGCACCACCGAGACCACGTTGCACGTGCGCAGCGACCGCGAGTGGTTCCACGTCGACATCACGCTGCACGCGTGGCGCGACGGTGAACTGTTCGGCGAGCGCACCTGGACGGAACGCTTCCCCCGCTGACACAGCGGTCGCGCACGATCGCCGGCCGTCGTCGACGACCATCCGAGTGGGGGCGTCCCGACGGGGGTGCGGCTGGCACTCGGATGGGCGGCTGCCACTCGCATGGTCGTCTGGCACTCGGATGACGGGCTTCGTCGTTGGTGGTGTGGTCGGTCGACTGGTTGCTCGACCGTCGACGCGCGCTGGGCTGCGACGGGTCGAACGGTTGTGCCGCCCACACGCACTCGAAGCGTGACAACTTTGGTTGCGCGCAACCAAAGTTGTCAACGGCCCGAGGAATAGGGGTGGCACTCCGGTGCGGCGCCCGACTCGCCGCCGAGGCATGGCATGCTGAGATCATGCGAGGCACGTGGCGCCACCTCAGGGAGAACCCGGGCTGGGCCGTCTCCCTGTGGCTCGTCAACTTCGTGATCTTCGCCGTTGTGTTCGCATTGTCTGCCCGGTTCACCGGCGGCGAAACGTTCTCGATCGGCACGCTGGTGTTGTGGCCGGTGTGGATGGCCACGGTCGAGACCTTCGTACTGACCTGGTGGCAGCTGCGCCAGAAGCCGGCGCCCGAACGTGCCGGCTCGTCAGCCGAGTGACACCTGCACCGCGTGGCAGGCCACGCGGTGCTCGCCGACCTCGGGTTCGAGTTCGAGGTCGACGCCTCGGCAGCGATCGCCGAAGCCCAATCGATCGGCTTCGCCGCTGGCGACGAGGGGGCAGCGCGGGTGGAAACGGCAGCCGCTGGGCACGCGCGACGGGTCGGGCGTTTCTCCGGTGAGGATCTGCTGCTCCATGCCCTCGATCTCGGGAACGACGCTGAGCAACGCCTGCGTGTACGGATGCTTCGGGGCGCGCAGCACGTCCTCGGTGGGGCCGACCTCGACGATGCGGCCGAGGTACATCACCGCCACGCGATCGGCGATGTTCCACGCGAGCCCGAGGTCGTGCGTGACCGCGATGATCGACACGCCATGGGTGTCGACGAACGAGCGCATCAGCGCCAGGATCTCGCCACGGATGGACGCATCGAGGCTGGCGACCGGCTCGTCGGCGAGCAGCAGCGCCGGCTGCAACGCCATCGCTGCCGCGATCAGCACGCGCTGGCGCTGCCCGCCCGACAGCTCGTGCGGAAAGCGACGCGCGTAGCGGTCCGGTGGGCGCAGACCCGCGGCGGACAACGCATCGGCGACCAACGTCGGCTCATGGCCCTTCACCTTGTGGATGCGCAATCCTTCGGCCACGGCCTCGTAGATGGAGTGCCGCGGGTTCAGCGCACCGCTCGGATCCTGGAACACCATCTGCACTCGCTTGCGCAACGCCCGCAGGCCGCGCCCTGACCCGACCGGCTTGCCCTCCACGGTGATGCTGCCGTGCACCAACGGCTCCAATCCGATGATCGACCGGATGAGCGTGGTCTTGCCGCAGCCCGACTCGCCGACGAGCGCGACCACCTCGCCACGGCCCACGTCGAGCGACACGGTGTCGACGGCACGCACGCTGCCGCCGCCGAACTGCACCTGCACGTTGGTGAGCGAGACGAGCGGCTCAGACACGGGGCACCCCCACGTGCACGCACGCGGCGCGGCGGCCGTCGCCCGCGTCGCGCAGCATCACATCGGTGGTGGTGCACTCGGGCACAGCCACCGCACAGCGCAGGTGGAACGGGCAGCCGGTGGGCAGCGCCGACGGATCGGGCGGGTCGCCGGCCAGCCCCTGCGGGTTCATCCGCGAGCTCGGGTCGCCGATGGTGGGGAACGCCGCCGCCAGCGCACGCGAATACGGATGCTGGGGAGTGACGAACACGTCGCGGCTGAGCCCTTCCTCCACGATGCGACCGGCGTACATGACGGCGAGGCGTTCGCAGGTGTGCGTCAGCACCGACAGGTCGTGCGTGATGAACAACAACGCGAGGCCGTGCTCGCGTTGCAGCTCCTCCAGCAGCGCGAGCACCTGCGCCTGCACCGTCACGTCGAGCGCGGTGGTGGGTTCGTCGGCGATGAGCACCTTCGGTTCGCATGCGAGCGCGAGCGCGATGAGCACACGTTGGCGTTGCCCACCCGACAGCTGGTGCGGGTACCGTTCGGCGCGGCTGGCGGGGAGGCCGACTCGTTCGAGGAGGTCGCCGACACGCGTCCGGGTGGCGCCCGCGGTGAGAGCACCCGAGGCCGGCGCGTGCAGCTGGATGGCCTCCTCGATCTGCTGGCCGATCTTGCGCACCGGGTTCAGCGAGTGCAGCGCACCTTGGAACACGATGGCCGCGCTGGTCCAGCGGACGGCGCGCAGGCGGCCGGGCTTCATCTGGTACACGTCGTCGCCGTCGAGCAGCACCTGACCGGTGACCTCGGTGCTCTTCGGCAGCAGGCGCAGCACGGCACCGGCAATGGTGCTCTTGCCGCACCCGCTCTCGCCCGCGAGTCCCACCGTGTCGCCGGTGTCGAGCGACAGGTTCACCCCGCGCACCGCCGGCACCGGGCCATCGGCGGTGTGGTAGGTGACGTGCAGGTCGCGCAGCTCGAGCAGGCTCATCGTTCACGCAGCCGAGGGTCGAGCACTTCTTCCAGCGCACGACCGATGACGGTGAACGCGAGCACCACCAGCACGATGCCGATGCCCGGCGGCAGGTACTGCCACCAGTCGCCGGCCTTCACCGCAGTGGTGCCGGCCGACTCGAGCAGACCGCCCCACGAGGTCTGCGTGGGATCGCCGAGACCGAGGAACGACAGCGTGGTCTCGGTGAGGATCGCGATGGGGACGGCGAGTGTGGTGTTGGCCAGGATGAGCGGCGTCACGTTCGGCAGGATGTGCCGGCCGACGATGTGCAGTCGCCCGGCGCCGAGCGCGCGAGCGCGATCCACGTAGAGACGCTCGCGCACGGAGAGCACCTGCGAACGGACCAGCCGCGCGGTGCTCGGCCAGGAGGTGATGCCGATGACGAGCACGATGGTGCCGACCCCGCGTTCGAGGATGGTGGCCAGCACGATGGCCAGCGGCAGGAACGGGATGACCATGAACCAGTCGGTGATGCGCATCAGCAGTGCGTCGACCCAGCCGCCGAAGAACCCCGCCGCGAGTCCGACGACCACTCCGATGCCGATCATCAGCACCGTCGCGGCGAGACCGACCGCCAAGCTGATGCGTGCACCCCACATCACCTGCAGCGCGACGCTGCGACCGAGCGAGTCGGTGCCGAGGATGAACGACCCGTCGGGTGGTTGGTTGGTGGGATTGTCGCCGGTGTTGATGGCGCTGAAGTCGGAACGATCCGACACCAGCGGAGCGATGAGCGCCATCACCGTGAAGCCGGCCAGCACGGCCAGCGCGCCGAGCGCGAGCTTGTCGCGCCGGAGCCGTGCCCACGCCCCTGCCGCCGAGGCGCGCCGACGCGCCCAGCGGATGGATCGCGGCGAGGCGAGCACCACGTCGTCGGTGGTGGAGGTCATCGACCCAGCACCCGCGGGTCGAGCTTGCCGTACAGCAGGTCGGCGATGAGGTTGGCGACGATGACGGTGGCGCTGATCAGCAGGAACAGCCCCTGCAGCATCGGGAGGTCGGGGCCACGAATGGCCAGGTAGGTGGCCTGACCGATGCCGGGCCAGGAGAAGATGGCCTCCACCGCGATGGCGCCGCTGAAGATGAACCCGAAGTTGATGGCGCTGAGGCTGACCACCGGCAACCGCGCGTTGGGCACCGCGTGCCGGCGGCGCACCTCTTCGTCGCGCATGCCCTTCGCTCGCGCCAGCTGCAGGTAGTCCTCGCGCAGCGTCTCGATCATCGACGACCGGGCCACGATCATGTACTCGCCGATGTACGCGATCGCCAGCACCGTGGCGGGGAGGATCATGTGGTGCAGCTGGTCGAGGTACTTGGCGAACCCGGTGGCGTTGCTGCCCGGGTCTTCCAGACCGCCCACCGGGAACCAGCCGAGCTTGGCGGAGAAGAACCCGAGGAACACCATGCCCACCCAGAACTCGGGCATCGAGTAGGTGATCATCGAGAACGAGGTGGAGGCGGTGTCGAAGCGGCTGCCACGTCGCCACCCGGCTCGGTAGCCGATGGTGATGCCGATCATCGAGAGGACCGTGGACGTGCCGACCAGCAGCACCGTCGGCCACAGCGCCTCACCGATCACCGTCGACACCGGCCGGTTCCCCTTGAACGACAGTCCCAGGTCGCCGCGCGCCAACTGCTGCACGTAGCCGACGAACTGGTCCCACTTCGACCCGTCGAGGTTGAACTTGCGGGTGATCTCGTCGAGCTGCTCGCGGGTGAGGTTGCGCCCGCGGAACATCGAGTCCACCGGGTTCGGGTTGACGACGCGGAACAGGAAGAAGTTGAACACGACGACGAACGCGAGCGTGCTGAACGCGCCGAGCACTTTGCGGATGACGAACCCGGCGCGCACCTGGTGAACTACTCGCGTTCCTCGCGACCTGCTCGGCTGCGCATGACGAGGAGGCCACCACCCACGACCACGACGAGCACTGCAGCGATGATGGCGATGAGCACGCCGGTGGACATGCCGCCGTCGTCGCCACCGCCGCCGTCGATGGGTGTGAGGTTGAAGTAGGTGGGCGAGCTGTTCGTGAAGATGACCGGGCCGGTCTCGGCGGGCTGCTGCAGCCAGCCTTCGAAGCGATCGGTGCGGTAAGCCTGCGTGTCGGCGTCGTGGTAGAGCACCACGTACGTGGACTCGTTGTGGAACAACGTGATCATCTCGTGCACGATCTCGATGCGCTTCGCGCGATCGAGCTCTTGGTTCTGCTGCTCGTAGAGCGCGTCGTACTCCTCCGAGCACCAGTTGGCATCGTTGTAACCGAGGCTCTCGATGTCGGTGGTCAGCTGCGCACACGTGAAGTAGCTCAGCATCGGGTCGGGGTCGACGAACGGGGTCCAGCCCCACACGAACAGGTCGTACTCGCCGGCACCGATGGCGGTGCCGAGCTGGGAGTCGTCGAACACGCTGACCTCGGTGGCGATGCCCACTTCCGTCAACCAGCCGGTGATCAGTTCGCGGACTGCGGCGCCCTGCGTGCCTTCCGAGCGCTCGGCGTAGCGGAACGTGAGCGACTGGCTGCCGTCGGGCATCTCGCGCACGCCGTCGCCGTCGGTGTCGAGGTAGCCGCCGGCGTCGAGCAATGCGTTGGCCGCTGCCGGGTCGTAGTTCAGCTGCTGATCCTCTGGGATCTCCGGCAGCCATTCCTGCAGCGGCGACACGCCGAGCACCGTGAGCGGCAGACCGATGCCGAGCGCCACCCGCTCGAACAGCGCATCGCGGTCGATGGCCATCGCGACGGCGTGGCGCACATCGAGGTCCTGCAGTGCCGGGTGACCGTCGCCGAGGCCGCCCGCCATGCCGTTCATCGCGAGTTCGGTGAAGCCGCCCTGGGCACCGGCGACGGTGACGATGTCGTCGCTCGCCAGGCCCTCGAACAGCTCGGCTGGAATGTCGTTGGCGGCGTCGAGCTCGCCGTTCTCGAGCGCCGCGACCATGGCCCCGCCCTCGGTGTACAGGCGGAACACGATCTGGTCGATGGCCGGCTCACCCTGCCAGTAGTTGGGGTTGGCCTCCACGATCCACTCCTGGCCGGGCTTCCACTCCTGGAGCGTGAACGGACCGGAGCCGACTCCTTCGAGCGCGTCGTAGGTGGTGATGTCGTCGGCCGCGGGCCCGGACCAGATGTGCTCGGGCAGGATGTACACGTCCATCGTCGGCAGCTTCGGGTCCGGCACCGCGGAGGTGATCTCCACCGTGCGCTCGTCGATGACGGTGGCCGTGAGGTTGGCGGTCACCGACGAGTGGTTGAACCACCCCTGGTCGCGCGACGTGTTGACGGTGAACGCCACGTCGTCAGCGGTGAGCGGTTCACCGTCGCTCCACTTCAGCCCTTCGCGCAGCGTGTACGTGTAGGTGAGCCCATCGTCGCTGCCTTCCCAGCTCTCCGCCAGGCCGGGGATGATGGCGAAGTCGGCGGCCGCCTTGTCGGTGAGGGTGGCGTACTGCAGGTTCCAGAACTCGTAGGCCGCAACCGTGTAGCCGACGGTGACGTTCGGGGAGTCGATGTCCTGCGTGAGACCGACGGTGAGCGTGACCGTGTCGTCGCTGCCCGCTTGGACGTTGCCGACCATGCCGGCCGCCATGGCCCCGATGGCTCCCGCAGCCAACAGACCTACCCAGAGCTTCCGTGTCATGCGTGTTCTCCCCACGGCCGTGGCGCAATACTGCGCCGTCGTTCAGACATGTTGCCACAGCAGCCGAGCGCTCGTTGCCACTGCGTTCGGAGCATGCGCTGCGGTCAGGGCATGAGGTACCAGTCGAGGAACCGTTCGAGCCGCTGATGGAAGTGCAGGAACGGTTCCGTGCGCAACAGGCCGTGGCCCTCGGTCGGGTACGTGACGTACTCGAACTGCTTGCCGTGCCGTCGCAGCGCCTCGACCAGTTCCTGCGACTGCCGCGGGCTCACCCGTTCGTCGAGCTCGCCGTGGGCCACGAACACCGGTACCTCCAGGTGTTCGAGGCGGTGGATGGGTGAGCCGGCGGTGTACTCGGTGCGGGCGTCGCGCGGGTGCCCCATCATCCGCTCGAGGTCGAGCCGCCCGACGAGGTCGCCCTGCGCCCACGAGGTGAGGATGTCGCAGTCGCCGTACTTCGAGACCGCGCACGCGAATCGGTTGTCGGGGTCGTCGACCACCGAGTGCAGCGCCAGGTAGCTGCCGTAGCTGGCACCGAAGATGGCGACTCGCGTCGGGTCGATCCAGTCGAGCGACGCGAGGTGGTCGTGTGCGGCGAGGCAGTCGTGCGTGTCGGCGACGCCCCACACGCCGTGGTTCGCGCGTTCGAAGTCGCGGCCGTAGGTGGTGCTGCCACGGAAGTTGATGGCGAACCAGGCGTAACCCTTGGCGACGAAGTACTGCGCCACGCCGTCCCACTCGTCGCCGGTGACCGAGGTGGGCCCGCCGTGCGGCTGCACCACTGCCGGGCACGGGTGCCGCAGCGATGCCCCGGTGGGTCGGTACAGCCAGCCGTGCACCTCCATGCCGTCGAGCGACAGGTACGACACGTGTTCGGGGATCACGTGCGGGGCCGCGCGCACCGAGGCCGGTGTGGGTGCCAGGAGCTCGCGGACGCCACCGGTGGTGACGATGCACACGCGCGCCGGAGTGTCGAACGACTCGTGCACGGCCGCGACCGACCCGTCGGGCAACACACGCGGTGACGACCACGTGCCGCCGGCCGCGAGCAGCGTGACCGCGCCGTCCGCGAGCGCCACCCGGACGACATGTGCCGCACCGCGGCAGGTGCTGATGCCGACGAGGGCGTCGCCGTCGGCCGTGAACTCCAACTCGCTGAAGTCGGTGCCACCGGTGGTGAGCTGGCGCGGCGCCGAGCCGTCGTGTGCGGCGACCACGAACACCTCGTACCAACCCGGCCACTCGCCGGCGAACGCAAGGCGACTGCCGTCGGGCGACCACGTCGGGCTGCGCACCGCGAACCCGGGCTGGTGCACCACCGTGCGGGTGACGCCGGTGGCCAGGTGCACCACGTGCAGGCTGGTGCAGTTGAGGTCGTCGTGATGGAAGACGGTGTAGGCCACCTCACTGCGATCCGGCGACACCACGGCCGTCACGTAGTCGGCTCCGGCATGCGCGATGGGCTGCGGCCAGGCGTCGGCCACGCTGACGACGGCGAGCACGGTGCGCAGCTCGCGGGTGATGCCCACGATCATCCGTTCGTCGTCGAGCCACACCGGGCCGGAACCCTCGCACACGACGGAGGGCACGCCGCCGATCGCCGGGACGACCATCACCTTGCCGCCCTGCGTGAACGCCAGGCGAGACCCGTCGGGCGACCAGACCGCGTTGCCGTCCTCCCAGAACGCGGCGAGCGGCCGACCGGTGGTGATGCGCACCGCGGGTCCGCCCGCCACCGGCAGCGTCCACACGTCGGAGGTGTCGCGGTCGAGCATCAACGCGAGTGTGCTGCCGTCGGGTGACAGCTCGACGGCGCGAGGCCGCTCGGTGGCCGCCACCATCTCCAACCGCCAGTGTGCGGGTGGCAGCACGTCGGGCCGTCCGGGGTTGGGGATGCCCCCCGATTCGTCGGTGCCCACCCACCACTGCCGTTCACTCATGCCGTTGCTCAGTCATGTCGCTCCTCGAATCCGTGCAGCACGTCCAGCACCAGCGGCCCCAGGCGAGGCAGGTCGTACCCACCTTCCTGGACGAACACCGTGGGCAGCCCGAGAGTACCCAGCAGCCGACCTGCGGCGCGGAAGCCGTCGGACGTGATGCGCAGCGGGCTCTCCGGGTCGTCGGCGGCGGCATCGACGCCCAGCGACACGACGAGCGCGGCGCTGCCGTGCGCGGTGACCGCCGCGGTCAACCGTTGCAGCGCCAGCAGCCACTCGTCGTCAGCAGTTCCCGGCGGCAACGGCACGTTGAGGGTGGCTCCTGCACCGGCGCCCTCCCCCGTCTCGTCGGCATGACCGACGAAGTGCGGGTACCAGCCGGCCGCAGGGTCCACGTGGAGGCTGGCGTACAGCACGTCGTCGCGTGCCCAGAAGATCTCCTGCGTGCCGTTGCCCTGGTGCGCGTCGATGTCGACGATCGCCACTCGGTCGATGCCCGCGTCGCGAAGATGTTGTGCGGCGGCAGCCGCGTTGTTGAAGTAGCACGAGCCGCCGAAGTAGGCGGGGCCGGCGTGGTGGCCCGGCGGTCGCACCGCGGCGTAGGCGGCCGGCGCGCCGTCGATCACCAGCGCGGCCGCGTGCACCGACGCGTGCACCGCCGAGCAAGCGGCCTCGAACGTCGACTCACCGATGAGCGTGAGCGTGTCCGTGGCATACAGCCCGATCTCCGCGCGAATGCTGGCCGGCGGTCGAGACGGCTTCGCACGTGCGGCGAAGCCCGGCATCGCGAAGATGTACGGCACCACCTGCGGTTGACCCGGGTCGTCGAGATGGCCCGCCGCCACCCACTCGGCGTGCGCTCGGCGGAGGCAGTCGACGAACGCCTCGTCGTGCACCGCCAGCACCGGGTCCAGCCCGAGGTCGGGTGCGTCGACCACGTGTGCACCGGCGGCCAGCAGTTGGTCGCGCAGCAGATCGCCGCGTTCGGGTTCCTCGTCGCCCGCGATGCGCACACCGAGCCAGTAGCCACCGTCGGGGGCGTGCCCGCGATGGCGGTCGGTCCACACCACCGGCATGCGTAGCCCCGTCATCGGGCCGACTCTAGATTGCCGGTATGTCGCACCCGTCCGAACCCGCTGCCGCTCCACCGGCCCCACGTCCGCGGGCACGCGACCTCGGCCTGCACTTCGGCGTGCACGCGCCCGGCGAGCACAACGCCATCACCGACGTGCCCGGCGTGCGAGTGGGGCACGTCACCATCTGGCACGGCCATCACCCGCAGCCGGTGGCCCGCACCGGTGTCACGGCCATCGTGCCCGATTCTCCCATCGACCTCTTCGCCCGGCCGATGCCCGCGGCGCCGGCCGTGCTCAACGGTGCGGGCGAGCTGACGGGCACCATCGAGATGACGGAGTGGGGTGTGCTCGAGACGCCGATCCTGCTCACCGGCACGTCGGCGGTCGGCCGCGTCGCCGACGGTGTGGTCGACGAGCTGTTCGCCGCCGGAGCCGACGAGGTGGTCATCCCGATGGTCGGCGAGTGCGACGACTCGCACCTCGACGAGATGCGTCGCCGCTGGGTCATGGCCGCGCACGCGCGTGAGGCGCTCGCCACGGCCACCGGCGGCCCCGTGGCCGAGGGCGCCGTGGGTGCGGGCGCCGGCATGGTCACCATGGGCCACAAGGCCGGCATCGGCACCGCCTCCCGCGTGCTGCCCGGGTTGGGCACGGTGGGCGTGCTGCTGCTGGCCAACTTCGGCGCGCTGCGCGATCTGCGCATCGGTGGCGTGCTCGTCGGCCCGCACCTCGCCGAGACGCCGGCCGCCACTCCACCCGCGCCCACGCTCGACCAGGGTGGCAGCTGCATCGGCATCGTGGTCACCGACATCCCGCTCGACGCGCGCCAGCTGCGCCGAGTCGCGCAACGGGTCGGCCTCGGTCTCGCCCGCATGGGGTCGGTGGCGCACCACGGCAGCGGCGACATCTTCTGCGCGGTGAGCACGGCGAACCGTCAACCGCGCGACGCGGAGGGCCTCACCGACGTCAGGTTGCTGGCCGACGGGTCGATCAACGCGGTGTTCTCCGCGGTGGTCGACGCCGCCGAGGAGTCGGTGTGCAACGCGCTGTTCGTGGCCGACACCGTCGTCGGCGTGGACGGCAACGTCGTGCCCGGCCTCCGCGTCGAGCGAGTGCTCGAGCTCATCCAGCGCGCCCGGTTCTGACGAGCCGCAACACGTCGTGTGCGCTGTGTCCCTCGCAGCGAGACACAGCGCACACGACATCCGACGAGCGGTACGCCGGCCACGTTCTGGGGCTGGATCGTCCCGGATTCCGGGACGATCCGGACCCAGAAGCACTCCGGGTCAGCGTGCGGCGAGCAGTTGCACGATGTCGGGCGTGCTCATCATCTTGCCGACCGATACCACCTCGTCGTCGACGACCAATGCGGGCGTCGACATGACGCCCCACGAGGCGATCTCGCCGGGGTCAGTGACCTTGTCGATCTCGATGGCGAGTCCGAGCTCGGCAACGGCAGCTCGAGTGGCGGCTTCGAGTTGGTTGCACTTCACGCATCCGGTGCCGAGGATCTTGATGTCCATGACGGGTCCTTGTCTCTGGGAGTTGGGTTGGGTCAGACGATGGCGTTGAACAGGAAGCCGGCCAGCATGATCCCGGCGGCGACGACACCGATGTAGGTGGCGATCAGCTGCGGCTTGAGCACACGCCGCAGCAGGATCATCTCCGGCAGCGAGAGCGCAACGACGCTCATCATGAACGCGAGCACGGTGCCCATCGGGAGGCCCTTGTCGTGCAGCGCTTCCACGAGCGGTAGCACCCCGGCGGCATTGGAGTAGAGCGGCACACCGATCACCGTCGCGAGCGGCACGCCCCACCAGCCGGTCGCATGACTCGCGAACCAGTCCTCCGGAGCCCAGCCGTGGATGACGGCACCGAGACCGATGCCCACCAGCAGGTACGGCCACACCTTGCGAATGATCGCGACCATTTCCTCACGGGCCATCTGCAGGCGGTCATCCCAGCTGAGGCCCTGCGAAGGGTCGATCACCTTCCCGCGAAGCCTGGTCTCGAACACGAACGGCTCGACCCACCGTTCCAGGTTCAGCCTGCCGAGCACGATGCCGGCGACGGTGGCGATCACGAGTCCGAAGCCGATGTAGAGCGCCGTGATCTTCCATCCGAACAGTCCGAACAGCAGCACGATCGCGACTTCGTTGACCATCGGGCTGGCGATCAGGAAGCTCATCGTCACGCCGAGCGGAACGCCGGCGGCGACGAAGCCGATGAACACCGGGACGGCCGAGCACGAACAGAACGGCGTGACCACGCCGAGGCCCGCGGCCGCGACGTTCCCTGCGCCCTGCCGGCGGCCGCCGAGCAACGCTCGAGTGCGCTCGACCGACATGAAGCTGCGCAGGATGGTCACCACGTAGATCACACCGGTGAGCAGCAGCGCGATCTTGGTGACGTCGTAGAAGAAGAAGTGCACCGACTCACCGAGACGAGTGCCCTCGTCGAAGCCCGCTGCATCGAAGACCACCCAGTTCCAGAACGGACGGTTCCAGTGGTACAGCGACCACCAGATCACCGCAGCTGCGCCGACGGGCGCCCATCGGCGTGCGGCCGACTTCGGACTCGGCAGCCGCGTGGGTGCTGGCGACGTGCTCACCTGGACCTCCGGGGTGTGCACATCCTATTCATCGTCTATCGACGATAACCGATGACTCACCGGATCGCCAGGGTCGAAAGGTACATTGATCGTCGTTCGACGATCACCGATCAGACGCGAGGCAGTGGAAGCCGATGACCTCCTCATCACGACGACAAGCCAAGGCCACCGACGTGTGCGCGACACCACCACCCGCGCCGGCGGCGGTGCCGGCACCCGACGACGAGACGCTGGCGCTGATGGCCAAGGCGCTCGCTCACCCGGCGCGCGTGCGCATCATCCGGGTGCTCGACGAACGCTCCACGTGCGTCACCGGCGACGTCGTGCTCGAGCTCGGGCTCGCTCAGTCCACGGTCTCCGAGCACCTCCGCATCCTGCGTGAGGCCGGCCTCGTCCAGGGCGAGATCGAGGGTCCGCGCACCCGCTACTGCGTCAGTGCCGCCGGCCTCGCCGCGCTCAAAGCCGGCATCGCCGCACTCTGACGCCTACTTCCGTCGTGGTGGCGGTGGTGGCGGGGGCAGCGGACCAGGCTTGCTCGGCGGGCGCGCCGAACCCTTCGCCGGCGTGTTGCCGCGCCGCTTGGCGACCTCCGCGGCGAGACCGCGACGCGCACGCTGGCTCAGCGACGCCGGCACCGGCTTGCCGGCACTGACGGCCTTGGCACCGATGAGGTAGCTCGTCGCCGCGAAGGCCCCGAACAACCCGACCACCAGGAAGCCGACCTGGCCCGGCAGCGTGAAGGCCACTGGCGGCAGCCCAGCCAGCACCCACGACAGCTGGAAGCGGGTCTCGAACTGCGCGAACGCGCGGCCCTGGTTCACGTCGGGGGCATCGCGTTGCACGATCGAATCGAACGCCAGCCGCCCGATCGCGGAGCTGAAGTTGACCACCAGTGCGAGCAGCACGGCGGTGCCCAGTCCGCCGGTGGCAGCAGCCGCGAGACCGGCAACGGCGATGATGCCGAGTGCGATGACGAGCATCCGTTCCTCGTGCAGCGAGCGACGCAACGACGGCGCCACGAGGTTGCCGGTCATGGAACCGATGGTGCTCGCCGCCGCCGCCATGCCGAACTGCACCAGGCCGTATTCGTCGCGCAGCCAGAACAGCAGGTGGAAGAGCAGGAACCCGACCGTGGCCCTGATGAGCGCCATCGCGCCCGCCGCCAGCACGATGCCCGCCGATCGCAGCTCCACCTTCTCCTCGCGCTCGGCGGGCTTGGCGGCCACCACATCGCGTGGGAGCTGGCGAGCGGAGAGCGTGGCCAACCCGAACAGCAGCACGCCGATCAGCAGCGGTACCGTCGGCGAGATGAGCTTGCCGAGGCCGGCGAGCGGGCCGATGGACAGCGCGCCGACGATGCCGGAGATGAGGCTCAACTTCGAGTTCGCCTCGACCAGCTCCTCCTCGCTGCGCACCACCAGCGGCACCAGCGCGGATCGCGACACGGCGTACGTCTTCTGCATCACCATGGCCGCGAACACGAGCGGGTACAGCAGCAGGTCGTCGACGTGGAAGATGAGCACCAGGTAGGTGAGCGCCCGCACCACCGCAGTGATCTGCATCACCATGCGGCGGCCACCAGGGATGCGATCGACGGTGGGGCCGATGGCCGGTGCGACGACCGCGAACGGGGCCACGCTCACCAGCAGGTACAGGAATACCGCGCTGCGCTGACCGCTCGGATCGAGGCCGAGCACGGTGCCGGCGAGCGCGCCGTACATGGCCGCGTCGCCCATCGCCATGAAGGCATGCGTGCGCGCGAGGCGACGGAACGGGGATTGTGACTGCACGGGGCCCCTCAGCGGCGGCCGCCTGCCGGACCCGCCGCCACCGGCACGAGGACGCGGCCGGGCACCGTCGCGGTACACCGCATCGGCTCGCACTCGCTCGCTGCTCACGCTCGCATCGTAGGTGGCGGCCGCTCCGGCAGCAGGTGCGTCAGGACTTCGCCCGCTCGTAGCGGTACCCGAGGCCGCGGATGGTGACGATTCGAGTCGGGTTCGCGGTGTCGGCCTCGAGTTTGCCGCGCAGGCGCTTGACGTGCACGTCGAGGGTCTTGGTGTCGCCCACGTAGTCGCTCCCCCACACGCGATCGATGAGCACATCGCGCGACAGCACTCGACCAGCGTTGGCGAGCAGCAGGTGGAGCAGTTCGAACTCCTTCAGCGGCAACTGCACGTCGTTGCCGTCGATGCGCACGCGGTGCTCGTCGGGGTCGAGGCTCACATCGCCGACCGTGAGCGCGCCCTCCGACAGTTCGGCGCTGTCGGTTGCGCCGGCGGCCTGGCGGCGCATCACGGCACGCATGCGCGCAACCAGTTCGCGCATGCGGTACGGCTTGGTGACGTAGTCGTCGGCACCCACCTCGAGGCCGACCACGGTGTCGATCTCGGCACCCTTGGCGGTGACCATGATGATCGGCACCTGGCTGCGCTTGCGCAGCTGGCGACACACGTCGATGCCACTGATCTTGGGCAACATCACGTCGAGCAGCACCACGTCGGGTTGCACGATGTCGAAGCGGGCGAGCGCCTCGACACCATCGACGGCGACCTCCACCCGGAACCCTTCGCGTGTGAGCCCGATGGTGAGCGCCTCGACGTAGCTGGGCTCGTCCTCGACCACCAGGACGACTTGGCTGTTGGTGGACATCTAGGCCCCTTCTCGGAACGGGATGCGGAGGGTGAACGTGGAACCCTCCCCTTCGTGACTTCTGACGGTGACGTCGCCACCGTGGTTGTTGGCGACGTGACGAACGATGGCGAGACCGAGGCCAGTGCCGCCCGTGTCGCGGCTGCGGGCACGATCGACGCGGTAGAAGCGCTCGAACACCCGGTCGAGATCCCGGGTGGGAATGCCGATGCCGTCGTCGGACACTTCGATCTCCGCCCAGCAACCAGCGACGCGTGCGCTGGCGCGCACCGTGCCCCCGACGTTGCTGTACTTGATCGCGTTGTCGATGAGGTTGCTCACCGCCGACACGAGTTGCAGCCGATCACCGATGACGCTGAGCTGACCGACGGGGACCAGTTCGAGTTGCACGCCGGCGTTGTCGGCGGTGAACCGATGACGGGCGATCGACTCGCCGAGCACGGCCGACAGCTCGACCTCTTCGGGGATGCCGGGGCCGCCCAGCTCGATGCGCGACAGCTCCATCAGGTCGTCGATGGTGCTCGACGCGCGGTGGGCCTCCTCGGTCATCTTCTCCGCGAGGTGTCGGTTGATCACCGGATCATCGCTGTCGGCGAGGGCCTCGGCCAGCACGGCGAGGGCGCCCACGGGCGTCTTCAGTTCGTGACTGATGTTCGCGACGAAATCGGTGCGCACCGCGTCGAGGCGCACCCGATCGCTGAGGTCGTCGATGGTCGCCAAGGCGCCACCAGCCACGAGCGGCGCCGCGCGCACCAGGAGCACCTGCAACGGCGGGCCGAACAGCGTGACTCGCTCCTCGACGGCCGAGCCTGCCGCAGCAGCGGCGAGCAGCCGGTTGCACACATCGCTGACGAGCACATCGGCATGGCCGCCGCGCGAGGCCGCCTGATTGCGCAGCACCACTGCACCGCTTGCGTCGGACAGCACGATGCCGACGGGGATGGCGTCGAGCGCCGTCCGCAGCCGGTGCGACTCGGCGCGGACTTCGTCGAGCAGCGCTTGGTTGCCGGCGAGCTCGTGCTGCAGGCGCGCCACCTGACCACGGGCGAAGACGCTCACGTCGGCTCGTCCACTCCAGTGGGATCAGCACCCTGGGGTGCAGTGATGACGACGCTGCCGGTGGCGGTGACATCGACCGGCGTCCGAGGAGGCTTGCGGTGGTCGGGCACCCAGCCGGTGACGATGAACCGCACCCGCTCGCCCATGTTGACCGCGTGGTCGCCGATGCGCTCGTAGAAGCGGGCCACCATCGCCAGCTGCACGGCCACCTGCAGGTCGATGTGGCCCGCGGCCTGACTCTCGAAGATGGCCTGGACGAACTGCTTCTGCAGCGCATCGAGATAGGCATCCATGTCGTCGAGCGCCGCAGCCTTGGCTTCGTCGCTCTCCTGGAACGCCTCCACAGCCGCCACGTACAGCGCCTGCGCCTGCTCGCCCATGCGGCTGACGATGCCGCGCAGCTTGGGGTCGAGGTCGTGTCCGTAGATGCGGCGCGCGGCCTTGCAGATGTTGCACAGCAGATCGGCGCTGCGCTCCACGTCGGCGATCATCTTGAGCAGTGCGACCACCTGGCGCAGCTCGCCGGCGACCGGCGCTTGGAGCGCGAGGATCTGGATGCACCGCTCCTCGATGGCGACGGCTTGCGCATCGATGTCTGCATCGCCGCTGATGAGGTACTCGGCGCCTTCCAGGTCTCCGTCGAGCAACACCGCGGTGGCGCGCGGGATGAGCTCGATGATGCGAGCAGCCAGCAGCGCCAACTCCTCACGGGCCGTGTCGAGCTCGTGGTGGTAGGTCTTGCGAAGTTCGTTCATCATCCGAACCGTCCCGTCACGTAGGCCTCGGTGCGTTCGTCGTCGGGGTTGGAGAACATCTTCGCCGTCTGATCGAACTCGACGAGCACGCCAGTGCGGCGGTCGCTCTCGGTGTTGACCTCGGTGGTGAAGAACGCGGTGCGGTCGCTGACGCGGGCCGCCTGCTGCATGTTGTGAGTGACGATGACGATGGTGTACTTGCTCTTGATCTCCTGCATCAGGTCTTCGATGCGGGCGGTGGCGATCGGGTCGAGCGCCGAGCACGGCTCGTCCATGAGCAGCACCTCCGGCTGCACGGCAACCGCTCTCGCGATGCAGAGGCGCTGCTGCTGACCGCCGGACAGGCCGAGGCCGCTGGCCTTCAACCGGTCCTTCACTTCGTCCCACAGTGCGGCATCGCGCAGCGACTTCTCCACCACGCCGTCGAGGTCGGCCTTCTTCTTCATCCCGCTCAACCGCGGGCCGTAGGCCACGTTGTCGTAGATGCTCTTCGGGAACGGGTTGGCCTTCTGGAACACCATGCCCACCCGCCGACGCACCTCGACCGCGTTGACCTGCGAGTCGTAGAGGTCGACGCCGCGGTACAGCACCTTGCCCTCCACTCGTGCCGTGGGGATGAGATCGTTCATGCGGTTGAAGCAGCGCAGCACGGTGGACTTGCCGCAACCGGACGGACCGATGAACGAGGTGATCTCGCCCTGCTTGATGGTGAGGTTCACCTCGCGCACGGCGCGGAACGCGCCGTAGTACACGGCGAGGTCGTCGGTGGCGAAGACCAGTTCTTTGGGAGTCGTCGTGTCGACATCGTTGACTTGTTCGTCCGGCATCGGCCGACGCACCTCCAGGTTCGTCTCGTTCTGGTTCATGGTAGTGAGGGCCTCGTTCACCCTTGCCGGTTCCTCTCGAATCGATTGCGCAACAGAATGGCCGCAGTGTTGAGCACCAGCACCATCACCAGCAGCACGACGATGGCAGCGGAGTTGAGTTGCTCGAACGTGAGCCCGGTGATCTCGCCGGGCTTGTTCACTTCGTTCGACCAGCCGTAGATGATGATCGGCATGGTGGTGAACTTGCCCTGCAGCTGATCGATCAAGCCTTGCCCGGGCACCGTGGCGAGCCGACCGGTGATGGCACCGATGAGCAGCAGTGGTGCCGCCTCACCGAGCGCTCGAGCAACCGCCAGCATGGTGCCGGTGAGGATGCCGGGCGCCGCGTACGGCAGCACGTGGTCGCGGGTGGTCTCCCACTGCGTGCCGCCGACGCCGTACCCGGCTTCACGCAGACCCGACGGCACCGCCCGCACCGACTCGGCCGTGGTGATGATGATGATCGGCAGCACCAGCAGCGCCAGCGTGATGCCGGCCGCGATGACGCTGCGGCCACCGGTGAACCACTCGAGGCCTTGCACGAACACCACCAGACCGAGGATGCCGTAGACCACCGACGGCACACCGGCGAGGTTGCGGATGTTGAGCTGGATGAAGTTGGTCATCTTGCCCGGCTTCGCGTACTCCTCGAGGTACACGCCGGCGGCGATGCCGACGGGGAACGCGATGAGGATGACGAAGCCGGCGATCATCAGCGAACCCCAGATGCCCTGGCTGACGCCGGCCTTGTCGGGGCTGGAGTTGAGGTCGTTGGTGAGGAAGCCGGTGCTGCGCTTGTCGAACACCGGGATGGCCTGCGAGACGACGTCCCACATGAGCACGGTGAGCACGAGCAGCGAACCGAGCAGGCACAGCAGCAACATGACGGCGAAGATCATGCCGCGCACGTCACGCTTGCCGCCGGTCAGCGCGGCTCGCACCGCGTTGGCGCTGGAGTCCCGGATGGAGGTGGTGACAGCCACGGCGCTCCTAGTACTTGTTCCGAACGCGGCCGACGATGCGGTTCGCGATCATGTTGAGGCCGAGGGTCATCAGGAACAGCAGCGCGCCGACGAAGAACAGGCTCTGGAAGACCGGCCCGGAACCGACGACCTGGTCGCTGCCGGTGGCCACCTGGGCCATCGCAGCGGTCATGGTGAGGCCGGGATCGCGGGGGTCGAACGTCCGTGGTGACTGACCGAGGCGACCGGACGCGAGCGCGGCCACCATCGTCTCGCCGATGGCGCGAGACACGGAGATGATGAGCGCAGCCACGATGCCCGACACCGCCGCCGGCAGGATGACCTTGATGACGGTGGACGACTTGCGTGCGCCGAGCCCGGTGCTGGCCTCACGGAGCGACGACGGAACGGCGCGCAGGGCGTCTTCCGAGATCGACGCCATCAGTGGCGTGACCAGGAAGCCGATGGCGACACCGGTGACCAGCAGGTTGGTCGTCTGCGAGGTGTCGAACAGCGGCTGGATGAGATCCGGGCCGAGCACCCGGAGAGCGAAGAAGCCGAACACCACGCTCGGGATGCCGGCCAGCACTTCCAGGATCGGCTTCAGCCAGCGCCGGGTGCGAGGCGATGCGTACTCGCTGAGGAACACGGCGGCACCGAGGCCAAGCGGAGCCGCGACCACGATCGACACCAGCGACACCAGCAGGGTGCCGACCACGATGGTGATCAGGTCGAAGCGACCATTGCGCGGGTACCAGCCCGGGTTCGCACCGTCGTCGATGAGGGCGCCGAGGCCGATCTCGTCGGACAGCAGTTCGAGGAAGTGCCACGCCTCCCGGAACAGCGTGAACACGATCGCCGCGCTGATCAGGATGGAGGTACCGGCGGCGATGAACAGCAGCACCCGCATGCGGTGCTCCTTGCGGAGACGACGCGGGTTGCCACGCAGGTCGCGAACCGTGAAGGTCGGACTGGCGGTGGAGGTGGTCATGGATGAAAGGTCTCTCCCGAGGGATGGGGCCGAGCCGTGGCTCGGCCCCATCCTAGGTGGGGGGAAGTTCAGCCCTTGGCGCCCGTCCAGGCGGCCACAGCGGCCTCCTGACGGTCGGCGGGCAGGCTCACGTAACCGGCGTCGCCGACCATGGCGAGACCGGCTTCGCTGAGGTAGACGTCGACGAACTCACCGACGGCGGGGTTCTCCGCGAGAGCGGTGAGGCTGACGTAGATGTAGAGCGAGCGGCTGAAACCGTAGGTGCCATCGGCGATGGTCTCCTCGGTGGGAGCCACGCAGCCGTCGCCGGTGTCGATGGCGAGCGCCTTCATCCGCTCGGCCTCGGCGGCGTAGAACGCGTAGCCCACCCAGCCGAGGCTGGAGTCACTGGCTTCGATGCCTTCGACGATGACGTTGTCGTTGGGGCTCTGCGTGTAGTCGGCGCGAGCCGTCTCCTCGGCGCCACGCTCTTCGGCGAGGTCGGCGATGGCGAACTCGACGAACGTGTCGTAGGTGCCGCTCTCCGGGCCGGGGCCGGTGACCACCAGCGGGGCGTCGGGCAGGGCGGTGTAGGCCGAGCCGACTTCACCGGCGAGCGTGTTGGCGTCGCTCCAGTTGACGAAGCCTTCGGCCTCGGGACCGATCAGCGCATACAGGGCCGGCACGTCGAGGCACTCGACAGCGGTGTTGTTCGGGCTGGTGGCCACGGTGAGGCCGTCGATGGCGACTTCGATCTCGACGTACTCGATGCCGGCCTCGGCGCAGATGGCCGCTTCCTCTTCCTTGATCGGGCGGGAGGCGTCGGACACGTCGGCTTCGCCGGCGCAGAACTTCTGGAAGCCGTCGCCGGTGCCCGGGCCTTCGACGGTGACGGCGAGGGCGCCGCCGCTCATCTCGCCGGCGAGCTCGCCGACGCGGACCGAGATCGGCTCGACGGTGGACGAACCGGTGACGAACACTTCGCCGCCGACCATCTCCATCGGCTCGGTGGTCTCGGAGGCGACCGTCGTCTCGGCACCTTCGGTGGTGGTCTCGGTGGCTTCGGTGGTGGGGGCCGACGTGGTGTCGGCGGCGCCTTCGTCCTCACCACATGCGGTGGCGAGCAACGAGAGCGAGATGATGCCGGCGAGTACGAGTCGCCGCTTTGAGGTGTTCACGTGATGTTCTCCTGGGATCGGGGTATCAACGGAACGCACCGTAAGGAACCCAGGTGTCGCGTCGCCCGTGGCGAGGTGAACGGGAGGTGAACAGCTGCCGACGAGCGGACGAAGTCAGGCAGTTTGCCGTTCGTTCACCCAACGGCTGAAGCGCTCCTGCGCGTCGCCCTGGCTGAACACCGCCGGCCCACGCCGGTGCCACACGCCCTCGGCGTCGAGCTCGTGGCGCACGATGTCGTCGGCCAGGTTGAACGCGAACACCTGGTCGAGCCAGTCGCGGTGCTTGGGGTGGTTCACCGGCACCAGCACCTCCACGCGTCCGTCGAGGTTGCGGCCCATCCAGTCCGCGCTGCCGATGAGAAACAGCGGGCTGTCGCCTTCGCCGTGCTCGAAGCGCACCACCCGCGAGTGCTCGAGGTAGCGCCCGAGGATGCTGCGCACACGGATGTTCTCGCTGAGCCCCGGTACCCCTGGGCGCAGGCAGCACAGGCCGCGCACCATCAGGTCGATCTGCACGCCGGCCTCGCTGGCCCGGTACAGCGCGTCGATCATCTGCGGGTCGGCGATGGAGTTCATCTTGGCCGTGACCCGACCCTCGCTGCCGAACGACATCTCGTGCTCGATGAGGTCGACCAGCTGGTTGCGCAGGTCGCGCGGTGCGACCAGCAGCGACTGGAACTCGACCGCACGGCTGTAGCCGGTGAGGTGGTTGAACAGCTGCGTGACGTCGGAGCCGACCGCGGGATCGCAGGTGAGGAAGCCGACGTCTTCGTAGAGGCGGGCGGTCTTCGGGTTGTAGTTGCCGGTGCCGATGTGGCAGTAGCGGCGCAGCCCGTCGTCGTCGTGACGGACCACCAGCGTCGTCTTGGCGTGCGTCTTCAGGCCCACCAGGCCGTAGACCACGTGCACGCCGGCGCGCTCCAGCGCCTTGGCCCAGCCGACGTTGGTGGCTTCGTCGAACCGCGCCTTCAGCTCCACCAGCACCGCCACCTGCACCCCGCGCTCGGCGGCTCGCATCAGGCTGCGCGCGATGGGGCTGTCGCCGCCGGCGCGGTAGAGGGTCATCTTGATGCTCTGCACCCGCGGATCGTCGGCCGCTTGCGCGATGAAGTTCTCGACGCTGCTCGCGAAGCTCTCGTACGGGTGATGCACCATCAGCGCCCGCTCGCGGATGACGGAGAAGATGCTGCGGTCCTGCGCCTCGGCGCGCAGGATGCGCCCAGCGGTGACCGGCGGCCACGGCGTGTCCTTCAGCTCCGGGATCTCCAGTGCGTGCAACTGGAACAGGCAGGTGAGGTCGAGCGCGTTTCGGTGCACGGTGACGTCGGCCATCTCCAGGTCGAGCTCGCGCACCAGCAGCTCGAGCATCTCCTCGCTGATGCCCTGCTGCACCTCCAGGCGCACCGCGCGACCGAACCGGCGCCGGCGCAGCTCCATCTCCACCTTGGCGAGCAGGTCGTCGGCCTCTTCCTCCTCGAGCGTGAGGTCGGCGTTGCGGGTGACCCGGAAGACCGCATGCTCCTCGACCACCATGCCCACGAACAACGAGTGCATCTGCGACGCGATGATCTGCTCGACCGGCACGAACCGCTTGCCGTCGGGCAGCGCCACCAGCCGCGGGAACACGCTGGGCACCTTCACGCGGGCGAAGCGGCGCTCGCCGGTGTCGGGGTCGCTCACCATCGCCGCCAGGCTGAGCGCGAGGCTGGAGATGTAGGGGAACGGGTGCGCCGGGTCGACCGCCAACGGCGTGAGCACCGGGAAGATGCGCTGTTCGAACACGGAGATCAGGTGCATGTGATCGTGCGCGCTCAACGCCGCCCAGTCGACGACGTGCACCCCGTGGTCGGCGAGCTTCGCGAGCAGGTGATCGAGCACGTCCTCCTGGTCGATCACGAACCGGTCGACCGTGTCGGCGATCTCGGTGAGCTGCGCCTGCGGCGACAGCCCGTCGTACGCGGGCGCGGTGACGCCCGCGGCCACCTGGTCCTTGAGCGCGGCGACGCGCACCTGGAAGAACTCGTCGAGGTTGCTGGAGCAGATGGCCGTGAACTTCAGCCGTTCCAGCAGCGGAATGCCGGTCTCCTCGGCGAGCGAGAGCACCCGTCGGTTGAACGCCAGCCAGCTCAGTTCACGATTGAGCAGGCGCTGCGACATGCCACGACACTACCGACCGCTGCGCGATCCGGCAGGTGAACGATGGGTGAACCCGCCCGAAGGGCAGGCTCAGGTCACTCGGAGTCGCCGAGGCCGAGATCCCATTCGAGGCTGATGCGCTCGCGCTCCGCGTCGCGCACGATGCGCTCACGGTTGCGGCGGAACTGCGGGTCGTCGCGAGGCAACAGCACCAGGCGAGCGAGTGCGCGAGCACGGAACTCCTCGATCACGGTGCGGTCGCCGTGGTCGAAGTAGATCTCCCAGTGCGGCGACACCGGCCCGAGGTACACGATGCGTGCGTGGGCCCGCGGCGGCTCGATGGCGATGTCGGTCATGGTGGCTCCTGCCGGTGTGTGACTTGCCGCGAACGGCGAGACGGCGGTCGCAGTGTAGCGGCGCGGTCGCCGCACCCGACCCGCCTCGACCGAACGGCGAATCTGCGCTGCGCGTGCATCGGACGAATCGATCGTGGTATAAAACGCCTGGCTCTTGGGAACCAAACCGGGTGTTGTGGCGTCTATAGCTACAGCGGTTGGTGTGGTCCTCGAGGTCCATGGGCTTCGTGCGGGCGCACCAACGAGCCGCGATTTCCCCCGATCGCGGTGTACAAGGAGACGCGCATGAACACCAATCTTCCGGTCACCGACAACGACGCCACGTCCGTCTGGATGAGCCAGGGCAACTGCCGCAACTACCCGCCGGCAACGTTCTTCCCCAGCGATGGCGTGGGCGTGGATCGCGCCCGCAAGATCTGCAACGGCTGCCCGGTGCTCGACACCTGCCTCGAGTACGCACTCGAGAACCGCATCGAGCACGGCGTCTGGGGCGCCTGCAGCGAGCGTGAGCGCCGCCGCATCCTCAAGCGTCGCAAAGTCGCCGCCTGATCCACTGAGTTCTGCACGCGAAGAGGCGCCGGTGCCCGAGGGCAACCGGCGCCTTTCGCAACCAGGAACTACGTCAGACGAGCTCAGCTATCGGAGTCGTCGGACTTGACGGATTCCTTCGCCTTGTCGGCTTCCTTCTGGCCGTCGGCCAGACCGTCCTTGAACTCCTTCTGCGCCTTGCCCAGGTTCTTGGCGAGCTTGGGCAACTGCGAGCCGCCGAACAGCAACAGCACAGCAAGAAGGATGAGGCCGATTTCAGTGGGGCCGATGCCGGAAGCGATCATGTGGGGCAGCCTAGCGTT
>CAZWCU010000020.1:6829-29651 GCA_964632715.1 uncultured Bifidobacterium sp. | reverse complement strand
CCCGGGGCGATGGGCACGCCGGCCCCAATGGCGAGAACCGGCGCGACGCCAGCAATGGGCGCCCATCGTTTCAGCTGCCGGTTGCTGCCCCCTGTGGCTCCCGATGCGCTTGCCGGTTGCATGGCTACCCCCTTGTGCCGCTGCGCTCTCGCGCCGCTGTGTTGTTCCCCAAATAGCTCTCTATCACGTCAGGGTGATTGAGAACATCAGTCGGGGAGCCGTCGGTGAGGACGGCTCCCTGGTCGAGTGCGACGAGCCGATCGCTGATGGTGGAGATCAGCGGGATGTCGTGCTCGATCACCAACAGGCTGGCGCCCATCTCGTCGCGCAGGCGCTGGAGCACCGGCGCCAACGCCTCCACCTCGCGCTGCGCGATGCCACTGCTGGGCTCGTCGAGCAGCACCATCACCGGACGGTGCGCGGCGATGCACGCGAGGTCGACGACGCGGCGTGTGCCGGTGCTGAGCTCGCGGACGAACGAGTTGCGATAGTCGCCGAGGTTCATCAGTTCGATCAGCTCGTGCACGCGCAACGAGGTGCGCGCTTCGTCGTCGAAGACTCCGGGCAGTCGCAGCGCGGCAGCGAGTGCGCTGCGGCTCTTCACCCACCGCTCGAGCGAGACGGCCAGCGTCTCGTGCACGGTCATGTCGGGGAACAGCCGTGCGTCCTGGAAGCTGCGACCGAGACCGGCTTCGGCACGCCCGCTCGCGCCCATGTCGGAGATGTCGCGTCCTTCGAGCTCGATGCGGCCGGCATCGAGCGAGACGAAGCCGCTGATGAGATCGAAGATCGTGGTCTTGCCGGCGCCGTTGGGGCCGATCATGCCGACGATCTCACGCGGCATCACGTGGAACGTGGCCTCGTTGACGGCACGGTTGCCGCCGAACGCACGGGTGATGTCGGTGACCCGCAGGACTGGCGCGGCATCGGCGTCGACGACCCGATCCGTGACGGGTGCTGCGTCGCTCACGGACGCCCCCGAGAGGAACACCGATCTCAGCAGGTCCTTGCGTTCGAGGAGCTCCGACGTGAGGCCGCTGAAGCGGATCGAGCCGCGCTCCATGAAGTACGCGCGCTCGGCAACGGTGAGTGCGACGTTGACGCTCTGCTCCACGAGGATGACCGCGGTGCCCTCGGCCGCCACCCGCTGCACGATGGGCAGCAACTGACCGACCACCACCGGGGCGAGTCCGAGCGACAGCTCGTCGATGAGCAGCACGCGCGGCTTGGCCACGAACGCCATACCGAGGGCGAGCATCTGCTGCTGTCCGCCGCTGAGGTCGGCTGCGTCGCGGTGCAACCGGTCGCGCAGCACGGGGAACATCTCCAGCACTTCCTCGATGGCCGCGTCGCGTGCCTCGGGCTCGTGCCGCCGGGTCCAGCCGGCGAGCTGCAGGTTCTCGTGCACGGTGAGCGCGCCGAACACACCTTGGCCACCGGGCATCTGGCTGATGCCGATGGCGGCGATCTCGTTGGGTGGTGCGTGCGTGACGTCGCGCCCATCGAGGATGACGGCGCCGCGGTCGGCTTCGACCACACCGCTGATGGCCTTGAGGAGCGTGCTCTTGCCCGCGCCGTTGGTGCCGAGCAGCGCGACGATCTCGCCTTCTTTCACGTCCATCGTGACGCCGAAGAGCACCTGTCGGCCGCCGTAGCCGGCGTCGAGGTTGCGCACCAGCAGCAGGTCGGCCTCACCGTGGCGACGCTGGTACAGCGCCTCGCTGCGCGCTGCCGACGCCTGCCACACCTGCGCGATGTCGGCGTCGATGGTGTGCTGTGCGGTGCGCAGGATGAGGCTGCCGATGATGAACAGCGGCACCAGCGTGAGCATGCCCCAGCGGATGCCGACGTGACTGCTGATCCAGCCGATGAGTGGCAGGATGAGCAGGCCGGGGATGACCCACAGCGACGCGACGGAGAAGCCGGTGGCGCGAGCGCGTGACGGAATCGCGAGCGACAGTGCGACGAGGATGCCGGGACCGACCACCGCGAGCGTGCCGGAGATCACGCAGTTGAGCGCGACCGCGACGACGATGTTGGGTGAGAACGCGAACCCGATGGATGCCACCGAGGTGCCGATGGCGACGCGGGCGATGAACCGGATGAGGCCCGCCATGTCGGCCATGAACCGCTTGGTGATGTAGCGGGTGCCGATGACGAGGCCGACCAGCTGGAACGGCTCGGCGACGGCGGCGGCGACACCGCGGCCGCGCTCGTCGAGCCCGAACTGGTCCTCGTAGAGCAGCGACGCGAGCACCACGAACCCGATGAGTGCGGTGGCCAGGAACGGAAGGCTCCACCACAGCCGCTGCAGGGTGGGGATCTTCTGCACGGTGCGCCAGCTCTCCGCGAACGACGGCACGACCTCCTCGGTGTTGGCCACGTCGTCGCTGGCACCCATCGCCTCCCGTTCCCACTTGCCGCGCACGGGTTCGCGCAGTCGCAGCGCGAGCACCGCGAAGATGACCGTGGGGATGACGAAGATCAGGAACGGCACGCGCCAGCCGAACGCGTAGGCGAGCAGGCCGGCGCTGAGCGGGCCGACGAAGGCACCGACGGCGTTGGCGGCGCGGTGCGTGCTGAACACGTAGCTGCGTCGATCGATCGGGTAGTAGTCGGCCAGCAACGAGTTGTGGGTGGGGTCGATGACCGCCTTGCCCAGGCTGCTGCCGCTGCGCGCGATGGTGAGCAGCACCACGCCGGTGGCGAGACCGGTCATGCCGCTGAACGTGGCCCAGACCAGCGCGCCGACGACGGCGAGTGGCACGCGCTTGGATCGGTCGGCGTACTGCGCGATGGGCACCTGCAGCGCCAGCGCGGCGATGGACGACAGCGCCACCAACCCGAGCACGCCGGTGTTGTCGAGGTTGAACTCGTCGCGGATGTTGGGCAGCAGGATGCCGAACGCCGTGCGGTCGAGCTCGTCGACGGCGTTGAGCCCGAACAGCACCACCAGCGGGAACGCGCTCTCGCCGCCGCACACGCCACGCAACCACTGCATCGGGTGCGCCACGTGCCCGAGGAACCGGCGGAACGCACTCATACGACCTCACTCACAGAGTCGACCGATGCGTCGACCGTTGCCGCCGCCTCGGCCTCGGCATCGGGCACTGGTTCCTCCGGCGGCGGAGCGTCGACGCGTTGGCCGGTGATGACGCGGACGATCACGTCGCGCAGCTTCACCCACAGGCTGCCCAGACCGCCGGGCAGGATGAGCAGCACCAGCAGCACACCGAACCCGGTGGAGAGCAGCTGCCAGGCCTGGTCGGTGATGAACCAGCGCGTGCCGTAGAGGTACAAGGCACCGAGGAACGCCCCGCCGAGCGAACCGAGCCCGCCGATGACGGCGCTGGTGAACACGTTGAAGCTGTCGCCGGTGGTGTAGCTCGCCACCGAGAACTGCTGCTGCTGGTGCACGAACAGCGCGCCGCCGAGGCCGGCGACGAAACCCGAGATGACGAACGCGGTGAGCTTGGCGCGCACGACGCCCACCGAGAAGCTCTGGGCCGCGCGCTCGTTCTCGCGGATGGCCACGATGACGCGGCCGCTGCGCGAGCGGCGGATGCCGCGCAACGCCACGTAGACGAGTGCCATCACGACGACCGAGAAGAAGTAGTAGCGAGTGGGCGTGCTCAGGTCGAGCCGGCCGAACAGCGGCACCGTCTCGAATCGCGACTCCGCCTTCGGGAACCAGCCGAAGAAGCGGTCGTTGAGGAGCCAGTACTCGGTGGCCAGTCCCAGCGCGAACGTGGTGACGGCGAGGTAGAGGCCACGCAGGCGGAGCGCAGGCACTCCCACCGCGAACGCTGCCACCGCGCCGGCGGTGCCGCCGATGGCGAGTGCGAGCGTGATGTCGACGTTCCACCGCGACGTGGCCGTCGCGCTGACGGCCGCACCGATGCCGACGATGCCCATCTGGCCGAGCGACACCTGTCCGGCCCAGCCGGTGAGCACGACCAGCGACATGCCGATGATGGCGAACGCGATGAGCGACGAGGCCTTGATGACGTTGCCCACTTCGAGCACCCAGGGCAGTGCGAGCACGAACAGCACCGAGCCGACGATGAGGAGGTACTTCAGCGAGAGGACCGCTGCGTCACGGGCGAGGTGCCGCGGCAGCGGCCGCACTTCCTCGGCGCCACGCCAGCTGCTGGTGGCATCGTTGTCGCGACGAGAGGCGCTGCCCCGCTGCGCCAGCAGAGCGACGAACATCGCACCGGCCATGATGGGGTAGGCCAGGTACGGCGTGTCGGCGTTGTACTGCACGCCGAACTCGAGCAACTTCAACGAGACAGCAGCGAGGGCGATGACGAGCAGGTTCTCCAGCCGGCCGATCACCAAGGCGGAGAGCGCGATGAGCAGCGTGGGCAGCCCTTCTGCGTAGCCGAGGGGCACACCGGTGATGCCGCTGCGCATGAACAGGGCCAGGAACGACAGCACCGCGGCAAGCATCCACACGACCGTGTTCAGACGTGCGACGGGAATGCCGAGCATCGCTGCGCGATCGCTGCGCTCGGCGGAGGCACGGATGGCGGTACCGAGCCGGCTGCGGTTCAGGAACCACGCGACGAACACCAGCGACAGCGGGGCGACGACCATCGCGATGAGGTCGTTGCCACCGAGGATCGGTTGGCTGGAGTCGGGCTTCCACGGCGGCATCGACCACGACAGCGTGAGCTTCCAGTCGAGCGGCGACTCGAGCCGCTGGCTGGCCAGGTTCTTGCCCCACCACCGTGGCACCAGGATGGCGAGCACCAGCAGCAACTGACTGATGCCGAGCGTGGCGACCATCATCACCATGCGCGGCGCGTTGCGGAATCGGCGGATGATGGCCATCTCGACGATGAGGCCGAGGAGCACGGCCGCAACCAGGCCGACACCCAGACCGACCAGGTAGGGCCACTGCCAGAACAGGATGAGCGACGCTGCGAACCCGGTGGGCACGCCACCCAGATCCGCCTGCGCGAAGTTGACCACGCGGTTGGCCCGGTAGATCAGCGCCATGCCGATGGCGAGCATCGAGGTGAGCAACCCGAGCACCAGACCGCGGACCCACAACCCGAGCGGCAGCCCGAAGAACAGGAGTTGGATCGCGACAAGACCACCGATCGTCAGGAAGGCCACCAATGTGGCCGCACCCCGCTGGCCCCCCAAGCGTCGCACGAGGGGGGACCGTACAACGTCAGGCGAGTCCGGCGTGTACGCAGCTGACCGCCGGCGAAAACTCGATGCCGTCGCTGGTGCAGAACACATCGTGATCGACCACGTCGAAACCACGGGCCTGCATCCAGCGCGCCAGCGGGTGCGGCTCCGGCACGCACGCACGGATCGGGACGCCGGCCGGGAACGCCGTCGACAGCTCCGACATCACTCGAGCGGCGTCGTCGCTGTGCACGCGCAACACGTCGACGCCGTCGGCGCCCACCATCACCACCGCGTCCGCGGTCACGATCGCACCGTCGTCCGCGAAGTGTGCGACCAGTTCGGCGCGGTCGTGCTGCCAGGTGCCGGGTCGCAGCGGAGGGCCGCCACCGGCGGCGGTGCCCTCCACGTACAGCAGGTTCCAGCGCGGCTGCATCCCTGCGCGGCGATACGCGGGCACGGCCGCCGGGTGCTTCGAGCTCGCGGTCATCCGGCGAGGGTGGCCGTCGAGCAGCTCGTCCAGCAGCGCTTCTCCGAGGCCCCTGCCGCGGTGACCGACCGTCACGAACAGGTCGGTGACCATCGCGACCGGCGTGTCGCCGGAGTCACCCATCGACACCGGCACCATCCCACCGAACGCGCCGACACCCTCGTCGAGCACGGCGACCAGGAGGCGGCCGTGATCCGCGACGTACGACAGGTAGCGCGCGTTGGAGTCCGACGAGTCGCCTTCGGCAGCGATGGCGGCGATGCGATCGAAGTCGCCGGTGGTCGCCGGTCGGATCGACGAGAGCGGCGACGGGTTCATCGTCACCAGCGTGCCAGGTGACTTGTCTCTCGTCCATCCAGTCGGCAGGCTGTAGGCATCATGCGCACTCCCACTTCCGCAGGCCCCTCGGTGGCCGTGCGCTGCCTGTTGCTGCTGGCCCTGGTGCTCGTCCCGGTCGCCTGCAAGAGCAGCCGCGACGCCAGCACACCCACGGCAGCATCACCCGACACCACCGCGTCCACGTCGTCCACCTCGAGCACCTCCACCTCCACCACCACATCCACGACGCTGCCACCGACCACCACCACCGAGCCGCTGGTGGTCGCCCCGGGCGTGGTGAAGGTGGCCAATGCGTCGGGCATCGACGGCGCTGCCGGGCGACTCACCGGTGAGCTGGGTGCGCTCGGGTTCACCACCCGCGACGCCACCAACGCGGCGGGCATCGACAAGGACCTCCCGACGAGCAAGATCTACGTCATCGCCGGCAGCGAGCCGGTGGCCCAGTCGGTCAGCCGGCTGATGGGCGGCATCCCGGTCTCGCGCATGCCCACTCCCGCATGGATCAGCGGCGGCACCGCCGGGCTCGAAGACGCGACGGTGCTCGTGATGCTCGGCCACGACTTCGCCGGCGTGGCGCTCGCCGACATGAACGGCTGACCCGGTCTCGCAGCCGCGTAGCCTGACGAGCCATGGCCAAGCAGCAGTGGACGGAGCACCCACGGGTCATCGCGATGCGCATGCGCTCCGGTGCGGTCGACCTGGTGGTGCGCGCGGCCGACAACTACCGCCTCCATCGCACCGGTCGCAACGCCACGCTGGTCGCGCACTTCGGGTTCCTGTCGGTGTTCCCGCTGTTCCTGGTGCTCACCACCGTGCTGGGCTTCGTGCTGCAGAACCACCCCGACCTGCAGGACTCGATCATCGACTCGGCGTTCAGCCAGATCCCCATCATCGGCCAACAGCTGGGCACTGCGCCGGGTGAGTTGGAGGGCAGCACGTTCGCATTCGTGTTCGGTCTGCTGCTCGCGCTGTGGGCCGGCATGAAGGCGTTCAACGCACTGCAGATCGCCCTCGACGACATCGCCGAGGTGCCGCGCGACGAACGCCCCACCCTCGTGCGCGTGCGCATCCGTTCACTGCTGGGCATCGGCATCGTCGGCGCGTCGCAGATCGGCACCGCGGTGCTCACCAGCTTCGTCGGCGTCGGCGGCGTCGCGGGTGAGTTCAAGTTCTTGTTCGTGGTGGCGGCCATCGTCGTCAACTCGGCGGCGCTGATCGCCACCTTCCGCTGGCTGTGCGTGCGCGAGCAGTCGTGGCGGCAACTGGCCCCCGGCGCGATCAGTGCCGGCTTCGTGTTCGCCGCCCTGCAGGTGGCCGGCACCGCCATCGTCGGCCGCGCCATCGCCAACGCGTCGGCCGTCTACGGCACGTTCGCCACCGTCATCGGCCTCATCACCTGGCTGGGCCTGCACTCGATGGTCGCCCTGCTCGGCGCCGAGTTGAACCACGCACTACCAGCTCGCAGGTACCGCCCACCCGAGGCGTGAGTTCGGGGCCGCGCGCACTGGCCCGTCCGCCGAGACCGCCGTTCTTGCGCGATTGTTCGCGCTGTGCGAAACCCAGCGCGCAATGAAGGCACCCTGGCTGCGTGGAGGCGAGAGGATCGCGCTGGGCGGCCTAGTCCTCGACGAGCGGCTCCCACTCCTCGAAGCGCGCGGCGACTGCTCCCACGTCGGCCTCGGGCACCGGTGAGATGGAGTACCCGGGCGGTAGGTCCCACACATCACCAGAGCCGGCAACGACACGGAGAAGAGTGGTCACGGGTTCCCTCCGCTCGACGAACACAGACCTGCCGACGAGTTCGATCGGTGGGTCGAGTTGATCGGACGGCAACACCAGCTTCAGCACGTCGAGTTCGCGATCCGATGCGTATCGGCCCTCACGAGGGTCGAGATCGAAGTCGATCTCGGGGTCCGTCGCCTGCAGTGCACGCCAGCCCGGACTCAGCGACCCGATGGGCAGGGAGAGGTGACTTCCGTCGGCGCCGACCATCGAGGCAGGGAAGACGACCCTGTCGCCCAGAATCCATATCCGAACGTCGCCGACCTGCAGCACCCGAGTTCCGTCGAGCGTCGAGACCTCGATGCGGAACCGTGTTCGCGAGTGTGTGATTCCTTCGAACCGGAACTCGACGACACCCTGATCCTGGTCGGAGGTGTCGGACCAGCGGAGACTCATGAACATCAGCAGCCCGACGACCGGGACGAGGATCGCGAGCCCCAGCCACTGCCTGGCTCGGTGACGCGGGTTCGGCACCGTGTCGCCGCGGATCAGGCTTCGACGACGTGGGCGATGCGTTCGAGGGTCTTGGTCATCGAGTCGATGGTCTTCGAGCGCATGTTGCGCACGGCCCACGGGTGTGCTTCCTGGGTGATGTCCCAGCTCTCGCGCACGAGAGTGCCGTCGTCCTGCGGGATCAGTACATAGCGCCAGATGCGACCACCGGCGAGGAACTTGGCGAGCGAGAACGTGGGCCGCGGCTGCCATGCGATGCGGCGGTTCTCCTCGAACTCGACCACGGTGCTGACCATCGAGTAACCGATGCCCATCTTCATGCTCATCCCGAACTTCGAACCGAGCGCGAGCCGCTGCGACCCTTCCGGCGAACCCTTCACGGTGCCGGAGCCATCGATCTCCTGATGGCGTGAGGGGTCGGCGAGGATGTCGAAGATGCGGTCGGCCGGCGCGGCGATGAACCGCTCGACGGTAGCGATGTCGCGGGAGTTCTCGGGGGTGTCGGGCATGCCGACGAGAACCGCCCCGGACCTGGGTACATTCCCCGATCTGTCAAGATGTGGCGCGGACGGGCCGATACCTCTATCGATGCCCAAGGTCAGACACCCACTCCTTGCGCTCTGCCTCGCCTCTGCGTTGGTCAGCAGCGGCCTCACCTCGGTCACGCCCGCGCCGGTCGTCGAAGCAGCCCCTGCTGCCCCATGGACCACGCCCACCGTGCCCCCCAGGTGCACCGATGCGCAGAAGAACCTGGGCGATGTCGCGGGTTGCATCATCCACAACGGCCCCGGCCTGCCCGAGACCCGCGGCTGGCCGATGCCGCCGTTCCCGGAGGCCACTCCCGGTGCCGTGATCCCGTGGGTCGACCTCGCCAAAGGTGCCAGCGGACCGATCGTGGAGAAGGTGCAGCTGGCCCTCAACGAGCACGGCGCCACGCTCGTGGCCGACGGGCAGTTCGGCACGCTCACCGAGAACGCGGTGAAGGCGTTCCAGACCGCGAACGCGCTGCCCTCCACCGGCATCGTCAACCAAGCGACCGCCGACCTGCTGGAAGTCGAGAACCGTGCAACAGGTGCGTTCCCCGGGCCCGGCTGGAACTGGTTGGGGTGGGGCTACAACGGTTCGACCGCGCTCTACCAGTGGGAGCAGCTGTTCGTCCGCAACACGCAACCTGTCGGCGCCGTGCGCGTGGGCGGAGTCGCGGCGTTCGCCGACGCGCTCCCTCTGTTCGAAGGGTTCATGCGCGAAGTGCAGGCCGCCGGGTACGTGATCACCGGCGGCTCCGGCGGCTACGTGTTCCGCTGCACGGCCAGCACCCGCAAGGACTGCGCGGGCCTCACCCGCAGCAGCCTCTCCAACCACGCCTACGGCCTCGCCATCGACTTCAACACCACGGCGAACCCGATGCGCACGTACTACGGCATCAACGGCGCCACCGCGTGCCAGACGCCGATGCAGACCGACATGCCGCAGTGGGTCATCCAGACCGCCGAGAAGTGGGGCCTCTACTGGGGCGGCTACGGCTGGAGCAGCGGCTGCTCGTCGCCGTCGCAGGTGAAGTCGTCCGCGTCGCGCGACCCGATGCACTTCGAGTTCAACGGCACCATCGACCAGGCGCGCGCCATCCTCGCCTTCAACACGCTCGGCGGCATCGGCGCCTGCTTCGACGTTGCCGATGCCAACGGCACCATCACCGAACGGTGCTACCGCCGCAACGAAGTGCCCGGCGCCAACACCCGCGTGGTGGTCGACACCGATGCACCCACCGGCGCCACTGCGGCACTGGTGAACATCACCACCACCGCCGCCAACTCGGGCGCGTTCATCACGGCGGAGAGCTGCGGCGTGGTGCCCAACGCGCGCGGTTGGTCGAACGGCAACACTCGCACCGGTCGCGCGGTCGCCTCCACCGCCGTGGTGGCACTGGATGCGCAGGGTCGCTTCTGCCTGTACCAGTCGTCGTCGATGCACACCATCGTCGACGTGCAGGGCTACTTCGCTCCCTCGTCGGTCTCCTCCGGCAACCTGTACACGCCCGTCACGCCGCAGCGCGCCACCGACACCCGCACCCGTCCGTTCTGCACCCCCGCCGGCGCCTGCCTGCCCACCGGCCCGGTGGTGGCCGAGACCGAGATCGTCATTCAGTCGTCGGCGCCGGTCGACGCGGTGGCCACCGTCGCCAACCTCACCGTGAACGCACCTGCGGATCGCGGGTACCTCACCGCCGACACCTGCTCCTCGCTGGTGCCGGGCTCACAGTCGCGCAGCAACCTCAACTTCGCCTTCGGCGACACGGTCGCCAACCTCGGCGTCGTGCCGTCCGTCTCCACCGATCAGGGCGTGCAGTTCTGCACGTTCGCGAGCACACGAACCCAGCAGATCGTCGACGTACAGGGCTACTTCGCGCCCGCCGTCCAGGGTGGACTCGGGTACACGGCACTCACGCCCGATCGCGTGGTCGACACGCGACAGTGCTGGACCGACCCGATCACCTCTGACGAGCGTTGCCAGCAGATCAACCAGGGCGGCAGCATCGTGCGCGCACTCGCTCCCGCCGGCGCCTCAGCGGTCGTGGTGAACCTCACCGCGATCAGTGCCTCCTCCGGCGGCTACGTGACCGCCGCGTCGTGCGACACGCTGGTGCCCGGGCCGCAGAGCCAGTCGAACCTCAACGCAGTGGTCGGCGCGTCGGTGGCCAACCTCGCGATCGTGCCGGTGGCGGCCGACGGTACGTACTGCGTGTTCGTCTCGGCCACCATGCACATCGCGATCGACATCGTCGGCACGTTCTCGAGCGCCGGCACGCAGCGCTACCTGCCGATCACCCCGGTGCGAGTGCACGACTCACGACCCCCGCCGCTGACGTGAGGTCGCGCGACGACCATCCCACCAGCACCCGGTAGTCGCCGGGCGCGACCACCCAGCCGTGCGAGTCGATGTTCCACCGGCTGAACGCACGCGTGTCGAGGTGGATGGTGGCCACCGCGTCGCCACCGGCGGCTGCCTGCACCCGGGCGAAACCCTGCAACGTGCGCAACGGCCGACCGGGTTCGGTCTGCGCCGGCTCCACGTAGCACTGCACGACGGTGCTGCCCGTGCGGCCACCAACGTTGCGAACAGGAACCGTGACGGTGACGCCGGACTCGATGTCGCCGGCCAGTGACGCGTCGCCCATCTCCCAGTTGGTGTAGCCGAGCCCGAAGCCGAACGGGAACGCCGGCTCGGTGCCGTGCGCGTCGTACCAGCGATGACCGATGAGCAAGCCTTCGCCGTAGGCCATGTGGTCGTCGGCTCCCGGGTAGAAGCCGAACGCCGGGGTGTCGGACAACTGCTTCGGGATGGTGATGGGCAGGCGACCGCCGGGTTCGGCGACGCCGAGCAGCATGTCGGCCAACGCCTCGCCGAACTCCTCGCCGGGGAACCACACCTGCATCACCGCGGCCACGTCGTCGAGCCACGGCATCGACACCGGCGACCCGGCATTGATCACCACCACCGTGCGCGGGTTCACCGCCGCGACCCGGCGGACCAGTTCGTCCTGCTCGCCCGGCAGGTCCATGCTGGTGCGGTCCTCGCCCTCGGTCTCCCAGTCGGGGTTGGTGCCGACGATGACCACGGCCACTTCCGCGTCCGCGGCAACCGCCGCGGCGCGGCCGATGGTGTCGTCGGCGATCGGCGGTGCGGCGCCGACGATCAGGCCGCGCAGCTGTGCTCGCTCGGCGACGCTCACCTCCACCTCGATGTGGCGGGCGACGCCCTGCTCGCAGGTGATGGTGCTGCGGATCTCCTGGCTGCCGAGCCCGAAGAACGCGCCACCCACCTGCGGCGTGGACAGGTCGACCACGATCTCGCCGTCGACGCGCAGCACCGCCGCGCCCACGACGGTGAGCCCGATAGACCACTCGCCCGACACGTGCGGGACGAACGAACCCGACACCCGCACCCCGAAGGTGGCCAGGTCGATGTTCGGGTCCGGCGAGTCCATCCAGATGAAGTTGATCCGATCGGTCGTGGCCGACGCGGTGCCGCCGACGGCGTCGAAGTACTCGACCGCGAAGTCGCCACGCATCGACGGCATCCGCTTGTCGATGCTGCACCCTGCCTCGTGCACCAGGTCGATGCCGCGGGCCTGCAGCGCGGCGAGCGGCATCGACGGCCGGTTCACGCGCACGCGGGCGCTGCCACCGCCCTGCACCTGCCCGCGCTCCGCGGTGTTGGGGCCGATGAGCGCCACACGGCCCGACGGCGCGAGCGGCAACACCGAGTCGTCGTTCTTCAACAGCACGCTGCCGGCGATGGCGGCGCGCTTGATGACCGCACGGGTCGCGGGCGAGTCGGCCGTCACCTCCTCGGACGAGACCTCGCCGACACCCGACCAGGAGAACAGCTGCAGCAGGCGGCGCACCGATTCGTCGACGCGGGCTTCAGTGGTCTCGCCGTTGCGCACCGCGTCGAGCAAGGCCTCCCCGCGCTCGCGTGGCGGCCCGGGCATCTCCAGGTCGAGGCTCGCCTCCAGCGAGTTGGCAGCGCTGTGCGTGCCGAACCAGTCGCTGATGACGGCGCCGTCGAACCCCCAGTCGTCGCGCAGCACACCCCGCAGCAGTTCGTGGTGCTCACTGGCGTGCACGCCGTTGATGCGGTTGTACGAGCTCATCATCGAACGCACGTCGGCGCCACCTTCGGCCACGGGACGGACGGCCACCTCGAACGGCACCAGGTACGCCTCGCGGAGGGTGACCTCGTCGATGTCGCTGCTGATGGTGTGGCGCTCGTGCTCGGTGTCGTTGCCGACGAAGTGCTTGATGCAGCACGCCACACGATGCTGCTGCACACCACGCACGTACCCGACGGCGATCTTGGCGGTGAGCACCGGGTCTTCGCTCATGCACTCGAAGTTGCGGCCGCCGATGGGTGTGCGGTGCAGGTTCACCGTGGGCGCGAGCAGCACGTGCGCGCCCTTCGATCGCGCCTCCTCGCCGAGCGCGGCGCCCACCTCCTCCACCAGTGCCGGGTCGAAGGTGGCACCCAACGCGGTGCCACACGGGAACGATGCCGACGCCGGCCCGGTCCACTTGGTGCCACGCACACCGGCGGGCCCGTCGCTGCAGCGCATGGCCGGCACACCCGGCAGTGCCTCGCTGTGCCAGTTGTCGTGCCCGGCGAGCAGGCTCACCTTCTGCTCCAGTGTGAGCGTTGCCATCACCGCGTCGATGTCGATCGTCATCCCGTCAGATTGGCAGACCGGCGACCCTCGGTCACACGCCGTCAGTCACCGGCGGGCACGTGGGCGCGGGCGTCGGCGAGGGTGCGGAACCGTCCCGATGCGACGAACTGGGTGAGGGCGTTGCCGACCACCGTCGCCTCCGGGTGGCCGATCGCGACCTTGCGGCCGCTGCGGCGACGCAGCGCGTCGACGAACACCGCGGAGCGGGCGCCGCCGCCGAACAGGTCGATGCCCGCCACGCCGGTGGCGTCGAGACGATCGGCGATGGTGGCGACGGTGGCCGCGGTGGACTCGACCACGCAGCGCACCACGGTCGCTCGCGAGGCCGAGCCCGCGAGGCCGGCAAGGCGGCAGACCGTGGCGGGCATGTCGGCCGGTGCGACCAGCGCGTCGTCGGTGGCGTCGAAGATCGGCACGTCGACCGGTTCCTGTGCGACCTCGTCGGCGAGCGACGCCAGCGACCCAGGACCCCACGACCGCGCGCACTCGTCGAGCAGCCATCCACCTGCGACGTTGCGCAGGAAGCGCACCCCGCCGTACGTGCTCTGCTCGTTGGTGAAGTTCGCGGCCTGCGCGGCGGGTGACAGATCAGGCGTGGCTCGCTCCATCCCGACCAGGTACCACGTGCCAGCGGAGACGAACACGCGATCCGGTCGACCGCCGCCCACCACTGCCGATGCCGTGTCGTGCGAGCCGACGAGGCGCACCGGAATGCCGCGCCACGTGCCCGCGAGGGTGCCGGGCTCCGCGATCGGAGCGAGCAACGACGGTGCCAGCCCGATGGCCGCGCTCAGCTGCTGCGACCAACTGCCGGTGGCGAGGTCGAGCAAACCTGACGTGCCCGCAGCCGTGCGCTCGGTGGCGACGTGGCCGCACAGCTCGTACACGATCAGGTCGGGCAGCATCAGCACGGTGGCTGCGCGGCGCAACTCGTCGTCGCGGTGGCACGCCAACTGGAAGATGGTGTTGAAGGGCATCGCCTGCACACCGGTGATGCCGTAGAGCACGTCGGCACCGATGCGATCCAGCGTCGTGCGCCAACCATCGGTGCGGGCGTCGCGATACGAGAACGGCATGCCGACGAGCGTGCCCCGCGCGTCGAGCAGTCCGTAGTCCACTCCCCACGAGTCGACGCCGATCGATTCCACCGGACCCATCGCGAGGCCGACGGCGAGACCACGATCGGTCTCGGCCATCAGCCGATCCCAGTCCCACCTCAGCGATCCGTGCTCGTCGCGGACCGGGTGATGGTGGTGGCGGTGCACGATCTGCGCCCGCATCGGCCCGCCGTCCGGCGCGCTGACGCGCGCGACACGAATGCTCGACGCGCCCCAGTCGACGACCAGCACGGCCGACATGCGCTACAGCCCGGTGGCGGTGCCGTGCCCGCGGCGAGCGATGCACTCCGCGCGGTAGCCGACCGCGCGATACGTGTTGAGTGGGTCGAGCGCGGCGCCGTTCGATCGCCGCGCCTCGGCCACCAGCGGACGCACGTCGGTGCGGAACGCACGTTGCAGCAGCTCGGCGGCGAGCGCCGGGTCGTTCGCATCCTGCGCAGCGTCGAGGGCATCGAGGTCGACCAGCAGCGCGTGCGCGAACGTCAGCTGGATCTGATCCGTGGATTGGACGAGGTCTTCCAGCGGGTCCTTCACGTTGTGCGAGGCGTCGATCATGTACCGCAGCGCCGGCAGTTCCGTCGGACGGCCGGCACGGCGACTCATCCGCACCAGCTCGAGTGCGATGAGGAACAACCGGTACGGCTGGATGGAACCGACGGTGAGGTCGTCGTCGCCGTACATCGAATCGTTGAAGTGGAAGCCGCCCAGCCGGCCGACCATCGCCAGCCGGCTCACCACCTGCGGGATGTTGGTGTTCGGCAGGTGATGCCCGAGGTCGACCAAGCACGACGCGCGCGGCCCGGCGGCAGTGGCCAGCATCAGCGACGAGCCCCAGTCGGCGTTCACCGTCGAGTAGAACGCGGGCTCGTAGGGCTTGTGCTCGACGAGCATCTGCCAGTCGGCGGGCAGCGCCGCGTGCACGGTCGCGAGGCACTCGGCGACTCGTTCGAACTGGCGCCGGTGGTCGGCCTGGCCGGGGTGGTTGAACCCGTCGGCCAGCCACACCGTGATGGCGGTGGAGCCGAGTTGGCGACCGAGCTCGATGCAGTGCACGTGGTGCTCCAGTGCGCGCTCACGCACGTCGGCCGAGGCATGGGCGAACGAGCCGAACTTGTACGAGATCGGTTCGGCACCGCTCCGCTGTGTGGTGGACGGGTTGTCCTGGAACGTGTTGGAGTTCATCGCGTCGAACCCGATGCCGAGCGCGTCGGCGTACGCCTTCAGGGCAACGGGGTCGTCGGGGTCGTCCCACGGCACGTGCAGGCTCACCGTGCGATTCGCTCCGGTGAATGCGTGCAACGCCGCCACGTCGTCGAGCTTCTCCTCCGTGGTGCGCGGCTCGCCGCCGCCGGGGAAGCGCCCGAACCGTGTGCCACCCGTGCCGAGCGCCCACGACGGCGCGGCCACCGAGAAGCCGGCGACCGCGGCGATGACCGCGTCGGCGTCGACACCGCCGCGGGCGAGCACGTCGCGGGTGTGATCGAGGTCGCGAGCGTGATGGTCGAGGAGGCCGCGCTCGGCGTGCGCGATGCGGTCGCCGGCGATGGTCATCGCAGGAACGCCGCGGACAGGCCGCCGTCGACGGGGATGGTGAGGCCGGTGGTGCGCGACAGGCGCCCGTCGACCAGCGCCATCACCGCGTCGGCCACGTGCTGTGGCAGCACTTCCCGGCCGAGCAACGTGCGCCCGGCGTAGTACTTGCCCAACTGATCGGGGGCCACGCCGTAGGCCTCGGCTCGCTGGTCGAGCCAGTCGCCACTGAAGATGCCGCTGCCCTGCACCACCCCGTCGGGATTGATCGCGTTCACCCGGATGCCCACCGGGCCGAGCTCGGCTGCGAGCAGGCGCACCTGGTGCGCCTGGTCGGCCTTGGCGGCGCCATAGGCGATGTTCTGCGGTCCTGCGACCACACCGTTCTTCGACACGATGTACACGATGTCACCTGCCGCGCCGTCGTCCGGCGCGGTGCTGGCGCCACGCCCGATGCGGCCCTGCTGGGTCATCACCCGCGCCGCTGCTCGGCTCACCAGGAACGACCCGCGTGCCAGTACTGCGTGCAGGCGATCCCACTCGTCCACGGTGGTGTCGACCAGCGGTGCGGCCGCTGCGAACCCGGCGTTGTTGACCACCAGGTCGACGGAGCCGAACCGCTCGCACGCAGCGCGGAAGCCCGCCTCGACCTCGGCCTCGATGCTCACGTCCATCGCCACCGCGAGCGCTCGCTCGTGGCCGAGGTCGGCGGCCACCTTCTCGGCACCGTCGGAGTCGCGGTCGGCCACCACCACGCACGCACCGCGTGCGGCGAGCTCGTTGGCGATGGCACGACCGATGCCCGATGCGGCACCGGTGACGAGCGCGATGCGGCCCTGCAGCACCGGCGCCGGCGGCTTCATGCGCAGCTTGCGCTCCTCCAACTCCCAGTACTCGATGCGAAACTTCTCGGCATCGGAGATCGGTGAGTAGGTCGACACCGACTCCGCGCCGCGGATGACGTTGATCGCGTTCACATAGAACTCACCAGCAACGCGAGCCGCCTGCGGGTCGGTCCCGTAGCTCCACATGCCCACGCCGGGCACCAGCACGATGGCCGGGTCCGCCCCACGGATGGCGGGCGAGCCGTCGACCGCGTGCGCCGCGTAGTAGGCGTGGTACTGCGCGCGGTACTCGGCATGCACTGCCTGCAGCTCGGCATCGCCGAACGCTGCGGGGTCGTCGGGCGAGAAGCCGGCCAGCAGCATCGGCTTCACCTTGGTGCGCAGGAAGTGGTCGGGGCAGGAGGTGCCGAGCGCCACCAGCCGCTCGACGTCGGGTCGAGCGAGGAAGTCGAGCACCACCGGTGAATCGGTGAAGTGCCCCACCATCAGCCGGTCGTGCGAGGCGGCACCACGCAACCGAGGTGCGAGGTCGACGGCCACGCGACGGCGCACCTCCGCGTCCAAGTGCGATGCCGCGGCCGCGTGGTCGCGCCCGCGCTGGGCCAGGAACGCCTCGGCGCGCGACACGAGCGCGAGTGAGTGCTGCTCGCACGCCTCCGACGAGTCGGCCCACGAGATGACGCCGTGCCCGCCCATCACCACACCGGTGGCCGCGGGGTTCGCGCGGCAGAAGTCGCGCAACGCGAGTCCGAGCTCGAAGCCCGGACGCTGCCACGGCAGCCACCCGATCTCGTCGCCGAAGCACTCGCGAACCAGCGCCTCACCATCGGCCGCGGCCGCGAGGGCGATGAGCGAGTCGGGGTGCATGTGGTCGACGTGCGCGGCCTCGACGAAGGCATGGAGCGGCGTGTCGATGGAGGGCACTGCACCACCGGTGCCGAACATGCAGTCGGCGTAGAGCTCGACGATGTCGTCCTCGTGCACTCCCGCGGCGTGCAGCGCCTCCAGCGCCAGCACGCGGTCCAGCCTCAGCAACGCCAGCCCCTTCTCGGTGAGCGTTCCCAGGTCGCCGCCGCTGCCCTTCACCGCCAGCACCCGCACGGGCTCATGGGTGATCGGGTCGGGCAGCACCAACTTGGCCGAGGTGTTGCCACCGGCGAAGTTGGTGATGCGCTTGTCGCTGCCCAACCGGTTCGAACGACGCAGCAGCGCCGCGATGTCGTGGTTCACGATGATCCTCTCGCGATCTCGTGACGCCCGGCGGGGTACGACACCTCGGCGTGCACGAAGGGGACGGGGCTGTCGACGAGCACTCGTTGCCGGTCGACGTCGACGCGGATGGCGCCTCGACCGTGGCCGCACGGCGCGGTGCCGCGAGCCCACTCCAGCGACCCCAGCTCGGGGTCGATGCGCGCGCTGCCGAAACCGGGTTCGTTCGGCTGCACACCGAGCACGTGAGTGACGAGGTCGCGTGTGGGTGTCGACGACCAGCCGTGGCTGATGGTGCCACCGTGCCATGTCTCCACCCACGACGTGGCGCAGCGCTGCAGCGCGACGAGCCAGTCGCGGCACATGGTGGGCACGAGGTCGGCGCGACCGGCAGCGACCACGGCGTCGTGCACGACGTATCGGAAGAACGGCTGAGCGCGCACGACATCGTGCTCCGTGTCCCACCACGGCGCGGGATGGCCGGTGCGCAGGTAGGCGCCGCCGGGGGTGAGGTTCGAGTTCGGGATCGCCGGGCCGTCGGGACTGCTGAACGAGGCATGGACGAGGCGCTCCTCGTCGGTGATCACCTGCACCAGGCGGGCGAGCCGATCCTGAGGGACGAGACCTCCGACGATCATCGCGGCCTGTCCGTGCTGCGAGGCCATCGGACGCCGGACGCCGCCGACCATCGAGTCGACGTAGCGCTCGCGCTCCGGGTCCCACAACAGCTCCGCGCCGCGCGCGAGTTGCGCATGCGCGGCTCGCGCCCACTCGGCGCGCCCGCCGTCGCCCAACCAGTCGGCCATCGCTGCGAACTCGAGCAGGCCGCGACCCCACAGGCCGCAGAGCGCCGACGACACACCTTCGGTGTACACCGACGACCAGTCGATGATGACCCATCCGAACACCTCGTCCGGCACGCCCGCCAACGGCCCCTCGGTCGCGCAGAACCGCTCGAACCAACGCAGCACGCCTTCCACCACCGGCAGCAGGCCGGCGATCTCGGCGCGGTCGCCGACGTAGCGGTGCAGGTTCCAGACCGAGTGCACCCAGTGCAGGGCCCAGTCGGGGATGATCGTGAAGTCGTAGAACTCCACGTCGCCGGCCACCGCCATCGGCAGCATGCCGTCGGGTCGCGGCGAGGCGGTGAGCGAGGGGTGCCACCGCGCCAACGACCAGTCGTCGTTGGTCGCCAGGTCGACCATCTGGTGCACCACCGAGTCGCCGGCCCACGCACGCTGTTCGCGCGTCGGGCAGTCGATGTACGCATCGAGCGAACAGATGCTGACCGTGCGCCGCCCTACCTGCCAGATGCGCTCGAGGTCGGGGTCGCTGCACTCGAACGAGTGCGCACCCGCGACCGGGTGCACACGCTCGATGATCGAAATCGAGTGGATCACTGCGCCGTCGGGCAGATCGACGAGTGCGCCGTGCAGCCCGAACAGGTCGACCGAGGTGAGCGTGCGGCGGGTGCCGTCGCCGACGATGCCGAGCGAGGCGTCGTGCTCGGACGGTGCCGGCCGGCCGTGAGCGTCGAGGAACTCGGCGGTGGTGACCACCAGCGACTCGCCCTCGGGCACCAGCGCATCGACGCACAGCACGCCGACGACGATGCGGTCATGGGTGAACGCGAGCGTCGACGTCGCTGGCTCGTCGCAGGAGAGCGGCGTCAGTTCGATGATCTCCGGCGTCGGCCAGGTGGTCGGCCGGTGACCCAGCGGGCCGCCGGGGAAGCTGGGTGGCTGTGCACGGCCGGGCTCGCCAGACGTCATCGCCCGCCGGACCAGCGCCGCCGGCCACGGAGTGGACGAGCCCGATGCCCAGTCGGCCGGCAGGCTGCGCGCATCGAGCATCTCGCGGCCTCTGCCCGACACCCCGCGGCCCGGCGTGCTGCCCCATCCGTCGAGCACGACGGCTTCCCACGAGTCGTCGGTGCACCACCACTGGTCGGCGCCGACCTGCGCCTCGAACACGAACGCTCCCCCACCGAGGTCATTGGCGAACACCGGCGGCGGCATCCACCACGGCGTCGCCGTGTCGTAGCGACAGGCGATGACCGACACCACGTTGTCGCCGCCGCGCAGGAAGGGAGCGAGGTCGATGTCGTCGTACGGTTGACGGCGCGGGTTGGCGCGCACCGGACCTCTCGCCACGTCGACGCCGTTCACCTGCAGCGCGTAGTTCGACAGCGCGCACATCCGCGCCGGCACGCTGGCCGGCACCGCATCGAGCGAGAACGTGCGGCGAAGCGCGACCACGTGGCGGCCGTCTGTCGCCGCGGCGGACGCCGCCGCCCAGATCCACGACCCGTGCCAGCGGCCGTTGGGGAACGACACGCGCGCGGAGCCGCTCATCGCTGCATCCGGCATCTGCGTCGCTCCCCCATCGTGGTCCTCAGTTCATGTGCGATCTTGTGGTTTGTATCAGAAAGTCTCACGCTGGGCAACCGGAACGGGCACCGGTCCATCTAGTGTGACCGGTCATGGGGGTCGATTCGATCACGCGCCTCGAGCGCATCCGAGCCGAGCTCGACGCCAGCGGTCGGGTCAAGGTGCCCGAGCTCGCCGCCGAACTGGGCGTCAGCGAGATGACCGTGCGCCGCGATCTCGACCTGCTGGTCGACCATGGCATGGCCACGCGCGTGCGCGGCGGGGCGATGGCCCGCGGGCCGCAGCCGTTCGCCGACCGCTTCGGCCGCCAGGCCAAGGCCAAGGACCGCATCGCGGAGAAGCTGGTCGGGTTGGTCGGCGAAGGCGGCGCCATCGGCCTCGACGCGTCGTCCACCTTGCAGCGACTGGCCGCGGCGCTCGACGAAGTGCGCGAGCTCACGGTGGTCACCAACAGCCTCGAGTCGTTCGCGGTGCTCAGCGGCCACCCGTCGCTCACCGCGCTGGTCACTGGTGGTCGCCTCGATCCGCGCACCGGTTCGCTGGTCGGACCGATGGCCACCCGCGCGGCACGCGATCTGCTGCTGCGCCGGCTGTTCGTGTCGGCGGCCGGCATCGACCCACGACACGGCACCACCGAAGCCACGCTGGAGGAAGCGGAGGTGAAGCTGGCGCTCGCCGACGTGGCCGGCTCGATCGTGGTCGCCGTCGACTCGTCGAAGATCGGCCAGCGCGACAGTGCTCGCTGCATCCCGATGGAGCGGATCGACATCCTCGTCACCGAGCTCGACCCGGATCACGATCTGCTCACGCCGTTCCGCGGCCAGTGCGAGATCCGATGAGCGACCACCCGGAGGTCGTCCACCCCGTCGCCGCACACATCACGCCGCTCGCCACGCAGATGGAGTGGATCCAGCGCGTGCTCGACGAAGGCATCCGCCGACCGGGTTCCGCCGCCGACGGTCGCGTCGAGCGCTGGATCGAGCAGCAGTTCCGCGCGATCGGTCTCCACGACGTGCGCGCCGAGCCACTCCCCGTGCCGGTGTGGGAGCCGGTGAGCGCGGTGCTGCACGCCTGGCCTGCCGGCCGACCCGACGAGCGCATCACCCTGCACGGGTTCGCGCTGCCGCACACCGCGGCCACCGAGGGCTTCGAAGCCACGCTCGTCCGCCACGAGGCCGAGGTGACGGCCGACGACGCGGTGCGCGGGCACATCGCGGTGTCGCAGCTCGCGTTCTCCGTGATCCCGCAGCAGCTCCTCGCGCCGGCGGCCGTGGCCGTGCACGACCCGCACGACGAGTTCGCCACGCTGCACCAGACGCTGCCGTTCGGGCCGCGCATGCAGGACTTCGCGCAGCCCGCCATCGATGCCGGAGCAGCCGGGTTCGTCGGCGTGCTCTCCGGCGTGCCGTGGGAGACGTGCGACTACTACGTGCCGTACGACGGCGAGCTGCGTGCGCTGCCCGCGCTGTGGCTGAGCCGTGCCGATGGCGCCCGGCTCGATGCACTGCTCGACGCGGGTCCCACCACCGGCCGGTTGGAGATCGTCGCGCACCGTTCGCAGGGCGTCACCCACAACATCATCGGCACACTGCCCGGCGCGTCCGACGAATGGGTGATCATCGGCTCGCACCACGACGCACCCTGGGCGTCGGCGGTGGAGGACGGCACGGGCATCGCGATGGTGCTCGCGCAAGCTCGCTACTGGGCGGCCGTACCCGCCGACGAGCGGCCCCACCAGCTGATGTTCCTGCTCACCGGCGGGCACATGGTGCACGGCGCGGGCACCGCCGCATTCATCGAACAGCATGCGGCGCTGCTGCCGTCGGTGGTGCTGGAGCTGCACCTCGAGCACGCCGCCGCGGAGACGGTGAGCGACGGCAACGGCGGCCTCACCACCACCGGCGAGCCGGAGGTGCGCTGGTGGTTCACCAGCACCGACACGCAGCTGCAGCAGTCCGTGGCCTCAGCCTTGTCCGCCGAAGACCTGCGCCGCTCGATGGTGCTGCCGCCCGACGTGTTCATGGCGCACCCGCCCACCGACGGTGGATTCTTCCACCTGGCCGGGGTGCCACTGGTCGACTTCCTCGCGGCGCCGATGTACCTGTTCGACTCGACCGACACCATCGACAAGGTGCACCAGCCCAGCCTGGAGCCACTGGCCCGCGCGGCAGTGCGCATCGTGGCCGATCTCCGCGGCCGCACCGCCGCCGACCTGCGCCGCCATACCTCCGTGTGACCGGAGCGCCATCACCTGGACTGCCCGGACCGCGTCTGATCGAGGCAACCCCGGCTGCTCGGCG
>CAZWCU010000020.1:0-6729 GCA_964632715.1 uncultured Bifidobacterium sp. | reverse complement strand
GCATCGTCCGGTTCTCGCGCCCGTGGGGTCCGAGGCGGACGGAGGTGTCAGGGTTTCGCGCCCGACTCGTCGCTCGCCGGACGAACGCGCAGGTGCTCGTGCACGGCGGCCAGCCATGCGACGGGCTGGTCCTGCTGCGGGTTGTGTCCGGCGCCGGCGATGACCCGCAACCGAGCGTCGGGGATGGTGGCGGCGAGCGCATCGGCAGCCCTGCGCAGGCCGAGATCGTTCTCGCCGACGATGACCGTGGTGGGACACACCACACTCGCCAGCGCGGCCAGCACGCTCGGGTACGTGCCGAGCTCGGCGCCGAGCGCGGCGAAGGCTTCCACGTCCATGCGTGCGAAGCGCGCAGCGTCAACAGGGTCGACCTCGGTCACTCCGGCGAACGCGCTGATCTGCGCGAAGAGGGCCTCCATGCCTTTGTCGCGAGCCACCTGCGCGAGCTGCTCGATGATCTCGACGGGCATGCCCGATGGCTCGGCGGCCGTGTCCATCAGCACCAGTGACGCCACGCGTTCGGGGTGCGCGAGCACATATCGCATCGCGATCACGCCACCCATCGAGTGGCCGAGCAGGTGGATGTGGGCCACTCCCAAGTCGTCGATCACTCGCTCGAAGTCGGCGAGCAACTGGTCGAAGGTGTACGCCGCCGGGTGACCGTGGTTGCTGCTGTCACCGTGACCGCGATGGTCGAGCGTCACGACCCGGTGCGTCGCCGCCAGCGGCTCGAGCACGCCGCTCCAGTCGTGGCTGCTACCGGTGTAGCCGTGCACCAGCACGAGTACGGGCCGGTCGCCGCCGGTGTCGTGCACGCGGACGAAGTGGCCCGGATCGGTGGCGACGTCACGAGCGGAGCCGGCGCTCACGGGGTCGATCGGCATGGGTTGACACCTCCGGGGCGATGGATGTTAGTGTTTGTTCGAACACATCGTAACGAACATTTTCCGGGGATGTCCACAGAGGGGGAAGCACGTGCGCCGTTTGACGAGGATCGCACTCGCCATGTCGTTGTTGGTGTCGCTGTCGTGCAGCGACTCGGGTTCGTCGAGCGACACGACGTCGCCCGACACGGCACCCGACACCACGATCGCCGCGCCGGACAGCACGGCCGCCACGACGCCAGAGACCACCGGAGCGGCGCCCGACACCACCGCCGGCGACCCCGGCGAGCTCACCGCCTCGTGGACCGGTGTCACCGCGGACTCCATCAAGCTCGGCCTCGCCGGTCTCGACCCCGACGCAGTGCGCTCGTTCGGCATCGAGTTCACCGGCCCCGGCTCGCAGCAGTTGTACACCGCGTGGATCGCCGCACAGAACGAGCGTGGTGGCATCCTCGGCCGCAACATCGAGCTGGCGTTCACCCCTTACCTCCCCATCGGCGACGCGCAGGCCGAAGCTGCGTGCGTGGCGCTCACCGAGGACGAGCAGGTGTTCGCCGCCACCGGCATCCTCCTCGGCGACACCTCACTGTGCATCACCGAGACCCACGAGACGCCGTACATCGGCATCTTCGGTCAGTCCGCCGAGCGCGATGCCCGGGCCATCGCCCCGTTCCTCGCGATCGAGATGGCCGACGACCGCCAGCGATCGGCCGGCGTGCAGACCTTCATCGATGAGGGGCTGCTCTCCGACGTCAGCGTCGCGCTCTACACCGAGGCGCAGGACGTGAAGGTCACTGACGACGTCATCCGGCCGATGCTCGAAGCAGCCGGTGTCGACGTGGTCGTGTCGCAGACCCTCGACGACTTCGGCGACGACACCGCCGCCGCCGACCAGGCACTCGACACCGTGGTCGAGAAGATGCGGTCCGAGAACGTCGACGTCGTGCTCAACGTGTCCAACTTCACCGGCCTGATGAACGCGTTCCAGCGCAACGGTTGGTTCCCCGAGCTGGTCCTGTCCACCTCCGCGCAAGCGGTGAGCGCCGACTTCGTGTCGGGCTCGGGCATCGAGGATGCCAGCATGGAACACGTGATCGTGGCCGCGCCCTACATCCCCACCAAGGAGGAGCTGCTGGCCGACCCGCTGTTCGTCGCGTGCGTCGAGGAGTACAACGCGTCCGGCCAGGAGCCCACCATCGACACTGCCTCGGCCACGGGAGCCAGCCTGGTGAGCATCGCCAACGAGTGCGCCGCCTTCCGCCTGTTCGTCGCCGCGGCCACCGGCGCAGGTGTCGACCTCACGCCCACCACCTTCGGCGAGGCCGCCGAAGCGCTCGGCGAGGTGCAGCTGCCCGGCGTGCAGTACGGCTCGCTCGGCCCGGACAAGCACAGCGTCGGCGATGCCATCGGCGTGTACGACTTCGACCCCGAGGCCAAGCAGATGGTGCCCACAGGACCTGCGATCCCGGTGGGATGAGCGACCTCTCCCACCTGGCCACGACGGTCCTCGACGAGGAGGACCGCCGGCTGGCCGCACGCCGCGCGCCGGGCGGCCCCGACAACACCGGAGCCGAGCACGAGTGGCCCGGGCGGGCGCAGGAGGAGATGAGCCTGCGCGAAGGGCTGCGACGCGGCGGCATGTCGGTGTTCGTGGTGCTCCTGCTGCTCAACTCCCTCGACGAGCTGGAGGGCGCCGCACTCGCAGTGCTCGCACCCGACATCGCCCGCACCTTCAACGTCAGCGACGGCACCATCGTGTTCTTCAGCGCCGCCTCCGGCGCGTTCATCGTGCTCGGCGCGGTGCCGATGGGGTGGCTCGCCGACCGGTTCCGCCGCGGGCCGATCATCGCCATCTCCAGTGCCATCTTCGGCGCCGCCGTGTTCCTCTCCGGCCTCGCCGTCAACGCGTTCGTGTTCTTCGTCGCCCGCTTCGGCGCCGGCATCGCCAAGTCGAACGCAGGGCCGGTGCAGGGCTCTCTGCTCGCCGACACCTACCCGGTCTCCGTGCGCGGACGACTCGGCGCCGCGATGGGCGTGATGGGTCGACTCTTCGGCGTGGCCAGCCCGCTGCTGGTCGGCGCCATCGCGGGCGCGGCGGGCGGCGCCGAGGGATGGCGTTGGGCGTACTACCTGCTCGGTCTGCCGGTGCTGGTGTTCGCGGTCACCGCCTTCTTCCTGCCCGAACCGGTGCGCGGACGGTGGGAGAAGCACGACGTCGTCGGCGAAGTGGTGGCCGACGACACGCCCGCACCGGTGTCGGTGGAAGCGGCGTTCGCACGGCTGCGAGGTGTGCGCACGTTGCGGACCGTCATCCTCGCGTTCGCCGCGATGGGCTTCGGGCTGTTCACCGCCCCGGTGCTCAGCAACATGTTCCTCGAGCAGCAGTACGGGCTCGACACCGTCGGCCGCGGCCTGGTCGCCACCGCCGGCGGCGCCGCCGGACTGTTGGTCATCCCGTTCGTCGGGCGCTTCTACGATCGCCGGTTCCGCCACGACCCGTCGCAGGCGCTGCGCTTGATCGGCCTGCTCACCCTGCCGTCGGCACTGCTCACGCCGGTGCAGTACTTCATGCCCAACCCGGTGCTGTTCACGCTGATGAGCGTGCCGCAGGTGGTGCTGCTCTCCTCCGCGTTCACGATGATCGGGCCACTGCTGCAGACCATCGTGCCCTACCGCCTGCGTGGGCTCGGCGCCGCGATGGGTTCCATCTACATCTTCTTCCTCGGCGCCACCGGTGGCGCGCTCATCGCGCTGCCGCTCGTCAACGCGTACGGCCCACGCACCACCATCCTCGTGATGCTCGTGCCCGCCACCATCGTCGGCGGGCTGCTGATCGTGCGCAGTGCCTCGTTCATCCGCGACGACCTCGCGCTCGTCGACGACGAGATCCGCGAGGAGTTCGCCGATCACCAACGGCGGAGCGCAGCGCCCGACGACATCCCGATGATCCAGGTGCACGCGCTCGACTTCTCCTACGGCGATGTGCAGGTGCTGTTCGACGTCTCGTTCGAGGTGCAACCCGGTGAGGTGCTCGCACTGCTCGGCACCAACGGCGCCGGCAAGTCCACCATCCTGCGCGCGATCGCCGGGCTCAACACCCCGGCGCGCGGCGTGGTGCGGTTCAACGGTCGCACCATCACCTACGCATCGCCGGAGCAGCGCGTGCAGATGGGCATCGTCTCCCTCGCCGGCGGTGAGGGTGTGTTCCCCTCGATGTCGGTGAAGGCGAACCTGCAGACCGCGACGTTCGTCTTCCGGTCGGAGCCCGACGGCGGTGCGGCTCGGATCGAGCGCGTGCTGCAGCTGTTCCCGCAGCTGCGTGTGCGCGGCGACCAGCGGGCAGGGTCGCTCTCCGGTGGGCAGCAGCAGATGCTCGCGATGGCGATGGCGCTCGTCCACGACCCGCAGGTGCTGCTGATCGACGAGCTCTCGCTCGGCCTCGCCCCTGCGGTGGTCAGCGATCTGCTCGCCATCGTCGAGCAACTGCGCAGCACCGGGCTGTCGATGGTGATCGTCGAGCAGTCGCTCAACGTGGCGCTCAGCGTCGCCGATCGGGCCATCTTCCTCGAGAAAGGTCAGGTGCGTTTCAGCGGACCTGCTCGCGAGCTGGCCGAGCGCGACGACCTCGTACGCGCCGTGTTCCTCGGCGACGAGGGCGGCTGAGTTGGTCGCCACCTGGATCACCCGCCAGCTCGTGTTCGACGGCTTCAGCAACGGACTCGTGATCGGACTCGTCGCGATGGGCCTGGTGCTCGTGTTCCGCGCCACTCGCATCATCAACTTCGCGGTGGGGAACCTGGGCGTCGTCGGTGCGTCCGTGCTCGTGCTGCTGACGGTGAACCACTCGGTGCCGCTGTGGGTCGCCGCGCCGGTCGCACTGGCCATCGGGCTCGCGCTCGGCGCGATCGTGGAGCTGGTGGTCGTGCGGCGCTTGTTCGATGCCGCCCGCGTCACGCTGCTGGTGGCCACCATCGGGGTCGCGCAGCTGCTGCAGGCGCTGGTGGTGGCGCTGCCGAACGTGAAGGGCGTCAGCTCGGCGAAGTACCCCGTGTTCCTCGACGGCCGCTGGGAACGCGCCGGCGTCAGCTTCTCCGGTGCACAGGTCGCGATCGTGGTCGTGGTGCCCGTCTGCGCGGGCGCGCTCGGCTGGTTCCTCAACCGCACCCGGCTCGGTGGTGCCGTCATCGCCTCCGCCGACAACAGCCGGCTCGCCCGCACCCAGGGGATCAACCCGAAACTGGTCAGCACCCTGGTGTGGGCGATCGCCGGCGTGCTGTCGACCATCTCGATGGTGCTCATCGCCAGCCAGGCGGGCAGGGCCTCGGGCATCGCGACGCTCGGACCCAACACGATGGTGCGCGCGCTGGCCGCGATGGTGATTGCCGGGATGACCTCGTTCCGCGGCTCGCTGCTCGCAGGTGTCGCCATCGGCATCGCACAGGCGCTCGTCCGCTTCAACGTGGAAGCCACCGGTCTCATCGATCTCGTGCTGTTCCTCTCCGTGCTGGTGGCCGTGTGGGTGCGTGCTCGACACGAGGACCCCGACACCGCATCGATGTCGATGCGCAGCGCACTCGCGCCGATCCCGGAGCGACTGCGACGCATCTGGTGGATCCGCTGGCTCCCGGCAGCGGGGTTCGCCGTGTTGCTCCTCGGCGCCGCGGTGCTGCCGCTCGTGGTCACCACGCCGTCGCGCATTCTTCTGTACGCCACCGTGCTCGCGTTCGCCATCTGTGCCGCGTCGGTCACCGTGCTCACCGGGTGGGCGGGGCAGCTGTCGCTCGGGCAGATGGCGTTCGCCGGCCTGGGAGCACTGTCGGCCGCGGCGTTCGCCCGCGGCCCGCTGCCGTTCGCGCTGGCCATACCGGCCGCAGCAGTCGGCACCGCGCTGCTCGCCGCGGTCATCGGTGTCGGCGCGTTGCGCGTGAACGGGTTGCTGCTGGCGGTCGTGACGTTCGCGTTCGGCACCGCGGCCACGCAGTACCTGTACCGCCGGCCGCTGCTGTCGGACGATCAGCAGTCGACGGTGCCCTTCCGTCGGGGCACCCTGTTCGGCCTCGATCTCACGCCGCAGCGCACCTACTACTACGTGCTGCTCGTGGTGCTGGCCGTGCTCATGCTGGTGCTGTCGCGGCTGCGGTCCAGTGGCGTGGGTCGTTCCATCGTCGCCGTGCGCGACAACCCTCATGGTGCCGCCGCGTTCTCCGTGTCGCCGGTGCGGATGCGCGTGATCGCGTTCGCCCTGTCGGGCGGCATCGCCGGCCTCGGCGGCGCGCTGCTCGCCGGTGTGGTGCAGACCGTGCCGCTCACCGACCGCTTCTTCCAGACCGAGCAGTCGCTGCAACTGATCTCGATGGGCGTCATCGGTGGGTTGGGCACGATCGCCGGCGTCGTGCTCGGACCGTTGTGGGTGGTCGGCCTCCCCGCGTTCTTCCCGGAGAACGAACTGGTGCCGCTGTTCGCCTCCGGCGCCGGTCTGCTGGTCCTCTTGCTGTACTTCCCCGGCGGGCTCGCGCAGATCGCGCACAGCGCGCGCGACGCACTGGTGCGGGTCGCCGAGCGCCGCCTCGGGCCGGCCACTGCGCACGTCGGTGCGACGACACCCGGCACTCGGCCGGCAGTGAGCACGCGCGTTGCGGCGGCCGCCGACCCGGCGGTGCCTGCGCTGGAGGCGTCGAACGTGACCGTGCGCTTCGGCGGCAACGTGGCGGTCGACGACGTGTCCATCGTCGTGCGGCCCGGCCAGATCGTCGGGCTGATCGGCACCAACGGTGCGGGGAAGTCGACGCTGCTCAACGCGATCGGCGGCTTCGTGCCGGCCACCGGCGTCGTCCGGCTCGGTGGC
>CAZWCU010000019.1:17450-30470 GCA_964632715.1 uncultured Bifidobacterium sp. | reverse complement strand
GTGGGGCCGGCCTTGGCACGTACGGCCGACACCACGCGACCCATCGCCTTCATGCCCTCCGCGCCAGCGGCGGCTGCAGCAGCGATCTCCTCGCCGATGATGCGCTGCAGGTCGTCGTCGCTGAGCGCGGCGGGCAGGTAGGCCTCGAGCACGGTGGCGTGCGCGCGAGCGTGATCGGCCTGCTCGGCGCGCCCTGCCGTCACGAACGCATCGGCGGTCTCGTGGTGCTTGCGCACCTCCACCGCCAGCACGGCCAGCACCTGCTCGTCGGTGAGCACGACGGCTTCGTCGCCCGCGGTCTCGACCACCGCGATCTCCGACAGCGCCTGGCGCAGCGCAGCGAGCGCGACCTCGTCGCGTGCCTTCATCGCGGCAGTCATCGCCTCGCGCAGGCGGGGCTTGATGGTCGGTTCGGTCGTCTGGTCGGTCATGGCAATCCTCCGGAGGTGCGTTCACCAGGGTAGGGCGGGCGGCACGCGCGGCGGCCGTCTGTTTCCCGGCGTGACCGATCGCGGCGTAGCGTCGCCGCCATGCTGGGCTCGGTGGGTGATCTCGTGGAAGACGTGGTGGTGCGCTTGCACGAGCAGGTGAACGTCGCCAGCGACACGCGCGCCACCGTGGTCCGACGCCGTGGTGGCAGCTCGGCCAACGTGGTGGCCGCAGCCTGCCGCGCCGGCGGCGCAGCCCGGTTCATCGGCCAGGTGGGCGACGACGCGACCGGCCGCGGTCTCACCGACGCGCTGCTCGCCGACGGCGCCGATCTCCGAGTGCGTCGCGCCGGCCGCACCGGCACCATCGTGGTGTTGGTCGACATTGCGGGCGAGCGCACGATGCTCAGCGATCGTGCTGCGTGCACCGATCTGGCGGACCCTGAACCGGAGTGGCTCGACGGCCTCCACACGCTGCACATCCCCTACTACTCGCTGGTGATCGAACCGCTCGCGTCCACCACCACCACGCTCGCAGCGTGGGCAACCGAGCGCGGCATCCGCGTGTCGATCGACACCTCGTCAGCGGCGATCATCGAGCACGCCGGCCCTGGTCGCGCGTTGGCGCGCATCGCCTCGCTGCGCCCGTCGGTGGTGCTGGCCAACGAGTTGGAGGCGGCCACGCTCGGGCCACGCCTTCACCCGGATCACCTCGATGGTGCGCTGGTCATCGTGAAGCAGGGCGCGGAACCGGCCATCGTGCTGCAGGCCGGCGCTACGCCCGTCGAGGTGCCCGCGGTGGCGGTGGCCGACGTACGCGACACCACCGGCGCCGGCGATGCCTTCGCGGCAGGTCTCCTGCTCGCACTGGCCGAGGGCCTCGACCCGGTGGTGGCGACGCAGCGAGCCCATCTCGTGGCCGCTGCCGCCGTGCGCGCCGCGTCGGCCGCTGTCGACGGCTGAGGCAGCCGGGTCAGCGGCTGCGGCGATGCTGCGACGCCACCATCATCCCGGCGGCGCAGGTGAGCAGCATCAGCACGACCCCGATGGTGGTGACGATGTGCGGAGAGAACGGGGAATCGACGCCGTTGACGAAGTTGCCGCCGAGAGCACTGGGCTGTGCACCCAGATCGCCGAGAGGGCGCGGGAGGTGGCCGGCGATGCCGAGCGGGAGATCGCCCGACTCGGTGAGTGACGTGACCCACTGCCAGGCGCCGATGCTGATGGCTCCCAGAGCGAGACCCACCCCCCAGTGACGGTTGAGCAGGAACCCGACCATCCCACCGACACCGATGAGCACCAGCACCAGCAGGCGCAGGTACAGCGTGGCGGGCGGGATGAGGCTGTTGCTGAAGTTGTCGCCGAAGCCGGCGCCGTTCATCGGGATGAGCGGGCCGACGACCACGGCGAGCGTGGCGAGCGCGCCGAGCACCCCGAGGAACGGGTTGATCGGCGGACGACCGTCGTAGCCGGCCGACGTGAGCGAGATCGCGAACGCCACACCACCGAGGACCGCCGCGACGACCGCGAGCCAGAAGCCGACCTCCTGCGTGGTGATGAGCGTGAAGCTGCCGCCCGAACGGAGCAGGGCGACCTCGGTGGAGTCGAAGAGGCTGATGGCCTGACCGACCGCCATGCCCATCATGCCCGCGAGCGCAAGCCCGGCGCCGCCGGCGAGCCCGGCGCCGACGCGGCGGCCGGTGCCTCCCAGTGCCGCGCCACCGACGAGCAACAGCGCAGCGATGATCGCCCCGACGGTGTTGTTGGAGGTGAAGTCGTTGAGCTTCAGTGTGAGCGCCTGCGTGCCGGCATCGCTGACCACTTCGGTGCTGGCGAAGTCGACGAACGCGGTCGCGACGGCGACCGCTGCCGCGAGCAGTGATACGCCCAGCATCGGTGTGAACTGGAACGGGTGCGTCTCGCTCGCGACAGGTGCCTCGCCGGTGTCGCCCGGCGCCCACTCGATGGTCTCGCCGACCGTCGTCTCGCCGACAGTGGTGGCTGCGACGGTCGTGGCGCCGACCTCCCAGGCCGACGGCTCGTAGCCGGTGGGCGAGGTCTGCTCGATCACGTTGAGCGCGGCGGTGGGGTCGTAGATCTCGGTGCCAGCGGGCGGTGTGTCGTGCGCGGAGGAAGGGTTCACCGTCGCGGGCGGCGGCAGTGGTGCGAAGGTGGGCGAGGCAACGGTGGGGGCGGTGGCCCCGGAGAGCGCCGCGCCGCACTCCGTGCAGAACTTCTGACTCGGCTGAATGGTCGTTCCACACGACGGACAGAACATGGCCCACTCCTTCTCGGTCTGACGCTGCAGCCGTTCAGCGACAGAGGTTAGGCGAGATCGTCCGTCTCCCATGTGGAGGGTGGATCCGCGACCTGCGCGTACCGCTCCGCCATGCGAGCCAACAAGTAGTCCTCGAACTCACCGGCCGGCAGCGCCGGTGCATAGAGGTGGCCCTGCTGGCGGACGCAGCCGAGTGCGATGAGCGCGTCGGCCTGCGCGCCGGTCTCCACGCCGTCGGCCGTGACGGCGAACCCGATCTCGCGCACGAGCGCGATGATCGAGCGCACGATGGCGCGGTCGTGCGGATGCGAGGTGATCGTGTCGATCGAGACGCGATCGATGCGCACCTCGTCGAGCGGCAGGCGGCGCAACAGGCTCAGCGACGACACGCCGCGAGCGAAGTCGTCGAGGCAGACACGACCGCCGCGCGCACGGAACGACGCGAGGTTCGCAGCGGCGATCGGCAGGTTGCCGTCGACCGAGCTCTCGCTGACGTCGATGGTGACGAGGCTCGGTTCGAGGCCCTGCAGCACCTGATCGATCGGGTCGTCGCGCCACCGACGTTCGGTGGCCTCGGGTGCCATGTTGATGCGGAAGCGGAAGCCGTCCGGGAGGCCCAGCACGGCGAGCCGCTTCATGTGCGGCCGTGCGCTGGTGATCACGCGGTCGGTCACTCGCTCGAGCAGGCCCGCCGACGCGGCGACGGCCATGAACTCGTTGGCGCTGCTCACCAGTCCGTCGCGCCGCACCCACCGGGCGAGCAGCTCGGCACCGATGATGTGGCCGGTGGTGGCATCGATCTCGGGCTGGAAGAACGCGACGATCTCGCCGTCGTCGATCGCACGGCGCAGCGCCTGCTCGCCTTCGAGGCGGCTGACCAGCTCGCGCTCCATCGAGCCGTCGAACAGCTCCACCCGGTTGCGGCCACCAGCCTTCGCGCGGTAGAGCGCGGCGTTCGCGTGCCGGAGCAGTTCGCTGGCGGCAGTGCCGTGCAACGGCGAAGCGGCGACGCCGATGCTCACCGACGACGGCACCTCGCGACCCTCCGCGTACACCGGCTGGGCCAGCACGCCGACGAGACGACTGGCGATGGCCACCGTTCCGGCCGCATCCAGGTTGGGCACGACCACGACGAACTCGTCACCACCCATGCGACCGGCGATGGAGCCGGGTTCGAGGCTGCGCGACAGACGGTCGGCGATGATGCTGATGAACCGGTCGCCACCGCGGTGGCCGAGCGCATCGTTGATCGCCTTGAAACGGTCGAGGTCGCAGAACAGCAGGCCCACCGGCTGCTGATCGGCAGCGGCGGCGAGCACCTGATCGAGCAGGTCGAGCGTGCCGCGCCGGTTGTAGAGACCGGTGAGCGGATCGTGCGTCGCCTGGTGTGCGAGTCGCTTGTTGGTGCTGGCCAGCTGCTCGTTCACACCGGTGAGCTCGCCGCGCTCGTGCGCGAGGTCGCGCAGCAGTCGCTCGCTGCGCCACTGCAGGCGGATGGAGTCGAGCGTGTTGCGGCTGACGACGTGGTGCAGCACCACCAGGCCGGCACCGAAGAACACCGACATCACCCCCAACCCTCGCAGCCGTGAGTCGTCCGCCTGGACGAGCGACCACGCGGAGGCACCGACGAGCGGCACGAGGAACGACACGTAGAGATCGCGGCGACCGGCCGTGACGATGCACACCACCGCGGCAGCGGTGCTGGGGAACAGCGAGAACAGCAGGATCATCTCCACCGCTTCTTCGCCGGCCACCCACGGGCACATGCCGAACATCAGACCGATCACCGCGAACGAGGCGGCGATGAGCAACTGCGTGGACCGTGGCGTGCCCGTGCTGTCGCCGCGCATGTAGTAGCGGTACATCGCCAGCAGCGTGGTGGCGGTCGCGATGACGGCGACGATGACCCACCAACCCAGGCGGTGCGGGGCCACGTAGTTGCGCAGCAGGGAGCTGACCAGCAGCGTGAACGGCAGCAGCGTGAAGGGTGCGGGCGCGAGGTTGGTGGCCACCATGGCCAGCGCACGTTCCTGTACGAAGACCCCGGTGGCTTCATCAGCTTGCTGCTGCGCTCTGGGATCCGCCACCCGAACCAGCCTTTCGAATCCCGCATGCCCAAGGGCGGACATGTCGAATTGTCTTCGGCAGTTCTGGCCCGACACTTTACGTGGTCGTCGAAATGCCGGGATCCGTGAGAAAAGCGGCTGTGACGGCGTGGATACTGGGCGTCATGCGCGGTCGCTTCGCACCTTCACCCACGGGAGCGCTGCACCTGGGCAACCTGCGCACCGCTCTGGTCTCGTGGTTGCACGCCCGATCGGCCGGTGGCGAGTGGCTGGTGCGGATGGAAGACCTCGACCTGGTGACCGCATCGCCCGAGCACGAGGCCGACCAGCTCGCGTCGCTGGCAGCGCTGGGCATGACGTCGGACCTGCCGATCGTGCGCCAGTCGGATCGCTTCGATCGCTACCGCGCGGCCATCGCCGCACTCCGCGAGCAGGGCCGCGTGTACGAGTGCTTCTGCACCCGCCGCGAGATCCGTGAAGCAGCGCACGCACCGCACGAGCACCTGCCCGACGGCGCCTACCCGGGCACGTGCCGCGATCTCGGCGAGCATCGACGAACGGAGCTGCGCGCCGACGGCCGCCGACCCGCGCTGCGGTTGCGGGCCGACGGCGAGCGCATCGCTGTGCACGACCTGATCGCGGGCGAGTACGAGGGCGGCGTCGACGACGTGGTGCTGCAACGCAACGACGGCGTGCCCGCCTACAACCTGGCGGTGGTGGTCGACGATGCGGCGCAGGGCATCACGCACGTCGTGCGCGGCGACGACCTGCTCAGCAGCACCCCTCGCCAGCGACTGCTGCAGACGTTGCTCGGGCTGCCGGAGCCTGCGTACGCGCACGTCCCGCTGCTGCTCGCCCCCGACGGCAGCCGGCTGGCGAAGCGGAACGGTGCCGTCACACTCGCGGACCTGGCGGCCAGAGGCGTCGAGCCGGCCGTGGTGCTGGCGCGGCTGGGTGCCAGCCTGCGGCTGTGCGCCCCGGACGAGCGCGTCTCCGCCGACGCGCTGGTGGCGCGGTTCAGCCTCGAGGCGGTGCCGCGCACACCGTGGACGCTCACCGACGACGATCTCTGACACGATCGGACCATGAGCGACGACCTGCAGCAGATCTTCGGCTACCACGGCGCGGCCGACGAGCGCGAGGGCGTGACGGTCATCGGCGACGAGATCCTGCTGGTGCCGTTCTGGACCCCGAGGTTCTGCGACACGGTCATCCGAGCGGCCGAGGCGGTGGGCGCGTTCGAGCCCCAGCCGCACGACCCCGTGCCCGGGCACGAGGTGTCGTTGGCCGTGATCAGCCCACGCCTGTTCGAGCACGTGGAGATCGACCTGGGCGTGCGCATCTGGCCGCAGCTGCAGACCGTGTGGCCGTACATCGACTACCACGGGCTGCGCGATGTGTTCGTCATCCGCTACGCGTTGGGCGAGCAGGAGCACCTGCGCATGCACCACGACATCGCGCAGGTGTCGGGCTCGGTGAAGCTCAACGACGACTACGACGGCGCGGTGCTCGACTTCCCTCGCCAAGGTGTCACCAACGAACCGCTGACCGTGGGGGAAATGGTCGTGTGGCCCTCGCTCGTCACCCATCCGCACCAGGCGACGCCACTGCAACGCGGCGTCAAGTACGCCCTCACCGTGTGGTTCGAGCTGCCGACCTTTTCGTAGCCGGGTTGGCTAGCCTTGTCCCGCGACCAGCATTTCGCCGGTCACGAATTCGCCTCCACACGCTCCTCTCCCCACAGGGCATGACAATGACCTCTCTCCGTACCGGTATCTCATGGCTGTGCGTCACTGGCGCGTTGGCGGGCATGTCGGCGTGCTCCACCACCTCCAACGCGGAGTCGGCGTCCACCACCACCGTTGCCGCCACCACCACCGCCGCACCCAGCACCACGGTGCCGCCCACCACCACTGCAGCGCCCACCACCACCGAGGCGCCCACCACCACTGTCGCTCCCACCACCACGGCGGCGCCCACCACCACGCTCGCACCCAACGTGCAGATCGCCGGTCGTGCGCCGGTCACGCTCGTCGCCGTCGGCACCAACAACGGTCCCGACACGGTGGCCGTGCAGGACCGCCTCACGCAGCTCGGCTTCTGGACCGGCGCCAGCGACGGCCAGTACGGCTTCGCCACGCAGCAGGCCGTCATGGCCTTCCAGAAGTACCTCGGGTTGCCCGCCGACGGTCGGGTCAACGCCACCACCGCTGCCTACCTCACCGAGTTCACCGAGCGGGCGCACGGCGTGTCCGACAGCGGCACGCTCGTCGAGGTCGACAAGGGCAAGCAGCTGCTGCACATCGTGGTCGACGGCCAGACGCTGTGGACGTTCAACACCTCCACCGGCAGCGAAGTGCCGTACGAGGTCATCAACAAGAAGGACCCGACCAAGGTCGAGAAGGGCGACTCCGTCACCCCCAACGGTCTGTGGGAGGTCAACCGTGAGCGTCCCGACGGCTGGTGGGAAGGCGACCTCGGCAAGATCTACCGGCCGAAGTACTTCCGCGGCGGCGTGGCCATCCACGGGATGACCAGCGTGCCCAACTACCCCGCGTCGCACGGCTGCGTGCGGTTGAGCACCATGGCGATGGACTTCGTGTGGGACAGCGGTCTGGTGCCGATGGGCACTCCGGTCTGGGTGCACGAGTAAGACGGTGCTCCCTCACATCGGTGCGGTTGCACCGTGGACCGACCCGGAGGTCGTGTCACTGCACCGCCTGCCGATGCACGCGCCGCTGCCCACCGATGGGCCGGCACGAGTTCGCCGCAGTCTGAACGGGCAGTGGCAGTTCCGGTTGTTCCCGTCGCCCGCCGACGTGCCGCCGGCCGCGCTCACCGGCAGCACCGCTCGCTGGCAGTCGCTGGCGGTGCCGGGCAACTGGACGGTGCAGGGCGTCGACGACCTGCCGCACTACACCAACGTGCAGATGCCCTTCCCGGGGCCGCCCCCGCGCCTGCCGGATCGCAACCCCACCGGTGTGTACCGGCGCGAGTTCCAGGTGCCCGCGGCGTGGGCCGGCCGGCAACTCGTGGTGCACGTCGGCGGCGCCGAGAGCGTGCATGCGGTGTGGGTGAACGGCCAGTTCGCCGGGTACGGCACCGACAGCCGGCTGCCCAGCGAGTACGACGTCACCGAGTTCGCCCGACCGGGCGAGAACGAGATCGCCATCCTCGTGGCCCGCTACAGCGCGCTCAGCTACGTGGAGGACCAGGACCAGTGGTGGATGGCGGGTCTGCACCGCGAGGTCGCGATCGAGGCGCGAGGCGCGGCTCACTTCGCCGACGTGGTGTGCGACGCGCTGCTGCAGGTGGAGTCGGGCACCGGCGTGCTCGACGTGGTCGCGTCGGTCGGATGGAGCTCGCCGGCGGCGGGGTATCGCGTGCGAGCGACGTTGCGCTCGACACGCGGCACGAGAGTCGGCAGGGTTGTGATGCAGGCAGTGCCGCACCAGTTCGCCGCGCCCTACGTGTTCCAGGGTTTCGTCACGCGTCACCAGTTCACGGTGCCGGCGGTGAAGGCGTGGTCGGCCGAGTCGCCCACTCGCTACCGGGTCGAGCTCGAGCTGCTGGCGCCTGACGACAGCGTGCTCGACCGCACGCACCAGCTCGTCGGATTTCGTCACGTGGAGGTTCGCCGACGAGAGCTGCTGGTGAACGGTCAGCCGGTGTGGGTGTTCGGCGTCAACCGTCACGATCACCACCCCGAGCGCGGCAAGGCGGTCACGGTCGCCGACATGCGCGCCGACCTGGTCACGATGCGACAGCACAACATCACTGCGGTGCGCACCTCGCACTACCCCAACGACGCGGCCTTCTACGACCTGTGCGACGAGCTCGGGCTGTACGTGATCGACGAGGCCAACATCGAGAGCCACGCGTACAACACCAGCCTGTGCGACGACCCGCGGTGGCGCAGCGCGTGGCTGGCCCGCGGCAGCCGGATGGTGCAGCGAGACCGCAACCACCCGAGCATCATCATGTGGAGCCTCGGCAACGAGAGCGGATACGGCAGCAACCACGACGCGCTCGCCGGCTGGATTCGCAGCGCCGATCCGAGCCGCCCACTGCACTACGAAGGCGCCGTGTTCCACGCCGGCTGGGTGGAGGGCGGCTCGACGAGCTCCGACGTCGTCTGCCCGATGTACCCCACCATCGATGCCATCCGCCGCTACGGCGAGTCGGGCAAGGGCACGCGGCCGCTGATCATGTGCGAGTACAGCCATGCGATGGGCAACAGCAACGGCTCACTGGCCGACTACTGGGACGTCATCACCAGCACGCCCGGGTTGCAGGGCGGCTTCCTGTGGGAGTGGAAGGACCACGGCATCCGCCAGACGCTGCCCGACGGCACCGTGCGCCTCGCCTACGGCGGCCAGTTCGGCGACGAACCGAACGACGGCAACTTCGTGGCCGACGGCCTCGTCGACAGCGACGGCGAGCCGCACCCGGCCATGCGCGAAGTGCACTGGGTGTACCGCCCGGTCACCGTGCAGGCAGGGCGACGCGACGCGCAGCGCCGGCCCACGTTGCGCGTGAGCAACCGTCAGTCGTTCACCGGGCTCGAGTGGCTGCGAGCGCAGTGGCAGCTCCTCGTCGACGGCGAGGTCGTCCAGCAGGGCCGGCTGGCACTGCCCGAGATCGCGCCGCACTCATCGGCCACCGTGCCGCTGCCGTGCGAGATGCCCGACAGCGCGGGCGAGGTGCACCTCACCGTGCGTTTCGTCACGGCCGCCGCGCTGCCGTGGGCCGCGAAGGGCCACCTGGTGGCCACCGATCAGGTGCAGCTGCGGGCGGCCGCCAAGGGTCGTCGACCGGAGCCGGCGGCGGGCGACGCCCGCGCCGTGGCGCGCACGCTGGTGGCGCCGGTGGAGCTGACGCTGTGGCGAGCGGCCATCGACAACGACGGCTTCAAGCTGATGCCCGACCTGTCGCGTCGCATCGGAGTCGGTGGCCGCTCACTCGTGCGGTGGCAGGACGCGGGTGTCGACCGGCTGCCCGCCGAGCAACTCGTCGAGCACACGTGCGATCGCCGCGAGGTCGCCTGCGGGGTGGAGTACCACCACACCGTCACCGTGCCAGAGTCGCTCGCCGACCTGCCGAGGGTGGGCGTGCAGTTCGTGCTGCCCGGTCGCTTCCGCCGGCTGCGCTGGTTCGGCCGCGGGCCACACGAGAACTACCCCGACCGCAACGCCGGCGCACCGCTCGGCATCTGGAGTGGCGAGCCCGACGAGTCGCCGTATCTGGTGCCCCAGGAGTTCGGGCTGCGCACCGACTGCCGCTGGTTCGAGTGCATCGATCCCGCTCGCGGCCAGGCGCTGCGCATCGACGTGCTGCGGCCCACGGCGCGGCACACGCCGCTGCTGCACTGCTCGGCCACGCACTCCACCGCCGCCGACCTGTTCGCGGCCACCACTGCCACCGAGCTGCGGCCACGGCGTGAGCTGGTGGTGCACCTCGACGCCGCACATCGCGGACTGGGTACTGCCAGCTGCGGCCCAGATGTGCTGCCGCAGTACACGCTGCCTGCCGGCCAGTACCGGTTCGCCTACCGGCTCAGCCTCGTGCCGGTTCAGCTCACCAGGTCGCGCACGTAGCGATCGAGCATCGCCACGTCGTCTGGCAGCGTCTCGAGCATCACGGTGGCGTGCGCGGCGCTGGTGGCCACGCCCGTCTGCAGGCGATCGGTGAGGATGTCGACCCACTGCCCGGTGTACTCGGTGAGCGACACGAGCACCAGGATGCGATGCTCCGCGCGAGCGATCGTCTCGCCGCGCTGGAACACGGCACACACCGAGTCGGCGACGCACACCATCCGCAGATCGGCGTCGAGGCGTGGCAGCTCGCGGAACTCGTCGTCGTGGAGGTCGACGTCGACGATGACCAGCGCGTAGTGCTCGGCCGGATCGAGACCGACCGAGCGACTCTGCTCGTAGACCTCCTGCAGCCGAGTGCGAAGCACCATCGCGGTCACCAGTCCGGTGGTGGGATCGGTGCACAGGCTGCTGTGCGCGCCGCGCACGTAGCCGTCGGCCCACCCGCGGGCCAGTGAGCTGAGCGCGGAGAACTGCGACAGCAGACGGCGACCGGCGCGGTCGGTGCACTCGCCCATCTCGCGCACCCACAGGCTCACCTGAGCGATTGGCCAGCCGTCCGCACCGAGTGTGAGCCCGAAGCGATGCAGCGCTGCGTCGATGCGTTCCGGCCGAGCGGTCAGGGTCTCCGCAAGGTCGCCGGCCGCGTCGATCACCCCTGCGTCGAGGTGCTCACCGTCCACCGTCGGGGCCACGCGAGCCAGCCACGAGTCGAACGAGACCACGGGATGCGCGCGCTTCACACGGTGTTGACTCGGTTCGACCCCGTCGCATGACGCCGATCCGCGAAGAAATCGGTCAGGAGTCGGCGCGCCGCACGCGCAGCTGGTGGTCGGCCGCGTTGCGGCACGCGCCGGTGGCCAGGTCGAAGCGCCAGCCGTGCAGCGTGCACACGAACTCGTCTCCGTCGATCTCGCCGAACACCTTCAGGTCGGCCTGGCGGTGCGGGCAGGTGCGCTCGATGATCCAGCCATCCAGCTCGAACTCCTCGCGGGCGAGCACGCCACGGTCCGGGTCGTGCTTGCGCACTGCTTCCGCTTCCGCGCGGCGCATGCGCTCCACCGACAGCGACTTGAAGAAGTTGTAGAGGTACTCGTTGAACGACCCCGCCCGCCACGCCGTGAACCGGCAGGAGAGGAACAGCGCGTTGCTCCAGTCGTTGGCCCGTTGCGCGACCACGGTCTCGACCAGTTCGCGCTGGATGGTGAACCGGAACGAGTGTTCCTCGCCCGCCCACTCGCGCACCTCCCGGTTGGGGAAGTCGATGACCACCGACACGCACTCCGGCGTGCCCGGCTGGCCGGCGTGCAGCACGCACACGTCGCCGACGGCGTCGCACAGCGTCGGCGCCATGGCCATCAGCGGCTCCCACCACGCCTTCAGGGTGGCGAGCAGCGTCGGTGTGGCGGCGTGCCAGGTGGATCGCATCTGCTCCAGCCACGGCGTCCAGTCGGCCTGGTACTCGCGGAGGTAGGCCTCCTTGTTCGCGAAGATCGCGTCGACGTCGGCCTGCGGCATCGGGTGCGTGATCTTCATCTCGCCGGCGGAGTCGAACTCGATCTCGGTGCCGGGGATGGCCAGGATGCCGGTGCGCCCGACGTCGGCGAGGCGCGACATGAAGCTGCGCTGGTCGGGGAAGATGCTCAGCTCGTCACCCGTGATGACGTTGGCGAACCAGAGGTCGGGGTCGAGGAACGCCGGCGGCCCCGCGCTGGGCACCACCGCGCGCGCGTCGATGGCATCGACGTACCGCATCGCACGGGTGAACTGGCTGTCGACCTTCGCGTCGACCAGCTCGCGCATGCGCTCCGGGGTCTCCTCGTACACCATCGGGTACCAGATGGCGCCGCTGTACTGGATCCAGTGCAGGTCGACCTCCCCGTGCTGAGCGAGGGTCTCCACCTGACTGGTGCGGCAGTCGTTCTGGTTCAGCAGCCGCCCGGTGCCGTCGGTGATGACCAGCGCGGAGTCGCCGCCGGGGCCGTCGGTGATGCTGATCTCGCAGTGGATGGTGATGCGTAGGTTGGGCCCGAGCTGCATCTCCTCGCGGTCGACCGTGCGGATGATGTTGCGGAAGCCGAGCCGGCGCATGATCCGCTCCAGCTCGCGAGTGGGGTAGCCGGGCATGAGGACCTTGGTGTCCTTGTTCATGTTGGCCACCAACCACTCCTCGTCGAGATGGTCGGCGTGGATGTGGGAGATGTACAGGTAGTCGGGGTTGCAGATCCGGTGCATCAGCTCCGGCGAGAGCTGGTCGTTGCGCGGGAAAACGAACCAGGAACCGAAGAACTGCGGGAGGAACCAGGGGTCGCAGGCGATCGACCCGTCGAGTGTGTCGACGAGGATGCCGGCGTGACCGATCGACGTGGCACGCATGGTGGCGAGGCTAGCGAGGCTTCGGCGCGCCCGACCCGAAACAGGGCCGAAGGTCCCCGATGTGGGGTGGGGGCGGGATCAGGCGACGGGAGCGACGGTGAACTGCTGACCGGCACGCGACACGTGCTCGGTCCAGGTGCCACCGTCCCAGTAGCGCAGCTCGAAGCGACCGGCGGGATCCGCGTACCAACCGGCGGGTACCGCCGGTGCGGCCGGTGCCGGGGCGGGAGCCGGCTGGTAGGCCGGCGCGGCCGGGGCGGAGTAACCGCCACCGATGT
>CAZWCU010000019.1:3511-17440 GCA_964632715.1 uncultured Bifidobacterium sp. | reverse complement strand
GGGTAGGCCGGTGCCGGCGTGTAGGCGGGGGCCGGGTTGTAGGCAGGTGCCGGGTCGGCGATGGGGGCCATCGCGGCGGGCTCGGCCACGGCGGGCTCGGGAGCCACGGCCCAGCCGGCAGGCTCGGCAGCGACGGGCTCGAGCGGCGGCGCCTCGACGATGGGCACTTCCACCAGCGGGATCTCGGTGGAGGGGTCGACCACGGGGGCCTCGGCGGCGGGTGCCGCCGCGGCCTCGGAGCCACCACCGTCGCGACTCAGGAAGGCGGTGATGTCGCCGCCAGTGGGAACGATGCTGACGACGGTCCAGCCCTCCGCCGACTTCTCGGTGAGCTTGGCGGCGAGTGCAGCGGGGTCGTACGAGGAGGCACTGACGGAGGCAAATTCGGACATGAGTGCGAAGAGTAGCGCGCTCGCCGAGACATGGCCACGGCGGTCCCCGTCAGGCGGGCAGCACGAGCGTGTGCACGTCGGTGTCGGCCGGCGCGCCGTCGTACACGAGCACGCCGTCGCGCAGGGCCAGCAGCCGTTCCACTCGGTGCACGAAGGCCAACTCGTGCGTGGCCACCAGCAGCGTGGCGCCGTCGCCGGCCGACTCGTCGAGCAGCTCCAGCAGCGTGTCCTTGCCCGCCTGGTCGAGGCCGACGAACGGCTCGTCGACCAGCATCACCGTGAACGGCCGGACGAGCGCGATGGCGATGGCGGCCTTCTGACGCAGGCCGCGACTGAACGTGGTGGGGATGTCGTCGCGGCGATCGGCGAGATGCAGCCGTTCCATCAGCGACTCGGCACGTTCGGCCCACTCCTCCGCCCCGTGCAGGCGAGCGATGTACTCGAGGTGCTCCCACAGCGACAGGTCGTCGTAGAACGTCGGCGTGTCGCTGAGCCAGCTGAGCGCGGTACGCGCACCGGGCGAACCGGCGAGGTGGCCGTCGATGCGTGCCTCGCCACCCGAGAGGTCGAGCAGGCCGGCGGCCATGCGCAGCAGCGTGGTCTTGCCGCTGCCGTTGTGCCCGACGAGCGCGACGTGCTGACCGCGGGGCACCTCCAGGTCGAGCGGTATCAGTGCCGGCCGATCACCGTAGTCCTTCATCAACTGCTCGGTGCTGAGTGCGGCGGTCATGCCGGGCTCCTTTGCTGGCGCTGCGCGGCGGTCTGCGCGCGGCCTTCGTCCATGAACTGGCGGATCTTGCGGCGCGCTCGGTCGCGCACCTTCACCCAATAGCACACGAGGCCGGCGACGAGCAGCGAGCCCATCGCACCGCGCACGGCGCCGCCGGCGAGTGAGCCGCCGGTGCGCAGCGCGGCTCGCGGCAGCAGCACGGTGGCGGTGCCGAGGGTGCTGACGACCAGCGGCCACAGCAGGCGCAGCAGCGTGCTGAGCCCGGCCATCTCCGGCGGCACGAACGTCTGCTGGCGCACCGAGCTGAGCGGGTCGGGAGCGTCGCGCACGATGCTGACGATGCCGCCGGTGACGCCGCCGAGCAGTGTGGGCAGCGCCATGATCGCGACGGGCGCGATGGCACTGGTGTCGGCACCCAGCGCGAGCACCGCGGCCACTGCGGTGACCAGCGACAGCGGCACCAGCGCGACCAGCGGTGCAGCCAGGTGACGCACCATCAGCTCGCCGCGTTCCACCGGGAAGCTGTCGGTGTAGTCGGGCTGGTCGACCTCTTGCGACAGCGGCTCCATCACTTCCAGGCCGAGCATGAACCCGAGCAGTGCGGAGCCGAGCATGGCCGGCGTGGTGCCGCGCACGGTGGCGGCGTGCAGCACACCGATCGCGGCGGCGAGCGCGGTGAGCCGCACCAGCCGCGGCGCCGGGAAGCGGAGCAGGCCGTGCAGGCCGCGGCGCCAGACGGCCGCCGAGAAGCTCGTGTGCCGGGGCGGGCCGAGGCGCACCCACGGCCGACGGCGAGGTTGCTCCTGGTTGAGCTGGCGGCGCAGGAGGATGACGGTGCGCAGGTCCTGCATGGTGACCGCGAAGCGCAGTTGCGCGACGAGTGCGGCGCGGCGGGCGAGCGCTTCGAGGGAGATGCGGCGCAGGAGCACGAAACCGGCGATGGTGGCGGCCAGCGCCACCGCGGGTGCGATGAGGTCGGTGGGGTGCTGGCGCCAGCCCCACAGGCCGAGGTCGCCGAACTGGTCGGCCGGGCCGGGCACTTCGAACGCCACCGCGGCGGCCTGCCAGACGAGCGCGGCGATGCCGGCGGTGGTGGCGACCCAGCGCGGCATGCGCAGCGTGTGGGCGAGCAGCGCGGCGCCGGACCACAGCAGCGCGACCGAGGCGCCGAACAGTCCTCCGCCTCCGGCCCAGGCGAGCACGCTGCCGGGCAGCCGGCGACCGGCGAGCTGGCCGACGATGCCGCCGGCGGTGGCGCCGATGAACACCACGCCGCGCACGCGTTGGGTGGCCGGACGCAGCAGCGCGCGGCGGCGGTCGACCGGGGAGAGCATCACGTGCACCACGTCGGCCGCCTCGAGGGCGATGGGCCCGCCCTGGCTGCCGCCGCGCAGGCCGACGAGCAGGGCCATGCAGGCGACGAGACCGAGCACCGCCGGCCCGTGGTTGGCGACGTCGGCGACGGTGCCCGCGTCGAGCGTGCCGTCTTCCACCGAGCTGCTGATCCACAGCACCGTGCCGCCGCCGAACACGCCGAGCAGGTACGCGCGGTACGCGGCTTCGAACCACTCGATGTTGCCCAGCCGATGGAGTTGCCGCGTGCGACGCAGTTGCCGCAGGACGGCGTACGAGTCGCTCATGCCTGCGACTCGACCCACGGATCGCCGAGCTCGGCCGGGCGATCGGGGGCGGCCGACCAGCCCGACCAGCTGGCCACGTACAGGCGTGGCGGAGTGAGTCCGAGGTGCTCCATCGCGACGATGTTGAGACAGGCGCTGACGCCCGAGCCGCAGTAGGCGATGGCGGGTTCGTCGCCGTCGGCGCCGAGCGCGGCGTAGTGGGCGCGCAACTCGTCGAGGCTCCTGAGGTGACCGTCGGTGCCGAGCACGGCCGACCAGGGCGCGTTGCGGGCGCCGGGTACGTGGCCGGGCCGCGGGTCGATGAGTGCTTGCTCGCCGGTGAACCGTTCGTGCACGCGGGCGTCGAGCACGGCACCGCCCGTCGCCGCGTGCTGGGCGGTGGTGTCGGCGTCGGCGAAGCGGTCGGCGGGCCACGGCTGTTCGCTGAACTCGGCAGGAGCCGGTGCGCGGCCGGGGCCGGTCTCGATGTCGCCGCCGTCGCGCGTCCACGCGGCGAGGCCACCATCGAGCACCGCGGCGGTGCGACCGAGCATGCGCAGCATCACGACCAGACGACCGGCGGTGAGGCCACCGGTGTCGTCGTAGGCGACCACGACGGCGCCGTCGCCGATGCCCAACTCGCTCATCGCCGCGGCGAACGCGGCCGCGGTGGGAAACGGGTGCCGACCTTCGGTGGCCGGGCGGTCGTGTGCGGCGAGCTGACGATCGAGGTCGACCCACACCGCGCCGGGCAGGTGGCCCCGCTCGAACTCGGCACGCCCGTCGCGACCGTCGAGGTACCAGCGCACGTCGGCCAGCACCACCGGGTGTGCGGGATCGGGCTGCGCGGCGAGTGCTGCCAGTTCGGCAGCGGTGACGACGGGATCGATGGCCGGGGCGATCACCGCAGCATCCTGCCAGCACATTTCGGTGATCGTGCGCCAGAATGGGTGAATGTCGGCGACAGACCTCCACGATGCGCTCGCTGTTCTGGCGGTCATTGCGCTCTCCGGCGCGCTGCTGCTGCTGGCCGCGCGTGTCATTCCCAGCGTGGCCAGCGTGCGGTTCCTCGACGCTGTCCACCGGGTGCAGCTGCCGCTGGCCGCCATCGTCGCAGTCACCGCCACCAGCGGCAGCCTGTGGTTCAGCGAGTCAGCCGGCTGGATCCCCTGTCGCTTCTGCTGGTTCCAACGCATCTTCATGTACTCGCTGGCCGTCATCCTCACCGTCGCCGCGCTGCGTCGCGACCGGGGGGTGAAGTGGTTCGCCGCACCGCTGGCCATCATCGGCATGTGCATCAGCTTCTGGCACCACCTCATCGAGCGACGCATCATCGAAGAGTCGGCCGTCTGCCTCAACGTCCAGAGCTGTGCGAGCTCGTACCACGAGTCGTTCGGCAGCCTCGGCTTCAACACGTTCACCGGGGAGTTCGAGATCACCGGTGTCCCGTTCACGCTCGCCGTGATGGCATTCAGCGGATTTGCTGCCATCCTGGCGTTGCTCCTCGCACCCGAACCCCTTACACACGATGTCCTGGAGGAAGAAGAAGATGGCGAATCGCAAGCGAGCTGAGGCTCGACGGAAAGCACAGGCCAAGTCCGGCAACGGCGACAGCGGCATCAGCCCGAAGGCGTGGATCGGCCTCGGTGTTGCCGTGTTGCTGATCGGTGGCATCGTGTTCTTCGCCACTCGCGGCGACGACTCCACGGCCGACGGCAACAGCCCCGACACCACCGAGCAACCGGGCACGTCGTTCCCCGACAGCCAGCCCGTCACCATCACCGGCGATGCGCTCCCCGCGTTCGACCCCGAGGCAGCGGTCGACCCTGCCATCGGCATGGAAGTTCCGTCGCTCTCCGGTCTCAACTTCCAGGGCGATGAGGTCGTCGTCGACCCGGCCACCAATGGACCGTACATGATCGTGTTCCTGGCTCACTGGTGCCCGCACTGCAATGCGGAGGTGCCGCGACTGCTCGACTGGAAGAACAGCGGCGCAGTGCCTGCCCAGCTCAACGTGCTCGGCGTCGCCACTGCCGCAGCCGAGGGCCAGGCAAACTACCCGCCGGTCAGCTGGTTCTCCAACAAGGGCTGGTCGTGGCCGGTACTGGTCGACGAGGCACTCGGCGCCGGTGCCGCCGGCAAAGCCGCGGTGGCCTACGGCGCCTCTGGTTGGCCGTACTTCGTCATCGTCGGTGCCGACGGCCTGGTGAAAGCGCGAGCCTCCGGTCAGCAGGAAGTCGCCAAGCTGCAAGCCATCGTCGACGCCGCCCTGGCGTCCTAACGTTCCGCTGACGGCGAGTCGCCCGCCAGTTGGGCGGCTCGCGCCAGCACCTCACGCAACGGCAACCCGAGGGTTCGCGCCGCGTTCACCGCGTCGTCGTGCTCGGGCTTCACCCGGCCCGGCGCTCGCTTCACTCGGATCGGCAGCCCCTGCAGGTACACCACCAGATCGTCGCGCCGCTGCGGCCACCTGCGCACCGTCGTGCCGCGCACGCCAAGTGAGCCCGACTCGCTGAGCAGCAGCGCGCCCACGGCCCCTGCGATGGCCGGATCGCACAGCACGTGCACGGTGTGTGCGGGGCGGCCCTTCTTCATCACGATCGGTGTGGCCCACGCGTCGTGGGCGCCCGCGGCCAGCAGCGCGGCGATGGTGTGCGCGATCACTTCGCCGGTGGCGTCGTCGACGTTCACCTCGAGCAGCTGTGCGGGCTGACCCGGCTCGGGTGTGAGGTCGGGCTGTTCCTCGGCGCCGATGACCACCTGCACCACGTTGGGCCGACCGGGGATGTCGGCGGTGCCGGCGCCGTAGCCCACCCGGTGCACGGTCATTGCCGGCATCGGCCCGAACTCGTCGGCCAGCGCCACCATCAGCGCCACTCCGGTGGGTGTCGCCAGCTCCTTGCGGTCGGCGATCCCGCGGCTCGGTGCACCGCGTCGGGCGAGCAGCTCCACCACGGCCGGCGCCGGGTTGGGGATCTCGCCGTGCGCCGCCTGCACGCTGCCCTGCCCGACCGTGATCGGGCTGCACACCACGCGGTCGATGCCCAGCACCTCGAGCGCCGCACACGTGCCCACCACGTCGACGATCGCGTCGACCGACCCGACCTCGTGGAACTCGACGTCGTCGGCGCGCATGCCGTGCATCGCCCCTTCCACCTCGGCCAGCAACCGGAACGTGCGCAGCGCCCGATCGCGCACCCGCACCGGCAGGTCGGCCTGCTCGATGATCTCGCGCACCACCCGATACGGCCGGTGCGGCCCGTCGTGCGTGTGTCCATGGTCGTGGTCGTCGTCGTGCGTGTGGCCGTGTCCGTGGTCGTGGTCGTGGGTGTGGCCGTCGTCGTGCGCGTGGCCGTGATCGTGGCCATCGTCGTGAGAGTGGCCGTGCTCGTGGTCGTGGTCGTTCCCGTCCGCCCAGCGCGGGGTGACCTCGTGGCCGAACGAGTCGTGCACCACCACCACTGCCTTGGTGGCGGCCAGACCGCAGCGCAGCACCGGGTTGAACGACAGGGCGTAGTCCTCCACCGGCAGGCCGGCGACGATGGCGGCCACCGCGAACGGATCCGCGCCGGCGTGCACCAGCGACGCCATGGTCATGTCGCCGGCCGTGCCTGCGAAGCAGTGGAACCACGCCGTGTAGCCGCGGGAGTCAGTCATCGGAACATCCTTGCCACGGCGCACGCGGCGCCGTATCCGTTGTCGATGCCGACGACGCTGACGCCGCTGGCACAGGAAGCATGCATGGCGAGCAGGGCCGTCACGCCGTCGAGCCCCGCCCCGTACCCGACGCTGGTGGGAACCGCGACCACCGGCCCGGCGGTGAGCCCGCCGATCACGCTCGCCAGCGCGCCCTCCATGCCAGCGACCACCACCACCGCATCGGCCGCAGTGACCCGATCGACGTGCGCGAGGAGACGGTGGATGCCCGCCACCCCCACATCGGTGAGCCGATCGGGCGCGAACCCGTACGCCTGCAGGGTGAGCACGCACTCGTCGACCACCGGCACGTCGCTGGTGCCGGCACTGACCACCAGCACCGAACCGGTTCGGCTCGCCGGCGGACACCGCCACAGCACGCACCCGGCCCGCGCCTCGCCGTCGGGATGCACCGCCATCACTGCCGCGGCCGTCTCTGCCGACACCCGAGTGAGCAGCACCGGTCCGCTGTCGTTCGCGAGCAGCTCGCCGACGATCTCGACGCACTGGCCGACCGTCTTGCCCTGCCCGTACACGGCCTCGGGCATGCCCTGACGCAACGCGCGGTGGTGGTCGACCAGCGTGTCGCCGACCTCGGCGAACGGCAGCCGGCGAAGCCGCGCCACCGCAGCGTCGGGCGCCACCGTGCCGGCGCGCACTCCGTCGATGAGCTGCTGCAGCTCGTGCTCGTCCATTCCGAACATTGTGCCGGGTGTCCGGCCACACCGCGTCATGCGGCGCTCCGCTGCGGCGGCCCGGTGGTCATGATGGTGCCGTCGGGCAGGGTCACCGTCAGCAGGCGGTCGGCCCGCAACGTCAGCTTCCACCCACCCTCGTGCACCAGGTGATGGTGCCGTGGGCAGAGCGGCAGCAAGTTGCGCAGATCCGTGCGCCCGCCGTGGCGCCACCAGTGCACGTGATGGATGCGGCAGTGGTCGAACCGAGTCGCGCAGCCGGGAACAGAGCACGTGGCGTAGAGCCCGCGCAGCGCTCGCCGCTGTGCCTTGCTCGCCAACCGGGTCGACCGACCCAGGTCGAGCTGACCGCCCGCGTGCAGCACCACCCCGTTGCGCACCACCACCGCATGCACCTCGGCGCGACCGAACAGGTCGACCAGCACCCGCGCCGGCAACTCGACCGGTAACCCCCAGTCGACCCGCGGCTCCGCCGCCGGTGGACCCGCCGAGCCCGCTGGCCCGGACGCGGTCGCCGAAGCAGCGCCCTCTCTGTCGGCCGACCCCGGCTCCGCACCCTCCGGCTCCCGCGTGTCGACCACGACGATGATCTCCGGCCGCCCCATCTTCCCGTCGGCACCGCCGAGCAGCGACAGCAGCGCATGCGCGCGCAGGTACGCCTGGCGTTGCAACGGATTCGTGGGACACCCCTCTGGCAACCTGTCGTGGAACAGCGCTTCCACCTGCGCGGCCACGCGCCGCTCGAACCGCAGCGCCTCCAACGGATCCAGCAGGAGCTTCCACTCGTGCATGCCATCGCCCGCCAACCGCCACGACAGGCTCACCTGCCGTTGCTGCGCGGCGAGACGATCCTCGCCGTCGTGCCGGTCGACCAGCCGCACCTGCTCCACCACGAACGCACCGAACCGCTCGGGCGTTCGCGCGGCAGCGGCTTCGGCCCAGCGCACCCCCGCCGCCAGCAATCGGTCGCGCACCGGCTGCTCGAGCCGCGCCCACCGCCGAGCCAGTGCATCGACGTGCTCACCGGTGATCCGCCCCGCCGCGAGCGCTGCGGCCAACGACGGCACCAGCTGCAACATCGACGCCCGGGCCAGCACCGCGCCCGCATCACGCATCGAGCCGCGACCCGCGTCGGCCAGCGTCTTCTCCGGGAACGACGACACCGCGACCACCTGCGCGGCCAGCCGAACTTCCTCCGCCTCCACCCACGACCGCACCAGCCGCAGGTGCCCGACCGCCGCCACCAACTGCTCGCGCGGCGCGCCCACCGGCACTGCAGCAACCTGCTGCAACAACCCGGAGACCTGCGCCACGTCCATGCGAACAACAGTACGCAAGGGGTGTCACAAAGTAACTGCGACGTCGCGAACCGCCGAGGACGAATAGCCTGAGCAGCGATGACTTCCCCCCGACCACGCGTTGGCTTCCTCGGGCCGCTTGGCACGTTCACCGAGCAGGCGCTGATGACCCAGCCCGACCTCGCCGCCGCCGAGCACGTGCTCTTCCGCACGATGCCCGACGTGCTCGACGCGGTCGAGAACGGCGAGGTCGACCTCGGCTTCGTCGCCATCGAGAACTCGATCGAGGGCACCGTCAACCTCACCCAGGACGAGCTCGCGTTCAACCACGATCTGCTCATCCAACGCGAGGTCGTGCTCGACATCGAGCACTGCCTGATGGCCAAGCCGGGCACCGCGATGGCCGACGTGAAGGTCGTGTTGTCCATTCCGGTCGCCAGCGCGCAGTGCCACGCGTACCTGCGCACGCACGTCGGGCAGGCCGAGCTCCGTGCCTCGAACTCCACGGCCGAGGCGGCGCGCATGGTCGCCGAAGACCTCGGTCCGGGCACCGCCGCGGTCGCGCCGCGCAGCAGCGCGGTGCTCTACGGGCTCGAGATCCTCGCCGCCGACATCGCCGACCACCCCGGCAACCAGACCCGCTTCGTGGTGGTCGCCAAGGAGGGCGTGCCGGCGCCGACCGGGCACGACTGCACTGCGCTGGTCATCTACCAGCGCGCCGACGAACCGGGCAGCCTCATCTCCATCCTCCAGGAGTTCGCGGCACGGCGCATCAACCTGTCGAACCTGCTGTCGCGGCCGACCAAGGACGGTGGCCTCGGCGACTACTGCTTCGTCGTCTACGCGCACGGTCACGTGGCCGACGAGCTGCTCGCCGACGCGATGCGCGCGCTGCACGCCAAGCAGGGTCGAGTGAAGTTCCTGGGCAGCTACCCCGCCGCCGGCGAGCACGCCACCACCACCCGCGAGCACGCCGATGCTCGCTGGCGCGAGGCCGACGACTGGGTGCAGCAACTGCGCAACAGCATCGGAGCACCCACATGACACCGCGCCGCACCATCGCCACGCTCGCCCTCGCGACCATCGGCCTCACCGCGTGCAGCAGCGAGACCAACCAGAGCATCGACGCGGGCAGCACCACCACCGCCTCCAGCACCACCGTCGTCGACACCACCGTGCCGGCCACCACCGGCGAGACCGCGACGCCAGTCACCTCCGCACCGGAGACGGCAGCGCCGGCGACGAATCCGCCCGCCACGCAGCCGCCCGTCACCAACGCCCCCGCCGGTCCCGGCTTCTACGAGCAGGTGCCACCGCCCACAGCGCCGAGCGGCCACACCGATCCGTTCGTGTCGTCCGGCCCGCTCGCCGATGGTTACTACTGGGTGCAGTACAACGGCGGCGAGACGATGACGCCCGACATCACGGTGATGCAGGCGTTCTTCGGCGCCGAGTGCCAGAGCGAGGCCGCGGCCGTGGGCGACGAGTGCTACAACGACATCTTCGTGAAGGGCGACCCGAGCCGCGACCTCGACGACCTCGCGTTCGCCGACGACGTGTACCTCACCGTGGCCGATCAGGTGCTCGTCGGCACGAGCTACTTCATCACGCCCGACGAGCTGCGCACCATCCGCTCGGGCAGTCCCAGCGACGGCGCGCCGGACGACTTCGGCTTCGCCGGCTTCCCGTGGTTGATGACCGTCGAGGGCGGCGTGATCACGCAGTTCGAGCAGCTCTGGGTCCCGTAGTTCCCCACTCACCTGTGCAGCGCGACACTGTGCCCATGGCCCTGACGCGCGACTCCGTGGTCGTCGACGAGAACGCGGCTCGCCGCGCGATCTCGGCGCTGCAGGTGACGTCGCCGCACTCGTGGCGTTCCGCCGGACACCTCGCGATCATGTGGGTCGGGTACGCGGTCGCTGCAGTCGCCGCGGTGCGAGTGGAGCAGCCAATCGTGACCGCGCTGCTGTGGTTCGTGATGGCGTGGCTGCTTCTGGGCAACGGCGCGGTCGGACACGAGACCGTGCACGGCCACCTGTTCGGGTCGCGATGGGTGAACCGCGGCGTAGGGACGATCGCCGGAATTTCGATCGGCGCGCCGTGGTCCGTCTATCGCTTCTACCACCTCGGTCACCACCAGAACTCGTGCACGGCCGATGACCCCGAGGGCTTGCCGTACCGATTCACGTCGCGCTGGTACTACCTGCTGGTGCCGATCGGCGGGCCGCTGTTCGCCGTGCAGTTCGTGTGGTGGACCGTGGTCACCTTGTTCGGACGCCCACCTGCGTTCGTGCGCTCGGCCCGGCAGCGCCGCGACGTGGTGATCGACGGACTGCTCACGATCGCGTTCTACGCGGTGATGATCGTGCTCGCGTTCCGTTCGTTCGACCTCGTGCTCAACGTGTGGCTCGCGCCATGGCTGATCGCGATCGTGGTGCTGGAACCGCTGGTGCTGATCCCCGAGCACTACGGCGCCGACGAAGCCGACGCCAGCTCCGCACTGCTCACCACGCGCACGGTCCGTTCGAGTCGACTGGTCGCGTGGCTGTACTGGCGCAACAACCTTCACACCGCGCACCATCTCGCGCCGGGTGTGGTCCACCAACACCTCGACGCCGTCGACGCCGAGTTCGTCGCGCCGAACCTCGCCGACGAGTGGACCTCCACCGGCTACCTGGCCTTCCATTGGAACCTGCTGCGCTCGCTGCCGTGGCGTCCCGCCCAGGAAGTGGCAGGTGAGCCAAGGTGACCGACGGGTAGATTCGAACCCGGAACGGTGGCAGAGCGGCCAAATGCATCCGCCTTGAAAGCGGAAGGGTTCACAGCCCCGGGGGTTCGAATCCCTCCCGTTCCGCTGGTGGGTTCACCGACGTGCACCAACGTGCACCAACGTGTACTGGAACCTCTCTGAGCAGGCATGATGTTGATTGGTAGCGCTCGACGTGCATCCGTGTTCATGGAGCGTTACTCTCACGGTTACTCTCAACTGAGCGATGAGAGCTACCCGAGGAGGTTGTCCGATGCCGAAAGCGCCCCGAGGCAAGCGGGTCGTCGACCCGGCCACCAACTCGTTTCGCGTCGTCAACAAGGCACCCAACGGTCAGGCGGAACCGTACTTCGATCGAGTTCGCGACGTGTGGGTAGCGCCGTGGCGAAAGGCAGACGGCCGGGTTGGTCGACCCACGGGAAGAACGCGAGCGCTCGCAGAAGCCTCGCGTGATCGCCACATCGCCAAGGCCGCCGAGGCTGAAGCGTTCGGGACGGTGTCGAACGGGTTCACAGCCGACTCGACTGTCGCCGAGGTTGCGGTGTGGTGGCTCGACCAGGTGGCCCGACATCGCGTTCGCGCGACTTCGCTGGCGACGTACCGCAAGCGCGTGGACGTGATCTCGGCCCGGCTCGGTTCCGAATTGGTTCGCCAGCTTCGCCCTGAACAGGTGGCTGCGTTCGTTTCCGATCTCTCCGACACTGGGTCGCACTCGCGCGCCAGGGACATGCGAGGACTGCTCGTGCAGGTTCTCGACCAGGCCGTCGATCTTGGCCTCGCGAAGCAGAACGTGGCGCGCAAGGTCAAGACGTCCAAGGTGACTTCGACCGTGCGGCGAACGATCACGCCCGATGAGACGCATCGCCTGCTTGCGTCCGCCGACGATCGGATGGTCGCCGCGATCGCCTTGTGTTACCTACAGGGCTGGCGGATCAGCGAGGCACTGGGCCTCGCATGGCAGGACATCGACTTCGACAGCGGCACCGTTCACGTCCGACGCGCTTCGTCCTACGTCGACGGGGTCGGGATGTCGCTCGGACCAACCAAGACCAAACACGCCACTGCCACCCAGTCGCTCTCGCCAACCGTCCTCAAGTTGCTGCAAGCGCGCCGGCAAATGCAGGAGCGCGACAGCGCCCGGCTGGGAGGTGAGTGGCCGACAGTCGAATTCGAGGGGCAGCAGATCGACCTCGTGTTTAGATCGGCGACCGGACGCCCAACTTTGCGCCAGCATGTCGACAGCGCGATTCGCGAAGCTGCGAAGCGTGCCGGTCTTGACCCCAAGGGTCTCGGAACGCATACAGGCAGGCGGTCAGTCGTCACGAACCTTTTCGCCTCCGGTTCGCTGGACCTCGAGGACGTCGCGCGATTCGTCGGCCACAGTGACACCGCGACGACGCGTGGGTACGTTCAGCACGAGGGAGACCGACCGCGGCGGGTGAGCGAGCGCGCGTTCGAGTTGCTCGATGCCGAAACGTCACGCAAGCAACGACCCGCCGCTGACTCCTGAGCAACAGCGCCACCCCTTGGATGGCATTGCCTGTCGCGGGCGCTGACCCGACGGGGTGGGGTCACCGAACGAGCCGACGAAGCGCAGTGCCCGAGGAGGATCCGCCGTGACGATGACCGCCGATGATGCCGCCATTGCCGGCGATGGATGTCGCCTGCTGACGATCGACGCTGCAGCGGACTTCCTCGCCCTCAGTCGCGGGGCGGTGTACCACCTTCTCGACCGGGGCCAGCTGTCGTCGATCCACATCGGACGCTCACGCAGAATCGCACTCGCAGAATTGAGGCGCTTCGTCGGCAACTGCGGACAGGCGCACGACAGTGGCGAGTTGACAACGACCGAGAGGTGATGTCGACGTCATCGATCACCAGGCGACGGTTGGGCCGCAATCGTCCGAGGGGGTCTACCTGCGATCAGCGGCGCGGCGCATGACGAGTCGACCGGCGCGTCCGCCGACGACTTCGAATCCGTGCTTGAGGTACAGCCGCTTGGCGACCTCGTTGACGTCGGCGACTTCCAACACGACCGTCGCAGATGCTTGGTCGGCGCATCGCTTCACTTCTCGCATGAGTGCGTCGCCGATGCCACGGTGCGGTTCGGTCGCGACGTCGGACAGCACCCATGTCCTTGTCGAGGGGACGTAGGTGCGATGTGCGCGAATCTGGCGTTCGCAACGTGGTGCGAGCACCAGTGCCGAGGCGACCGCGACCGCGGTTGCGGTCAGGGCGATGGCGACCTTGCCGTTTGCGATGCAAACGAGCATGACGGCGAACGCGGGAACAAAGGTCGCGACGAACGCCAAGGTGGAGCGCGCGACGTGGCCGGCTTCGGTGAGGAGCGCGATGCCGCCATCGGGGTGGGTGATTCGTTGGTCGGCGCTGAGCAGTCGCAGCGCGGACGCGAGTGGGTGCTTGTTGAACCGCCGGGCATGGAGCCGCGCCGCGTCCGTGAAGCGGAACGGTTCACTCGCTGGCGCGGTGGGCGGAGCGGATGACGAGGTCACTGGGCTGATGGTGCGGGCAAGCGAATGCATCGAGGTTGATGCTGCGGCCGGCCGCGACGGCGATGGGGATGAGGCATCCGCAGGGATGGCTGGGCAGCACGACAGTCGAGGGCGAACGCCCCGTCAAGGGGTCGGGCTGGCCGGTAGAGGGTTGGGCGCTCAGCCAAACCGCCTGCGGTTCGCCGGTTCGGGCTTCGTGGATGACATCCACATCGGTGA
>CAZWCU010000019.1:0-3411 GCA_964632715.1 uncultured Bifidobacterium sp. | reverse complement strand
CAAACCGCCTGCGGTTCGCCGGTTCGGGCTTCGTGGATGACATCCACATCGGTGACCTTGCGCAGGGTGATGGTGGCGCGTTGCGAGCCTGGGTGGCGGTCGATGTCGATGATCCCGATGGGGAGGTTCGGGTCGAGGGTATGGAGGTGTTGTGCGAGTTGTCCGACGGTCAGCATCGGCTGGTCTCCCTTCGTGGGTCGGCGGGTCAGGCGGTGCGACCTCGATGCCGTGGGGGCTTGGTGGGGGAAGTCGTGATTCGCTTCTTCGACGCTGTTCGCCCGCCTGCTGCCTTCGATGGTTCGCTGACGGTGAGCACGTAGTCGAGGAAACCGGGGATGGATGCTGCGACGTGTCCGGTTAATGGAGCGAGGATGATGCCGCGGTCGAGGAGGCGGTTGCGGACTGCGCTGAGCGCGGTGATGGGTTTGCCGAGCGCGTCGGCGATCTGGCCGGTGCGTACCGGGTCGCTGGTCGAGATGCGCGCCATCGCAGTGAGGTAGGTCTGTTCGCCAGCGGGCAGCTTCTTCCAGCGAGCGACGTACAGACCGCGTTCGCTGTCGTGCCGGGCGAGGTCGATCGCCTTCGTGGCGTCGTCGAGTGTGATGCGTGTGTGGCCGTCGGAGGTTTGCCAGGCGTAGTCGCCGAACAGTTGCACGAAGTACGGGTAGCCGCCGGTGGCGTCAGCGAGCACGGCGAGCGCGTCGCCGTCGAAGGGCCGGCCTGCGGAGTCGGCGGGTCCGGCGAGTGCTTGCAAGGTGGCGTCGTTGTCGAGGTTGTCGATCGGGTGGAACGCCATTCGTTCTCCGTAGGTGACGGCGTCGGTGACGAGCCCGGGTGTGTCGGGCAGCCCGCCGAACACGATCATCGCGGTGAGTTCGGGTCGGCGGCTGAGGTCTTGCATGATTGGTCCGAAAACTGAGAGTTCGTCGGGATGCACTTCCTGGACCTCGTCGACGAGGATCATCAGTCCGCGCCGGTCCTTCGTGCAGTGCTCGCCGACAGCCAGCACGGCGCTGGCGAACTGTTGGGCGATTGGGATCGCATCGCGCCGCTCGCGTTTGGATTCTCGTCGGTAGACGCCGAGGTTGAGTGTCTGAGATTCCTCGCCCCATCGTTCGCGCAGCTCCACAAGTTCGCGGCTCAGCTTCTTGGTCAGCCCGGCGCAGGCGTGAAGCTGTTCGACGATCGCGCCGATCGGGTCACCGGGTGAGCGGGCCTCGTGACGCACGACCGCCCACTTGCGTTCCATCGCGATCGCCGCGTACCGGTCGAGGAGCACGGTCTTGCCGACACCGCGTGGCCCATACAGAACCTGGAACGACTGGCGCCGGTTGCCGCTGGTCCGGACTGCGGTCTCGACGAGCTGCAGGAGGTGCTGGCGGCCGGCCAGCAGCGGCGGTTGGGTTGCGAATCCTGGCCGATACGGGCTCGGTGTCGACATCATCGCTCCTCTCGATAGAGAACGATAACACAACCGGTTTATAAGAAGCTATCGACATTCGCAATTCGCTGATGTTGCGCTGCCGGCCGGGTAGGGGTGGGGAGTGTCGCTGATGAAGGACTCGTCGATCGCGCTAGGTCAGCCGGTTCGTTCGTCGCGCCTCCAGACGCTCGCGACGGTTGAGCTCCCGAGAAATCGCCGCAGCGACGAGGTCTTGCACGCTGATGTCGTCCTGGCGGGCCCGAACCCTCAGCCGCTTGATCAGCGAACGCGGGAGCTTCGTTGCCAGCGGGTCGATTGGTTCGTCTCGTTCGATACGAGGGCGCGGCACAGCGCGAGAATACGACTGCTCGCGGACGGCTCGTTCACACGGACGCAGACAGCGCGCCCCGCATACCGGCTTACTTGTATGCCCCACCCGCGAAGGCCCGCGCACGGCGGGCTGTTTCTGATGGTGCGGCCTCTGCAAGCGAGATACCGACGGGGACTCGACCAGCACTCATGGCGCTCCTCGCGTTGGTTGCACAGTTGGCGAACACCGCCTGGCTGGGCCAGTCAGTCCGAGTTGAGCCAGCCGGAAGTTCATCGCTGAAGGTGACACTCGAAAGAGTCGTGCAAGGTTGGTGGTGTTCTGAACGCTCCGGTTGCAAAAGGCATCTTTCACCCAAACGCGCGGCATCAGCACGCATGCGGCGAAGTAGTCCGCGACCTTCTCGGCCATCTGCTCGGCACTCATTGTCAGCCTCCGATCGCCTTGAATCAAGTGGCGTGTGGGGTGATCGAGGACGTGCTTGAACTCGTGCATGAGGCTGAAGCGGCGGCGTTGCTCGTAGTCGTTCGCGTTCAAGGAGATGACCCAGGCGTAGCCGTCCCAGTGAGCCGAGCCGGAGACAGGGAGGTCCGGTGCATGCACGACACGCAAGCGGCGAAGTTCCGTTACTACCTCCGCCGGCACGTCCGGTCCGGACACCTGCTGAAGGGACAACAGTCGGGAGGCCTGCATCTCGGCTCGCTGCAAGGCCTCGGCGTAACTCAAGACTCGCTGCGGCATGAGGTCGCGCAGCACCCTCAGCACTGAGTCAGGTTTGGTGTTGGATTGAGTCAGCGTCTTCATAAGTCCCTCCTTTCTGCTTCGTTGTTGTTAGTCCGTTGCTACGACTCGTCTTCGCCTGCGGCCGGACCACCGAGGTTGACGCCATGCTTCTTGGCGAGCCGCTCGGCGTACCGCGCGATGGCGTCAAGGTCGTCGTCCGGCAGCGCTCCGTACTTGGTCCGCATGTATGGCGTGAAAGCCGGCAGTTCGTTCGGCACGACGTAGCCAGCGTGTGCGTAGACGTCTGCGAGTCTGAGGCCGAGTGCTTCCGCGATTCGTGCCAACTTGTCCGGTGCCGGCGCGCTGATGGCTCCGAGCTCAAGGCGTTGGATCGTCACTGCATCTACACCCGTCAGCTTTCCCAGCACTCTGGACGAGAGACCGAGTTCGTTCCTTCTGGCTCGCAGAAGCGCTCCGAGCCTCTTCGCCTGCTTGTCATCCATCATTCGAATACCTCCAGCCCATAGCCACTATTTTACACGAAACGATGCGTGAATGCAGCAAGTCGTTGACTATTCCGCAACGTTTCCACGACTTCCGGACACTCTGTGACACCCCCGGCGTACCGTCCGCAACATGCGCGATCGATCGACCTCCCAAGAACTGGAGTATTCACATGGTGTACATCACAGCGGTTCACATGGCAGGGGGAGATGGCTACGAGTACATCAGCGATGTGAAGTGGCGCAACCCAGGCACCGGAAAGATCGGCGAGTCCTCCAAGGCCACCATGGTCAACTGGATCGACAATGAGGGCAGCGTCGCCAAGGTGCAGGCCACCCCCGACGTCGATGTGGTGACCGTCGATGGCACCCCCAAGTATCTGCGCACCGTCGCCAACGGCATCAACAAGTTGCGCGCGCCGGATCGCGCCTTG
>CAZWCU010000018.1:0-31976 GCA_964632715.1 uncultured Bifidobacterium sp. | reverse complement strand
CGACGTGCCCGCGCTCGACCTCACGCTGGGTTCGCCGTCGGTCACCGAAGTGGGCGAAGGCGCCGGCCTCACCGGCGAGATGCTCGGGGCCTACGTGCGTCACTACCTCGCCGAGCCCGGCGATGCGCTGCAGCCGTACGCATCGCCATTGCTGGCACCCGACCTCAGCGGCCTGCCGCCGGCAGTGATCATCGTCGCCGAGCACGACCCGGTGCGCGACGACGGCGAGCGCTACCTGGTTCGGCTCCACGAGGCAGGTGTGCCGGCGGCGTCGTTCCGTGTGCTGGCCCAGTTCCACGGCGGCTGGGTGATCCCGTTCACCATGACGTCGCGCCTGGTGCCCGACCTTCGCCGCGACACCCTGCGCCGCGCGTTCGACGGCACGCTCGTGCCCTGAGGGCGATCAGGCGGGAGGCGGCACCGATCGGTCGCTCACCCAGTTGCCGTGGAAGCCGTAGGGGATGCGCTGCGGCAGTTGCACGCGGGCGACCTCCGGCCGGGAGAAGTCCTGCGCATCGAGGATGACCAGTTCGGCCGTGCCCGCGGGCACGTCGTGCACGAACGTGACCAACCAGCCGTCGTCCTCGTCGGTGCTGCCCTGTCGGCCGACGAACACGGGCTCGCCGGCGCTGCGGCCGGGGCCGTGGTCGAACTGCCAGCGCTCGCCGGTGTGCAGGTCGTACTTGAGGGTGGGCCACGTGGGGTCGAGGCTGGGGCTGGCGCAGTAGCCGAAGCGGTAGGGCTTGCCGGTGAGCGAGCCGCGGTGCCGCGGGAACTCGGACCACGAGCTGTCGATGACCGTGGTGCTGCACGTGCGCGTGAGCGGGTTCACCACCCACCGTTCGAGCCGCGCGAAGTTGTCGCCGAACGGACCGCGCACGTCGTTGTCGAACATCGTGTCGTACACGCACAGGTCGATGACCACGCTGCCGTCGGCCTGGTCGTAGGCGTTCATCGGGTGGAAGACGTAGCTGATCGGCACGTCGACCCACACGATGTCGGTCGCCTCGCCCTCACGCGGCAGGAAGCCGAGGCGGCTGCCGTGGTCGGGGTTCCACGAGAAGGGGAACCGCGCGGCGAACGCCAGGTCGAGGTCGAGCGTCACGGGCATGTCGTAGACGATGGCGTACTTCTGCGTGAGCGACATGTCGTGCACCATCGGCCCATCGACCACCGGCACGTCGACGGTGCGGCGCACCTTGCCGTCCGCGCCGACCACCACGTACTGCACGTGGTCCATCCACTGCGGCAACGCGTAGACCACCGCGTGCATCTCGCCGGTGTCGGCGTCGACCTTCGGGTGCGCGGTGAACGCGCCGGGCAGCGTGCCGAAGAAGTCGTTGCGGCCGACGGTCTCCAGCTCGTAGGTGAGCTCGACCGGGCAGCCGCCGGCTTCCACCATCGCCCACGTGGTGCCGGCGAAGCCACCGACGTTGGTGTTCGGCCCACCCGGGCTGTCGTTCCAGTTGCGGCCGGGGATGTCGGGCTGGCCGCGGCGCTCGCTGAGGCTCGACGAGCCGACGTAGCGGTTGCGGTACCACTTCGCCTGTCCGTCGAGCAGGCGCACGCCGTGCACCATGCCGTCGCCGATGAACCAGTGGTGCGTGGCCGGGTCGACCTCCGACATCGGGTTCGGTCCGTTGCGCAGGTAGCGCCCGGCGAGCTCGGTGGGGATCTGGCCGATCACCGGCAGGTCGAAGGCGGTGACCTCGTCGACCACGGGGCCGTAGTTGCCCTCCAGGTAGCGGTTCGCAGTGTCGGTCATGACGACTCCCCCTCCGCGCGCCCGACTGCCGGGCACTGCGTCAATAACAACGTTACAACCCCTGTCAAGACCCACGCCCACGCCGCGTGTGTGCACTTCCGCTCGCCGGGCGAGCGGAAGTGCTCAGACGCAGGAGGGACGGATGCACGGTCAGGTGGGGATGGTGAAGCCGAGCTCGGCGCCGCCGCCGGGCGCATTGCGGGCGAAGACGGTGCCACCGTGCGCGTCGGCCACCGACTTGACGATCGAGAGGCCGAGTCCGGAACCGGGCTTGCTGCGCATCTCGACCGAGCGGTAGAAGCGATCGAAGAGGTGCGGGATGTCGGCGTCGACCAGGCCGGGTCCGTGATCGCGCACGACGACCGACCCGCCGTCGACGGCGACCTCGATCGCCCCTTCGGGTGCGAACTTGCACGCGTTGTCGATGAGGTTCTGCACCGCGCGCTCGAGCCCGTTCGGGCGACCGTCGACGAGCGCGGCCGTCGCCGGCGAGGCATGCACGACGACCTCGCGGCCGAACCGACGCCGGGCCCTCGCGGCGGCACGCTCGGCGACTTCGTCCAGCCGCACGGCCTGCACCGGCTCGTCGTCGCGTCGATCGGTGGCCAGCTCGACCAGTTCGTTCACCAGATCGGTGAGCTCGCGCGTCTCGCTGTCGAGATCGGCGAGCAGCTGATCGCGCGAGTCGGCCGGCAGCGCGTCGAACCGGCGACGCAGCACCGCCACGTTGGTGCGCAGGCTGGTGAGCGGTGTGCGCAGCTCGTGGCCCGCGTCTTGCACCAACTGGTGCTGCTCGCGCTTGCTGGCCTGCAGCGCGCCGAGCATGCCGCTGAACGCGCGGCCCAACTGCGCGGTCTCGTCGCTGCCGTCGACAGGCACGTCGACATCGAGCCGTCCGGTCGTGGCCACCTCGCCCGCGGCCGCGGTGAGGCGCAGCAGGCGACGGGTGACCTGTCGCGCGATGAGCCACCCGATGAGGGCCGACAGCACGGCAACCACGACCACGGCGGCCAAGGTGCTCTGCAGGATCTGCTCCAACGACTTCTGGCTCTCGCTCAAGGAGCGAGCGAGCTGCACCGCCACCGGCCCCTGGCGGACGGTGAGCACGCGGAACGGCTCGCCGTCGAGCTCGATCTCGTAGCGCACGCGGGTATCGGGCGATGCATTGGCGACGGCGATGTCGCGATCGCTGACCGGCAGCTGGTCCGACTGACCCGTCGCGAGCACGACTCCGTTCGCATCGATGACCTGGTACAGCACCTGCTCGAAGCTCCGTGGCCGATCACGTCCCGGCCTGCCGTTCCCCAGACCACCATCGCCGTCGCCGTCGCCGTCGAGCAGCGGGATCGACTCGCGCAGTTGTGCGGCGGCGACGTCGAGCGAACGATCGACCGTCTCCTCCAGCTCGTGCTTGGTGCTCGTGTAGGAGACCACGCCGATGGCCGCGGTGGCGCCCGCGGCGAGCAGCGTGAGCGCCAGCACGATCTTCAGGCGCAGGCTCACGAGGTGCGCACCGTGTACCCCACCCCGCGCACGGTGTGGATGAGCTTGGTCTCGCCCTCGCCCTCCAGCTTGCGGCGCAGGTACGAGATGTAGACCGCGAGGTTCTTCGAGTCCGGCCCGAAGTCGTAGCCCCAGATGCGGTCGTAGATGGTGCTGTGCTCGAGCACCATGCCCTGGTTGCGCACGAGCAGTTCCAGCAGGTCGAACTCGGTCTTGGACAGCTCGGCCTCGCGTTGACCGCGCCACACGCGTCGGGCGGTGGGGTCGAGGCGCAGGTCGGCGATCTGCAGCGGTTCGGTGTGGTCCGCGTCGTCGGGGCGAGCCCGGCGCAGCAACGCCCGCAGGCGGGCGAGCAGTTCGTCGAGGTCGAACGGCTTGGCCAGGTAGTCGTCGGCGCCTGCATCGAGTCCGGCCACCCGGTCGGGCGTCTCGGTGCGAGCGGTGAGCATCAGCACCGGGATGCGGTTGCGTTCCGCGCGCAGCACTCGACAGACGGTGAGTCCGTCGACGTTCGGCATCATCACGTCGAGCACCGCCACGTCGGGCTTGGTGCTCTCGATCAGGCTCAGCGCCTGCGCCCCGTCGGGTGCCTGCACCACGTCGTAGCCCTCCAGCGTGAGTGCGCGCGACAACGACTCACGGATGGCCCGGTCGTCGTCGGCTATCAGAATGCGTCCGCTCATTGCTGTGGGTCCTTCTCGCGGCCGATCGGCCGGGGCGTGGGGGCCGCCCCGGCCGATCGTACGGGTTGTCGCGACGAGGTGTCGTCGCGATCGGGTGTCAGCCGGTCGTGTCGGCCGTGACGGTCTCGACGGTGACGGTCTCGGTGGCGTCGTCGTCGGCGTCGTCGTCACCGCCGTGGCGACCACGCGGGCCTCCGGGTCCGCCCATCGGGCCGGCCGTGTCGGTGTTGTTCACGAACTCCGTGATCCGCGTGGTGGCCTCGGCCAGCTTGGCGTCGGCTTCCGCCTGGGTGTGCTCGCCGGCAGCGACCTCTTCGTCGAGGTGTGCCTTCACCTCGGCCACGAGCACGTCGATCAGCGCCTGGCCGGTCGACCCGTTGGCCTCGGCCAGCTGCGCCAACGTCTGGCCGTTGGAGATGGCGTCGCGCACTTCGGCTTCGGTGAGGCCGAGCGTGGTGGCGACCACGTCGAGGTGCGCCCCGCGACCGCCAGGGCCACCGTGACCGCCGCCGATGGGGCCGGCGTCGCCGAGCGCGCCGATCACCGCGTCGAGCTGGGCCTGCGTGAGGGTGCCGTCGTCGACGAGCGGCTGGAGCACCTCGGTGAGGCGAGCGGCGTGCTCGGCCGCACGGTCGGTGTCGGTGCTCGCGGTGTCGGCGGTCGTGTCGTCATCGGCCGCCGCGGTGAGCGCCGCCGTCGTCGACCCGGCCGCACCTGCGGAACCGGTGATCGACAGGAGGAACCCTGCGCCGGTGCCGGCGACGAGGCCCGCTGCCAGACCTGCTGCTGCCATCTTCTTGTTCATGTCGTTGCTCCTTCGTGTCCTTGGGGGTGAGAGACATGATGAAGCTCGCGAGTAAGGCGGCAACCGACGAACCGTAAGAGGCGGGTGTGAGCGTCAGGCGGCGTCGAACGCGTCGATCAGCGTGAGCAGCGCCTGCTCGACCACCTCGCTCAGCGCCGGGTGGATCCACACCTGGCCCACTGCCATCTCGTCGGCGGTGTTGCCCAGGTGCATGCCTTGCACCAGCAGCTGCACCAGCATCGAGGCCTGGTAGCCGATGAGGTGCGCACCGATCACGGTGCGCGTGGCCGGGTCACCGATCAGCTTGCAGAACCCGGTGGTGTCCTCCATCGCCCACCCGTACGCGGCGCCGCCGTATGCGTGCGTGATCGTGACGAACGGCGTTCCAGTCGCGACGGCCTGCTCCTCGGTCAGCCCGACCGAGCCGATCTGAGGGCTGCTGAACACCGCGTGCGGCGCCGGGCGCGAGTCGTAGGTGTGCAGATCGTCGGGATGGCTGAGGTTGTGGCGCACCACCTTCGCCTCGCCGTTGGCCATGTGCTTCAGCTGGTGGCGGCCGTTGATGTCGCCCAGCGCCCACACACCCGGCGCGGTGGTGCGCCCGTACTGGTCGACGCGCACGAAGCCCCACTCGTCGGTGTCGATGCCGCCGGCGTGCACCTGCAACTGGTCGCTGTTGGGAATGCGTCCGGCGGCGACCAGCAGCACGTCGCCCTCGATGGTGCGCGGGCCGTCGTCGGTGGTGAGCTCCATCGCGATGCCGTCGGCAGTCATGCGCACGCGGTGCACCGTTGCGCCGAGGGCGAGATCGAATCGGTCGGCGGCCAGGTCGGTGAACCGTTGCGCGACGTCGTGATCCTCCGCGCGCAGCAGCAGATGACCGCGATTGACGATGGTGACCGCGGACCCGAGTGCCTGGAACACGTGACCCATCTCGGTGGCGATGAACCCGCCACCGAGGATGACGAGATGCTGTGGCTGTTGCGCGATGCGCATGATGCTGTCGCTGGTGTGGAACGGCACGTCGTCGATGCCGGGCACGTCGGGGACGAACGAACGCGCGCCTGCCGCGATGACCACCTGCTCGCCGCGGATGCGGACGCCACCCACTTCCAGTTCGCGATCGCCGACGAAGTGCGCGGAGTGTTCGTACACGTCGACGTTGGGCAGGCTGTGGCGGTACTGGCGACCACCTTCGGCGATCGGGTCGATGCGCCCGAACACGCGGTGCACGATGCTGTGCCAGTCGGCGCCGTTGAACTGCGTGTCGATGCCATAGCGCTCGCCGTGCTTGGCGTGCTCGGCCAGGTCGGCGGCGAAGATGAACATCTTCGACGGGATGCAACCCCGGTTCATGCACGTGCCGCCGAACAGCCCGCGCTCGACCATCGCGATGCGCCACCCGTCCATCTCCGGGCCGATGATCGAGTTGCCGGACCCGGCGCCGATGATGACGAGGTCGTACTGCTCCGTGCTCATCGGATCAGGTTGCCAGGAAATCGCCCGTCTGGCCCCACACGAGCGACATTCGGGGTCGACGAGGTGTGACCAGTCGATTCGTGGGAGGGTTTAGGGGCTTCCCCTCGCGGGTAACCACCGCTCACCACCGGAAGGAACTCCCATGCCTGCCTACTCGCTGCCCGATCTTCCCTACTCTCCCGGCGCGCTCGAGCCGCACTACAGCGGCGAGATCGTCGAGCTCCACCACGACAAGCACCACGCTGCGTACGTGAAGGGCGCCAACGACACGCTCGATGCGCTCGCCGCGGCCCGAGAGTCCGGCGACTTCTCCACCATCAACATGCTGTCTCGGGCCTTCGCCTTCCACGTGAGCGGCCACGTGCTGCACAGCATCTTCTGGACCAACATGAGCCCCGACGGTGGCGGCAACCCGGAGGGCGAGCTCGGCACCGCGATCGACGAGTTCTTCGGCAGCTTCGATGCGATGAAGGCTCAGCTCACCGCGGCCACCGTCAACGTGATGGGCATCGGCTGGGGTGCGCTCGCCTGGGAGCCGGTGAGCAAGAAGCTGGTCATCGAACAGATCCACGACCACCAGGGCAACGTCGGCGCCGGCAGCATCCCGCTGCTGGTCATCGACTCCTGGGAGCACGCGTACTACTTGCAGTACAAGAACGTGAAGGCCGACTTCGTGAAGGCGTTCTGGAACATCGCCAACTGGCCGAACGTGGCCGAACGGTTCGCCGCTGCCCAGACGGTGCCGTCGACGGTCTGAGAGTCTGGCCCCCGACCGGTACCCTCGGAGCCGTGGACCCTTCCGCGACCGACGGCTTCATCGAAGTGGCCGATGGCGACACGCTCTGGCGCTTCGAGCCCACCTTCATGCGGTCGAACTGGACCTGCATCTGGGGCCGCGGGTGCCAGGGCATCCTCGACCATCCGGCGGAACATCTGCAGCAGGGCTGCTGCTCGGTGGGCGCCGAGCTCGCCGACGTCGAAGAAGCGATGACCGTCTCCGCGCTCGCCGCCACCCTGCCCGCGCACCTCTGGCAGCACCACGATCGTGTCGACGACGACGACGTGTTCAACGACGCCGAGCGCACGAACACGAAGGTGGTCGACGGCGCGTGCATCTTCCTCAACCGTCCCGGCTTCGCGGGCGGAGCCGGCTGTGCGCTGCACCTCGCGGCCGTTGCCGCGGGCGAGTCACCGATCGACTGGAAGCCGTCGGTGTGCTGGCAGCTGCCGGTGCGCGTGGAGTGGGAGATGCAGCCGACCGGCATCGAGCACGCCACCGTGCGACGCTGGTCGCGAGCCGACTGGGGCGACGAGGGCGAGACCATGGCGTGGTGCTGCACGGAGGGCCCCGCAGGCGAAGGCGCCTACGTGGGCGAGCAGCCGGTGGTCGAGTCGCTCGCCGAGGAGCTGGCGGGCATCGCCGGGCATGCGGTGTACGTGCAGCTGCGCACCAAGCTCAGCGAACCGCCAGCGGGAAGATGACGGTGGCCTCCGCGAGCCGGCGACATGCGCGCTTCTCGCGGCGGATGGGCCACCACTCGTAGAGGAAGATCTCCATCGGCTTCCACATCGACACCCAGCCGAGCACCGACAGACCGTCGTGGATCACCTGCACCACCGGGTTGCTGCTCGACCGGATGGCCTTCGACAGCAGGTTGAACCCGGTGATCGCGCAGATGCCGATGACCAGGCTGATGCGACCTTCACGCAGCAGCTTGCGCAGCTGACGCGCTGCCTGCCAGGGGCGGTACTTGGCGTGGTTGGGCAGCCCGTTGACGATGTCGTGTTCGCGCCCGGCGAAGCGGCCGTCGGCCACGTGGATCTCGACGGTGATGGCATGATCCTTGTCGAAGTCCTCCGCCCACTCCTCGATCCAGTCGGCCACCTCCTGGTTGAGCGAACGCTCCTCCAGCGGCGACGGGTCCATCGGGTTGAAGATGCCCTCCACCGTCGCCACGCGCACCTGGATCGGGCTCTCGTTCAGCTCGTCGCGAGTGCGTGGCCAGTTGCGCTGCTCCATCCGCCAAGTCTCGCCGACCCCGCAGTCACCCCCGCGGATCGCAACCGGCTGGCAACTGGTTCTGGACAGGAATCGTTCCAGCCACGAATCTGGACAGGAATCGTCCCGGCGCTCGAGACGATTCCTGTCCAGGTCACTGAGCAACCACGACTTTTGCCGGTTGCGTCCACTCGCCGCGCCCAGTGTCGGTATGCGACTCGAACGCCTCGACTCCTTCGCCCGCCGACACCACGGCCTGATCACTGCGAGTGCCGCCAGTGACGCCGGCGTCAGCCGCTCGGCGTGGTATCGAGCGATCGCCAGCGGACAGTTCGAGCTGCTGCACCCGAACGTCGTGCGACTCTGGGGCTCGCCGGACACCTTCGAGCAGAGAGCGTTGGCCGGCGTGTGGGCAGCAGGGCGCAGCGCGCTGAGCTCGCACCGCACGGCGGCGCGACTGTGGCGCGTCGACCGACCCGAGGACGACCCCATCGAGGTGCTGCTCGACGGCCGCCGTCACAACACTCAGCCGCAGGGAGTCATCGTGCATCGACCCCGCGACCTCGTCGACCTCCGTCCGATCATGCGCGCGCAGATCCCCACGACCAACCCGCTCAGAATGCTGCTCGACCTCGGCGCCGTGGATCCCGACGCCGTCGAGGGCGCGATGATCGATCTGATCGCCGCTCGGGTGGTGTCGCCCGCAGCCATCCAAGGCGCCCTATTCCGTCATGCACGCCGCGGTCGCAACGGCATCACTCCCTACCGCGCCGCACTCGAGTCGTGGCTCGGCGAGGAGCTTCCGCCGGACAGCAAGTTGGAAGCCGAGATGGCACGACTCATCGCGACCCACCGCCTTCCACCGGTCCAGTTCCACGCGATCGTGATCGGGTTTGAGGTCGACTTCCTCGTGATCGGGACGAACGTGGTGCTCGAATGCGACGGATGGAGCACTCACGGCCTCGACCGAGACCAGTTCGAGTTCGACCGGATGCGCGACGGCGAGCTCGTCGCCGCCGGCTACCAGCCGGTGCACTTCACGTGGAAGATGCTCACGAAGACCCCCGATGCGGTAGCTGACCGCATTCGACGAGCCGTCGATCGTTGGCGTCCGTCAGCTCTGGCGTAACTCTGGACAGCAATCGTTTCGCCGTGCGGGACGAATCCGGTCCAGAACGCGAGTTGGAACGATTCCTGTCCAGAAACCCCTGGCGGTCAGCCGTTCTTGGGGAGCTCGCTCCAGCTCATCGTGCGGTCGTTGTTCGGCTCCTTGGGGAGTCCGAGCGCGCGCTCGCCGAGGATGTTGCGCTGCACCTGGTCGGTGCCGCCGTAGATGGGCGGACCCTGCGCGAACAAGCCCATCTCGGTGACGTAGGCGAGCATCGGCTGGCCGGTGGCCGCGTCGAGCGCCTTGCGGTCGGCGGTGTTGTACGCGTGCAGCATGCCGCCGGCGCCGGCGAGACGCAGCCCGAGGTCGCGGCTCTGGCGCATGATCTCGCTCATCGACAGCTTGGCGATGTTGGGTGCGCCGGGGATGTCGCGGCCGGCGGCCTTCTCTGCCTTCAGCCGCAACGCGAGCATCCGGCCCACCTCGTGCAGCGTGTGCAGCTTGACGAGCTCTTGACGAATCGTCGGCTGGCCGATGACGCCACTGTCCTTGGCCATCTGGGTGAACAGCTTCACCGCGCCGGCGGCCATCGCGCCGCCACCACCGCCACCGCCGGACGGGCCCGACGGACGGACGAAGTCGCCGACTCGCTTCGGCAGGTCGCCGGCCACGGTGCCGGCGTTGGCGGCAGCCGCCGCGCTGTGGCCGCCCGCACCGAGGCCGGACCGCTCGAACATCAGCGTGGTGTTGGCCACCGCCCAGCCGTTGTTGAGCCCACCGACCGTTGCATCGTCGGGCACGCGCGCGTCGCTGAGGAACACCTCGTTGAACAGCGCGCGGCCGGTCATCTCACGGAGCGGGCGGATGTCGACACCGGGCTGGTGCATGTCGCACGCGAACCAGGTGATGCCCTGGTGCTTCGGAGCCTCCGGGTTGGTGCGCGCGATGAGCATGCCCATGTCGGCGATCTGGCCGCCGCTGGTCCACACCTTCTGGCCGTTGACGATCCACTCGTCGCCGTCCTTCAGCGCCTTGCAGCCGAGACCGGCGAGGTCGCTGCCGGCGCCCGGCTCGCTGAACAACTGGCACCACGCCTGCAGGCCGGTGACGATCGGCAGCACGTAGCGCTCGATCTGCTCCTGGGTGCCGTGCACGGCGATGGTGGGCGCAGCCAGCAGCATGCCCAACCCGCCCGGCGCGGCGACCGCGCCGCGCTGCACGATGCGATGCCCGACGGCGATGGCATCGTTGCGCGACAGGCCCTTGCCGTACGCGTTGGTGGGCAGCGCGGGAGCCGCCCAACCCGACGAGCCGAGCCGCTGCCACCACTCGGCAACGGTCAGTTCGGGGTCCCAGTTGGCGTCGAGCCAGGCGTCGAGTTCTTCGAGGATGTCACTCATGGCGCACAGCTTTCCCTGCGACGACCGGCGCCGACGACTCGAACCGCGCGGGAGGGTGTCAGTCGAGGGGCGCGGCGAGCAGGTCGGCGCTGAGCGCGAGCGCAGCGGCGATGCCGGCACCGCGTTCGACCACGGCACCGAACGTGTAGCCGGCTTCGAGCGCGCCGTTCATCGGCGGCTCGCCCAGCGACCGCAGCAACGCGGTGGCATCGCGCGACACCGTGATCGGCTCGAGCGGCGGGAGCGGATCGGCCTCGCGCCAGATGTCGGTCTTCGGCTGCCGGTTGCCGGACTTCTGGTTGCCGTTGCGCCGGCGCTGCGTGCTGCGGCTCTGTTGCGGGCGGTTCATTCGGGGTCTCCCGTGAGCAGTTCGTCGGTGAGGAGTTCGTCGGGTCGCAACCCGAACGCGAGGCGCAACTGGTCGGTGTCGAGATCGGCCATCGAGCTGCCCTTGGGCAGCACCAGCGAGGCGATGTGACGCTTGCCGGCCACCACTTCCTCCACCCGTTCGTCGACCGTGCCCGGGCAGACCAGGCGGTGCGAGATGACCGTCTTGCTCTGGCCGATGCGCCACGCGCGGTCACGCGCCTGATCCTCCACCGCCGGGTTCCACCAGCGGTCGTACAGCACGACGTGGTTCGCGGCGGTGAGGTTGAGACCGGTACCGCCGGCCTTCAGCGAGAGCACCATCGCGCCGGGACCCTCGAGGCCCTGGAAGTCGGCGACCAACTTGTCGCGCACGCCACGGCTGAGGCTGCCGTCGTAGCAGGCGACCGGCTTACCGGTGAGCGCCGTGAGGTGGTCGGCCAGGCGGCGGCCCCACGTGGCGAAGTGGGTGAAGATGAGCACGCGCTCACCGGCCTCGAACACCGACTCGACGATCTCCTCCAACCGGGCCAGCTTGCCGGAGCGACCGGCGAGCGGTCGGCCGTCGTCGTGGTACGCGGCGGGGTGGTTGCAGATCTGCTTGAGCGCGGTGATGGCCGCCAGGATGGCGCCTTCCTTCTTCTCGCCGAGCTCGTTGGTGACGTTGAGCACGAGGTCGTCGAGCACCGCCTGGTAGAGGCCGATCTGCTCCGGGGTCATCGTGCAGTGGTCGAGCTCGTCGATCTTGTCGGGCAGCTGTGCCGCCACTTCCGGCTCGGTCTTCGTGCGGCGGAACAGCAGGATGCCGTTGAGCGCACGCAGCGCTGACTCGCCATCGCCCGACATCTGGGCGACGAACGCCGGCCGGGGACCGACGAGGCCGGGATTGGTGAAGTCGAGGATGGCCCACAGGTCGGCGACGCCGTTCTCGATGGGTGTGCCGGTGAGGGCGAGGCGAGTGTGCGCCGAGATGCGCCGCAGTTGCTGTGCGGTGTCGCTGGCCGGGTTCTTGATGGCCTGCGCCTCGTCGAGCACCATCGTGCGCCAGTCGGTGGCGGCGAGCAGTTCGACGTCGCGCACCGCAGTGGCGTAGGTGGTGATGACGATGTCGGCCTTCGCCACCTGCTCGGTGAACTCCTCCGCTTCGGAGCGCGCGATGCCGTGGTGCACGAGCACGTGCAGGTCGGGTGCGAAGCGCGCCGCCTCGGCCGCCCAGTTGCCGACGACCGCAGCGGGCGCCACCACGAGGGTGGGGCCGTTGCCGACCGTGCGGGCGAGATGCGCCAGCACGGTGGGGGTCTTGCCGAGACCCATGTCGAGCGCCAAGCAGCCACCGAGTGCTGCGGCGTCGAGGAAGCCGATCCACGACAGCGCCTCGGTCTGGTAGGAACGCAGTTCGCCGGCGAAGCCTTCCGGCTTGACGACCGGCGCGGCCGTCGCCTCGCTCGCCCGCTGCAGCACGTCGTTGGCCCAGCTCTGGCCCTGCACGACGATGCCGCCGGCGAGGCCCGACGAGTCGAGCCCCATGCTGTGGCGCAGGATCTCGGCGCCGGTGAGCTGCGTGGTGGACTCGCGCTCCGCGAGCGCTGCGGCGGCCTGTTCCAGATCGACTCGATCGAGTTCTATCCACTTGCCGCGCGACTGCAGCAGCGGCCGAGCCTGCTTCGCCAGACGTTGCACCTCGGCGGCGGTGAGCTCGACGTCGTCGAACAGGATGGACCACGCGACGTTGCTGAGCTGATGCGCACCGACGACCGAGCCGGCCGACTCCTCCGCGAACAGGCGCAGCGACGGTGTGGCCTTGCGGCGCGAGATCAGCGGCGCGCGCACGTCGAACCCGGTGGCGACGAGCGTGGGGCCGACGAGCGTGAGGAAGTCCCACGCTTCGTCCTGGCTCAAGGCCAGCTGACCGCGTTGGCGCACGCCGACGCGGCCGAGTGCGGGGAAGATGCGACCCAGGCGAGTCCATTCGGCCATCGCCGCCCGACTGCCTTCCTGGCCGCGCAGCGCCTCGTCGACCGGCACCAGCTTGCCCTTGGCCATCTTCAGGTGCACCGACATCAGCCACACACCACCGGTGCCGGGAGGGTCGAGGTGCACCGACAGCCGCGGGTGCGCGGAGTCGGTGACCGGGCGCGACCACTGATCGAAGCGGCGCGCCATGTCGCGCGACAGCGTGGCGTCGACGGGGAACGGTGCACCGTCGAGGCGGGCGAGCATCGAGTCACCGAGGTCGGTGACGGTCTTCGCCGAAGGCGGCTGTGCCTTCAACGTCACACGCTCCGCGGCCTCGGTCATGATCGCTTCGACCACACCGCTGAGCACGGCGACCGTGGTGGCGTGGCCGGCTCCCCCGCCGCCGCCGAGGGCCGTGACCGTGCCCGGCATGACCGCAGTGAGCTCTTCGATGATGGACCTGTTGAGGAACGCCGGCGCCCACCGGACCATCGCGTCGGTGCCGTGGCCGTCGCGGCGTGGCGCCACCTTCAGCGTGGGCACCACCGAACCGCGGGCGACGAGGCGCACACCTTCGACGGCGGCACGACCGAGCCAGAGCAGACTGGGGCCGACACCGTCGGGCGCCTCGCCCGCGCCGACCGACACCAGCCAGCCGAGCGCGCCGCGCATCGGGATGGCGATGGCTTCGGCCTTCGTGCCGTTGGGCAGCGGCACGCCCGCATGCAGTTCCCAGCCGTGCGGGGGTCCGCCGACGGCTTGCAGCCGATCGGCGAGCGCATCGTTCGGCTCGGGTTCGGTGGCGCGGCCGGCAGCCCACACCACGACGTGGCCGTCGGCCCACGTGGCCTGCAGCTGCACTTCGCCGGGCTCGACGTGCTCCCACGAGAGGTCGTCGTCGGCGTCGATCTCCATCAGGATCGGCGATGGCGCCAACGGGCGCAGACGGGCGGCGGTGCGATGCAGGCTCTTCAGCGTCTCGGTGAAGTCGGCCACGACCTGGTCGCGTTCGTCGCCGCGTAGGTCGCGCACCGATGCGAGGTCGTCCTCGGCGTCGCCGATGAGGCGGTCGAGCACCGCGAGTGTGGTCCGTTCGTCGGACTCGAACAGGGCCAGGTCGTCGGCCGAGGGTCGCCCGTCGGCAATCGACCAGATGGCCGTTTCGAGTTGTCGTACTTCAACCATTGCGCTCCGTATGACGTCGGTGTCCGAGTGGTCGCCTGGCGACGGTGGGCCCGTTGTGCCCCACCGGTCGATGGTCGCAGTCTGAGTTCGGACGGACCCCCGGTGGCCCCGCCGACGGTGAGTGGCCAGGCCTCGGGCTTGCCGTGGCGCGACATGACTGACAGCGACTTCGATCAGGATAGGCCGAATCGCGAGCGGATGCGGTCAGTCGCGCACAACACCCGTCACACGCGCCGCGACGTAGCGGTCGATGTCGTGCACGTTGCGTTCGAGATGGCTGAACGGGCCGCGGGCCGCGAGGCGGTGGTGGAGGGCGTTCCACACGCCTTCCACCACGGGTCGATCTTCGCCGTTGACCGCGGTGATGAGGTCCAGCACACGCGCGAGTGCCTGCGCCCGATCGTCGGCGGAGAGCGCCGTCCACACCTCGGGAGCGAAGGCCAACGACCAGCGGATGTGCACCCTGCCGACGCCGAGCGGGGTGAGCACCAGGTACCAGAGCCAGTCCGGTTGCAGCTGTACGACGTGCGACGGATAGGTGGCGGCGAGCACCGTGCTGTGCCGCCAGGTGCCGTCAAGCGTGGTGTTGTCGGCATGCGCGACGCCGTACGAGCTCGCCGGGTCGTCGACCGCCACGTGGTACGTGTAGCCCGCGCCGCCCGGGTGCACGGTGGTGCCGGCGGTGCTGTCGCTCTCCTTCGCGAACGTGTTCCGGTGCACCTTGAACACGTGATACGCGTCGAGGAAGTTCTCGGCGAGGCACTTCCAGTTCGTGTCCCACAGGTCGGTGCCGCCGGCCACCGTCACGTAGCCGGCCATGCGGTACCGACCGACCACGTCGGTGAGCCCGCCGAGCGTCGCCGGCAGCGGCGCGGGAGACGGCGACTGGCTGACGTAGAGGAACCCCTCCCACTCCGTCGTCGGCAGTTCGTGGAGGCGATGGTTCGCGGGATCGAACGGTGCGCCGTCGAGCTCGACGCTCTGCTGCATGTACGGGGCCGCGATGCACTGACCGTCGAGCCGGTACACCCATGCGTGGTAGGGGCATGTGAACCGCGGTGCGTTGCCATCACCGTCGACGAGCGTCGCGCAGCGGTGCGCGCACACGTTGGTGAACGCCCGCAACTCGCCGTCCTCGCCGCGCACGACCAGCACCGACAGCAGCGAGTCGTCGTGCGGCGAGGCGATCTCGCGGACGACGTGATCGCCAACCTCGGCGACGTCGGCGGCGCGCCCGACGCACAACCACTCGCTCGCGAAGATCGTCGCACGCTCTCGGCGGAGCATCTCCGGGTCGGTGTAGGCGGCCGGTGGCAGCAGCGTCGCCCGGTCGTACGGCAACGTCGCGTGCACGGCGAGCTCCGCGAGCAGTGCGTCGAAGTCGCCCGGTTCCATGCGTGGCGACACTAGCCACGGTGCCCTCGCCGAGCGGAGAAGCCCGCGCCGAGTCGGGCCGACCGGAACTCAGACGTTGGAGATGAAGATGATGTCGCCGGTGGCGACCGGGGTGCCGGCCTTCGGCTCCACCGTGATGGCCCATGCCGACGGCGCGGCGGGGGCGTCGAGCCGCTGGTGCACGTTGCCGTCCTCGGCCGGGTCGAGCACGTACATCGCCATCGAGTCGTCCGGCGTAATCAGCCACAGCTCGTAGGCCTTGTCGGCGGGTGCGGTCGGCAGGTCCTCGCCGATCAGCACCGCTTCGCCGAGCGTGTTCGACCACGCCACCTTGAACGTCCCGTCGGCCCCGCTGTTGTTCTCCAGCGTGAGCACCTGCGAGTCGGTCTGTGCCATGACCCGAGCGAGGTCGTCGGCGAAGGCGTCGTCGTCGTCACCGCGGAACACCGACACGGCGACGACGATCATCACCAGTGCAGCAGCCACTGCCGCCATGGAAGCGAACGTGCGCACTCGCCGGCGCTGATCGAGCGCAATCGGTGTGACCAGCAGCGGCGACAGTTGGCGGGTGGTGGCCACTTCGGCCATGACCCTGTTCTTCAACGACGTCGGCGCCGGCACGGTGAGCGACGAGGCGACCTGCGCGATGGTGTCGCGGAAGGCGAGCACATCGGTGCGGCAGACCTCGCAGGTGCCGTAGTGCGCTTCGAAGGCAGCACGCTCGCGCTCGTCGATCGCGTCGAGCGCGTACGCGGCCGCGAGGTGGTGCACGTCGATATCGGTCATGACACACCTCCCAGTTCATCTCGTAGTCGGATCATCCCGTCGCGTATGCGACTCTTCACGGTGCCTTCGGCAATACCGAGCAGCACGGCCACTTCGCGGTAGGTGTGGCCACCGAAGTAGGCCAGCTCCACGGCCTCCCGCTGCAGGTCGCTCAACTGCGTGAGCGCTCGGCGCACTCGCGCCTGGTCCATCGTCGACTCGACCTCGGCGGCCACCACATCGTGCTCACGCACCACCTGATTGGCATCGCGGTCCTGCCGATTGCGCGTGGACTGCTCGCTGCGCACACGGTCGATCGCTCGCCGGTGAGCGAGTGTGGCGGCCCATGTGCGAGCAGAACCTTTGGTGCCGTCGAACCGGGCGGCGAGCCGCCACAGTTCGACGAACACCTCTTGCGCGACCTCCTCCGCATGAGAAGGGTCGCGCACCACCTTCAGCACCACGCCGTACACCAGGGGGGAGAGCGCGTCGTAGAGCTCGGCGAAGGCAGCTTGATCACCACGACCGGCACGGCGCAGGAGCACGCCGATGGGGTCGTCGAGGTCAGTTGCAGTCTCGATCGGTCGGGGTCGCAGCACTCTCAGAACGCCCATGACGTTCCTCGGTTCTGGTTCCCGGCCGCTGTCGACATGCCCTTCGTTCGGCGCCCTGGTCGATTTGGATGGGTGCACACGCCGACGCTCATCGGTCCAGCGTCGCACAGCCGGGGGTAGCGTTGCCCGCATGACCGCTCGCGGACTCGGCCGTGGTGTCGCTCGCCTCAGTCGTGCACTCGACGCCTCCACCGCGAAGGCACGGGCCGCCGAGTTCGCTCATCGGCTGAAGGCCGAGTACGAGGCAGGCAAGGCCGAGGTCGCCGCCGAGGCCGCCGTCGATCCCGCCGCCGAGCCGGCCAACGACGCCGCCGATGCGGAGGAAGTGGCCGAGGCGATCCGCGGCGTCGACTGGACGAAGGTGCGAGCGACCACCAGCGAGCGCGGTGCCGAGGCCGCTCAGGCGATGAAGTCGATGGCAGCAGAGGTCGACTGGGGCAAGGTGCAACCTGTCGCCGCGAAGGTGTCGAGCGCGCTCATCGCCGCGGTCGCGTCGGGCCAGCTGGGCATCGGCGGCAAGGCCGGCAGCACCGTGGCGCGGGCGATCATGAACGACCGCGACCTCGCTCAGCGCGTGAGCAGTGCGCTCACTCGTCAGCACGCACCGTTGCCACCCGACTTCCGCGAACAGATGGGCCAGCGGGTCATCGACGCGGCGGCCATCGAGACCACCGCGACCGAATGAACCCTGGTGGCCAAGCGCGGAGTCGAACCGCCAAGTCGTCCGTGAGGATCAACTGCACATCGCCGTACCCCGGTGGCCGTCGAACAGTATGCCGACTCGCGATGTCAACCCCACCGCCCCGCCGGTCAGACCGAGGTTCTCGACGCGTCGAAGATCTCGATGGTGGGCGGTTCGTCGGCGAGCACGGTGACCGCCTCCACGAACGCACGAGACTCCGGCACGCGGAAGTGGTCGCGGAGCGCACTGGCGTCGGCCCAGTGCTCGAGGAACACGATGCGGTTCGGGTGCTCCACGTCGCGGTGCACCGAGTGCAGCACGCACCCTGGTTCGAGCCGCGATCGGCGCACATGCTCCAAGCCGAGCCTCACCACCTCGTCGACCGCACCGGCGCGAGCCGTGACGGCACCGATGACCACGATGAGAGACTCGGTCATCGCTCGAAGACGAAGCCCTTGGGGATGACGACGATGCCGTGGTCGCTGATGGTGAAGCGGGCAGAGTCCGCCTCGGCGTCGAACCCAATGCGAGTGCCGGGCGGGATGACGACGTTCTTGTCGACGATGCAGCGGTTGATGCGTGCACCGGGGCCCACCTCCACACCGGGGAACAACAAGCTGTCGGTGACGTGCGCGTCGTGGTTCACCCGCACACCCGGCGACGCGATGGAGCGTTCGACGTGCGAGCCCGAGACGATGGAGCCGGCGCACAGCAGGCTGCCGTCGACGTACGACGGCTCGCCGCCGGCGCCACGCGAGATCTTCGCGGGCGGCAACGGCTGGTGACTGGTGAACACCGGCCACTTGTCGTTGTAGAGGTTGAACACCGGCACCGGCGAGAGCAGGTCCATGTTGGCGTCGTAGTACGAGTCGATGGTGCCCACGTCGCGCCAGTAGCCCTTCTCACGATCGTCCTGGCCGGGCACGTCGTTCTTCGAGAAGTCGTAGACCTCGGCGACGCCCATCGCGGTGAGCGCCGGGATGATGTGCCCACCCAGATCGGTGTGCTGGTCGTCCTGGCCCGCAGGGGTGACGATGTCGATGAGCGTCTTGGTGGTGAAGACGTAGTTGCCCATGCTGGCCAGGCAGCGTGAGTCGTCGCCGATGATGGTGGGCGGGTTGGCCGACTTCTCGTGGAACGCGACGATCTTGCCGGTCTCGTCGGCCTCGATGACGCCGAACGACTTCGCCTCCTCGTAGCCGACGGGGATGGCGGCCACGGTGACGCCCGCGCCCGACGCGAGGTGCTGCTCGACCATCTGCTTGACGTCCATGCGGTAGATGTGGTCCGCGCCGAACACGCACACCACGTCGGGCATCTCGTCGGTGATGAGGTTCAGGTTCTGGTAGATGGCATCGGCGGAACCGGCGAACCAGTGCGGCCCGCGACGCATCTGCGCCGGCACCGGGGTGACGTAGTTGCCGAGCAGCCCGCTGAACCGCCAGGTCTGGCTGATGTGGCGGTCGAGGCTGTGGCTCTTGTACTGGGTGAGCACGACGATCTTCAGGTAGCCGGAGTTCGCGAAGTTCGACAGCGCGAAGTCGATGATGCGGTAGCTGCCCCCGAACGGCACCGCCGGTTTCGCACGGTCCTCTGTGAGCGGCAACATTCGCTTGCCTTCTCCGCCGGCGAGGACGATGACGAGCACCTTTGGTTCTGCCATGGCTCGGAATGTACCGCGTCGCCTGCACCGATCGGGTCGATCAGTTACGGTCAACTGCCGTGAAGGTCCTGTTCGTCACCCCGGAGTGCTACCCGTTGGTGAAGACCGGCGGCCTCGCCGATGTGACCGGCGCGCTGCCATTGGCGGTCGCCCCGTACGGCATCGATGCGCGTGTGCTGCTGCCCGCATACCCCGGCGTGCGCGAGCAACTCACCGGCGCCGAGACGGTCGCCGCGCTGCCCGATCTGTTCGGTGGCGAGGGTGCGCTCGTCGCGGGCACCGCCCGTAACGGGCTGCGCGTGCTGCTGGTGGCGGCACCGCACCTGTTCGAGCGCGAGGGCGGCGGCCCCTACCTGGGACCCGACGGCCACGACTGGCCCGACAACCATCTGCGCTTCGCCGCCCTCAGCTGGGTCGGCGCACAGCTCGCCGACGGCCTGCTCCCCGACTGGCGCCCCGATGTCGTGCACCTGCACGACTGGCAGGCCGCCCTCACCGCGGCGTACCTGCGTTTCGGCCGCTCGCACCCCGCGAAGGCGTCGAGCAGGAAGCCGGCGAGAGCCGCGGCGGCTCCGGTCATCGCCGATCGCGCCCGACCGGCGACGCTGCTCACCATCCACAACCTCGCGTTCCAAGGCCTGTTCGGCGCGCATCTCCTGCCCGTGCTCGGTCTCCCACCGGCCGCGCTCGACGTCGACGGCATGGAGTACTGGGGCAGCCTCAGCTTCCTCAAGGCGGGCGTGCAGTGGTGCGACGCGGTCAGCACCGTCAGCCCCACGTACGCACGCGAAGTGCTGACGCCCGAGCAGGGCATGGGCTTCGACGGAGTGCTCCGCGCTCGTCCCGACCGCCTGATCGGCATTGCCAACGGCATCGACGACGCCGTGTGGAACCCGGCCACCGACCCCGACGTGGTGACGCACTACTCCGCCCGGCGGCTGGTCGCGAAGACCGCCAACAAGACCGCGCTGCAGACCGAGCTCGGCCTCGATGCACAACCGGGCGCACCGTTGTTCTGCGTGGTCAGCAGGCTCACCACGCAGAAGGGCCTCGACCTGCTGCTGGGAGCGCTGCCGCGGTTGCTCGCCGCCGGCGGCCAGCTGGCGTTGCTCGGCTCCGGCGACCGCGATCTGGAGGACGGCTTCCGACGCGCCGCAGAGGAACATCACGGCCGGGTGGCCGTGCACGTCGGCTACGACGAGCCGCTCTCGCACCGCATGCAGGCCGGCGCCGATGCCATCATCGTGCCCTCGCGCTTCGAACCCTGCGGCCTCACCCAGCTCTACGGCCTGCGCTACGGCACGCTGCCGGTGGTGGCCCGTGTCGGCGGTCTGGCCGACACGGTCATCGACGCCAACGGCGCTGCCCTGCGCGACGGCGTTGCAACGGGCTTCCAGTTCAGCCCGGTCGACGTCGGCCCTTTGGCAGAGGCGATCGAGCGTGCCTGCGACCTGTTCGCCGACCCGCTCGCCTGGCAGCGCGTGGTGAAGCGAGCGATGACCCGCGAGGTCGGTTGGGGAGTCGCCGCCGGCGCGTACGCCGAGCTCTACGAACGGCTCGTCGCGAGGCGCTCGCCGGTGGCCACGTGAGGCGTCCGTCGCGGCGTGCGGCGGCCATGGCCGTCGCCGCGTTGGCCGGCGCCATGAGCGTTCCACTGGTCACGCGCACCACCACCTCGTCGGCGGCGCCGACGTTCCACTTCGCCCTCATCGGCGACCTGCCGTACACCACCGCCGACACAGCGGCGATGCCTGCTCTGGTCGCCGACATCAACAACGACCCCGACGTGCAGTTCGTCGCACACGCAGGCGACATCAAGAACGGCAGCACCACCTGTGCCGACGCCGAACTGCAGATGCGCTTCAACCTGTTCCAGGAGTTCGACGACGCCTTCTGGTTCACGCCGGGCGACAACGAGTGGACCGACTGCCACCGCGCCAGCCCGCCGTCGCCACCGCTCGATCGGCTGGCCGCGCTGCGTGCGCTGTTCTACCCGGTGCCCGGGCAGACCACCGGCGGCGCACCGCGCGCGGTCACGCCGCAGTCGGCCACACCCGCCTACTCCACCTTCGTGGAGAACACGATGTTCCACGAGGAGTGCGTCAGCTTCGGCGCCATCCACATGGTCGGCAGCAACAACGGCGCCGATCCGTGGACCGACGAGACGCCCGAGGAGACCACCGCCCGTCAGGCAGAAGTGGCGGCGCGCACCGCCGCCGACGTGGCCTGGGTGGGCGAGGTGTTCGACGCTGCGGTCGCCCGCGGCAGCGACGGCGTGTTCCTGCTGATGCAAGCAGCTCCCTCGAGCTCGGCGCCGTTCGCCGCCGTCCGTGCGGAGATCTCGGCGCAGGCGCAGGACTTCGCGAAGCCGGTGATCGTCGCGCACGGCGACGGCCACGTGTACACGGTCACTCCCAACTACCTCGGCCGGCCGAACGTCACCCGCTGGGAGACCTACGGCGCCGCCGGAGCCGTCGACCAGTGGATCAAGGTGGCCGTCGACTGCGACGCACCCACCGTGTTCAGTCACCAGACGGTCACGACCGGGAGCACACCGCCCACCACCACCACGGGCGGCAGCTCGACCAGCTCCAGCACGACGATCACCAGCACGACCAGCCCGGCTCCGAGCTGGTTCCCGATCGGTGTGGCCGACGCCGAGTCGCAGGCCGAGCGCGTCACGACTGTTCCGTAGCGGCACCGCGCCGTTAGCCTTTCGGTACAACTGAAAAACCCCCTGCGGGGTCGGGTGAAATTCCCAATCGGCGGTGAGAGCCCGCGAACCCCACACAGCAACATCGTGTGGGGCCGATCCGGTGAGATTCCGGGGCCGACGGTCATAGTCCGGATGGGAGCAGGGTTTCGCATGCGATTCGGTCGCGCCGCCATGTCCGTTCACGGGCAGGCGGCTCAGCCGTCTTGTTCGCGTTGCCGTGCGCCGCCGCACCTCGCAACGACAGAACGGATGGCACACATGTTCACGGGCATCGTGGAAGAGATGGGAACGGTCGAGGCATTCGACGGTACGCGCCTGCGCATCGGCGCGTCGCTGGTGCTCGACGATGTCGCTCTCGGCGACTCGATCGCGGTCAACGGGTGCTGCCTCACGCTGGTGGAGCAGGGCCCCGGCTGGTGGGAGGCAGAGGTGAGCGACGAGACGCTCGCCCGCACCAGTCTGCGCGGCATCGCAGTGGGCGCCCCGCTCAACCTCGAGCGCTCGGTGCGGCTCGCCGATCGGCTCGGCGGACATCTCGTCCAGGGTCACGTCGACGGTGTCGGCGAGGTGGTGGCACCGGTGCCGGACCTGGAGGTGCGCATCCCGCCGGCCCTCATGCGCTACGTGGTGGAGAAGGGGTCGATCACCGTCGACGGTGTCAGCCTCACCGTCGTGAGGCCCACGGCCGACAGCTTCACTGTTGCGATCATCCCGCACACGTCGGCGGTCACCACGCTGGGCCGCAAGCAACCCGGCGATCTGGTGAACATCGAGGTCGACGTGTTGGCCAAGTACGTCGAGCGCCTGCTCGCCGGCCACACCGAGGCACCTGCGGACGGCACGTCATGAGCGTGTTCGACTCCATCGATGACGCGGTCGCGGTCATCGCCGCCGGAGGCATCGTGGTGGTGGCCGACGACGAGCACCGCGAGAACGAAGGCGACCTGATCACGGCCGCCGATGCCGCCACGCCCGCCGCCATCGCGTTCTTCGTGCGGCACACCTCGGGTGTCATCTGCGCGGCGCTGCCTGGCGAGCGTTGCGACGCGCTCGAACTGCCCCTGATGGTGCCGCCTGCCGCCAACAGCGACCAGTTCCGCACCGCGTTCACGGTGTCGGTGGACCTCGCCCACGGCACGTCGACCGGCATCTCCGCCGCCGATCGTGCCGCCACGCTGCGAGCGCTGGCCGACCCCACTGCACGCCCGCGCCACTTCAACCGACCCGGCCACATCTTCCCGCTGCGTGCTCGCCCCAACGGGGTGATCGAACGACCGGGCCACACCGAGGCGGCCGTCGACCTCGCCCGGCTGGCCGGGCGTGCAGCCGCCGGGGTGCTCAGCGAGCTCGTGCTCGACGACGGGCGCATGGCACGGCTCCCCGAGCTGCAGCTGTTCGCGCGCGCCCACGACCTGCCACTGATCTCGATCGCCGACCTGATCGACCACCGCCATCGGGCCGAGCTCGTCGGCACCACCGTCACCATCACGACATGACCATCACGACCTGACCATCACGACATGAGGACCACGACATGACCACCTTCCACGGACAGATGAACGCCGCCGGCCTGCGAGTCGCGCTCGTGTGCAGCCGGTTCAACGACCTCATCGTCGGCCGACTCGAGGCAGGCGCGCGCGACGCGCTCACTCGTCACGGCGCCGACGACTCCGCGATCGACACCGTGTGGGTGCCGGGCGCGTGGGAGATCCCGCTCGCGGCCAAGGCGCTCGCCGACAGCGGGCGCTACGACGCGATCGTCGGGCTCGGTGCCGTGATGCGCGGTGCGACCTATCACTTCGAGGTGATCGCCAACCACAGCGCGGCCGGGCTCACCCGTGTGGCACACGAGTCGGGCGTGGTGGTCACGAACGGCATCATCACCGTCGACACCATGGACCAGGCATTGGAGCGCGCCGGCAGCAAGGCCGGCAACAAGGGTGCAGATGCCGCGCTCGCGGCGGTGGAGACGGTGAACGTCATCCGCGCTGCGACGACAGGCTGAGCGCAGCAACCGGACGGACCGGGCAACTGTCAAGGGTTCGTCAAGGTAGAGAACCTCGCAGGGTCTGGCTTGAGAACCGGTGCTCCACGACCGATGATTCACGGCATGACTTCAGCACTGGCCTCCGACCGCCCCAACGCGCCATCGAACGCGACCTCGTTGGCTGCCGCAATCGTCAACGGCGTGTCGTCGGTCCTGGCGGGCAGGCAGTCGCAAATCGAGGTCGCCACGGCGTGCGTGCTCGCCGGTGGCCATCTGCTCGCCGAGGACATCCCCGGCGTCGGCAAGACGCTGCTGGCGCAGTCGGTGGCGGCCACCATCGGCGGTTCGTTCTCGCGCGTGCAGGGCACTGCCGATCTGCTGCCCGCCGATGTCGTCGGGTCACTCGCGCCCAACGCCGACGGCTTCGGTCTCCACTTCCGGCCGGGACCGGTGTTCACCAACGTGGTGCTGTTCGACGAACTGAACCGCACCAACGCGCGCACCCAGTCCGCACTGCTCGAGGTGATGGAGGAGGGCCACGTCACCGTCGACGGTGTCACGCACCCAGTGCCGTCGCCGTTCATGGTCATCGCCACGCAGAACCCGGTGGAGATGGCCGGCACCTACGCGCTCGCGGAAGGTGTCACGGACCGGTTCATGGCCGCCATCAGCCTCGGTCGCGCGAGCGCGTCGGAAGAGCTGGAGGTGCTCACCGGCCGTCGCGGTCGCACGCAGTTGAGCGGCATCGCGCAGGTCGGCGACCTGAGCGATCTCGAGTCGGGTCGCGCCGTGGTGCGCAGGGTGCACCTGGCCGATGCGGTGGCCGAGTTCGCCGTGGCCATCCTGCACGCCACTCGTCAACACCCGCGTGTGCGCCTCGGGGCCAGCACGCGCGGCGGTGTGGCGATGATCGCGCTCGCCAAGGCGTTCGCAGTCATGGACGGCCGCGACTACGTGGCGCCACACGACGTCGCCAGGTCGGCGAACTGCGCACTCGCACATCGCCTGGTGCTCACCGGCAGCGACCGCGACCCGGCCGCCGACGTCGTGGCGGAATGCGTCACCTCCGTTCCCGCGCCGCGGCGCTGAGGTCTTGGCAGATGCCGCCCGAAGCAACCACGCGACGGATCGGTCGGGCGCGGCCCGCGGGCCTCGCGCGTGGCGTCACCTCGTTGGGCATGGCGTGGCTGATCGCAGCGGCCATCTCACTGCTCACCGGTGCCGCGGCCGTCATCATGATGATGGCGGTCGGACTCGTTGCCTTCCTGGCCGCGCTGGCCAGCGGGCGACGCGTCGTCGTGCGATCGAACGTCGTTGCGGTGACGAGCGCCGAACTGGCTGAGGAAGGCGGGACCATCTCGTGGCAGGTGCGTACCACCGGGACACAGCGGCTGCACGTGGCGCTGAAAATTGCCGACACGGTGGTCGCGGCCGGGTGGGTGGAGCCGGGTTCGACGGTGCTGACCGGCAACGCGCCGAGCCGAGGCATCCACCGCTCCGTCGTCGCCGAGTGGTCGTCGGCCGGCCGGTTGGGGCTGGTCTGGTGGCGCAAGCGCGTAACGGTGGCGATCACCCCGCTCGCGGTGGCACCGCGACCCGCCGACAAGGCTGCACCACTCGCACGACTGCACTCCGACCGGCCCGAGCAGCTGCGCGCGAGCGCGGCACCCGGCCGCGACGAGGTCGACGGCGTGCGCACGTGGCGCGAGGGCGACGAAGTAAGTGCGGTGCACTGGCCGGCCACACTCCGCGCCGGCGAGTTCGTGATGCGCCAACGGCGTCGCGACATCGACGAACGCTGGCTCGTCCAGGCGACCACGGGCACCGGCAACTCGCGCGCCGAAGCCGCCAGGGTGCGCACCGCCGCCGAGCAGGGGCTCGCCGCGGGTGCGCGAGTCGCCGTGCAGGTGAACGGCAGCGGGCACACCGACCTCGCCGACCGGCGGGCGGTGCTGCAGTGGACGGCCGCCTTCGAACCGGAACGGGCGTCGCGCAACGGCGTGCGCTGGTGGCACCGTCAGATCGGCGAAGGGTCGGCCGAACCCGACGGCGCCCTCACGCCGAGAGCCCGCTGGATGGTCGCCGCCGCCGCGCTGCCGCCGCTGGTGATGCTGCTGCAGCCGCTGGAGTACGGCGTGCTCGAGCTCGCAGTGGTGTTCGCCGGTGTCGCCGCCGGCGCCGTCGTGTCGCTGCGGTCGACCGGCGATCGGCGAGTGTTCCGGCAACTCCTCGGACTTGTGGTCGGACTGCTGGTCGCGGTCTCACTCATCGACTTCGGCGCCATCAACAGCGTGGTCACCTCGCTGCGCTACCTGCTCCCGCAGGTGCTCGTCACGCTGGTGATCATGCAGGGCTTCGAGTGCAACGACCGGCGCTCCGCTCGGGTGTCGTTGGCGTGCTCGGCCATGCTCACCGCGTACGCCTCCGGCATCCGGGTCGACGGCACCCTTGCCGGTTGGCTGGGCGTGGCACTGGTCGGTCTGGCTGTCGCGACGCAGTCGGTCACCAGCCCGGATCGACAGACGTCCTCGGTCGCCGCTGTCGTGGTGCCGGCTCGGCTGCGGACGAGACTACGCCGGGCCGTGCGCCCCTCGCTCTCGCTGCTCGGTGGCGCTCTCGCAGTGCTGGTCCTGCTGGCGGCGGTGCCGATCCCGGAAGGGCCTGCGCAGCTCACACTGCCCAGTTGGCTCGACGAGTACCGAGGGACACCCGAGGACGGCGCACTCGTCGCGGCCGACGGTTCGCCCCTGCTGGGCGGGTCGGTCAGTCGCGATCGCAACGGCGCCGACGGCACGGGCGTCGGCGGTTACCCGGGCTTCAGCCCGACGATGGACATCAGTCTGCGCGGCGATCTCGGCGAGGCCGTCGTGCTGCGTGTGCGTTCGCCGTACCCCGACTTCTGGCGCGGCCAGACGTTCACCGAGTTCGACGGCCGCAGCTGGCACGTCGACGAACGGGCCGGCCTGCGCACCGAGGGTCCCGATCACGCGATCTCGCCGACCAACGGCGACGTGCCCAGCGTCTCCGACGAGAAGCTCATCCAGACCTTCTACGCGGAGGTCGACCTGCCCAACATCGTGTTCGCCGCACCCCGTGTGGAGCGGGTGCTGTTGGAGGCACCACTTTTCGCCCGGCCTGACGGCGCGTTGCGGGCGATGGTGGTGCTGCCGGCCGGCAGCGCGTACACCGTGGTGTCACGTCGCACCGACACCACCGCCGAGGGCCTGCGCGCCGACGGCGACATCTCACTCATCCAATCGCCGCCGCAGTTCGTCGAGCTGCCGCCCTCCATCACTCTGCGCACCCGGGCGCTCGCAGCAGAGTTGGCCGCAGGGGCCGACAACACCTACGACGTGGTCCGTGCCATCCATGCCTGGCTGGCCGCCAACGTCGGCTACGACCTCGACGCGCCGGTGCCGCCGGCCGGCACGGATGCCATCGATCACTTCCTCTTCGAGTCGCGGCGCGGCTTTTGCGAGCAGATCGCCACAGCGACCGCGATGCTCCTGCGTTCGCTGGGCATTCCTGCCCGAATGGCGACCGGGTACGTTCCCGGTGAGCGCGACGAGGTCGCCGGTGTGTGGGTCAGCCGCGCCAGCGACGCACACGCATGGGTGGAGGTGCGCTTCCCCACGTTCGGATGGGTCGCGTTCGATCCGACGGCGACGGTGCCGCTGGCAGGCGACGCCGAGCGCGCCACGGTCGGCGGCGACCTGGCGCGTGCGATCGCCGAGGCGGTCACCGAGAACCTCGTGATGTTGCTGGTGAGTGCTGTTGCGGTCGCGTTCCTCGCACTCGCACTGCGGGCTGCTCGCACCTCGTGGCAACGTCGCCGTCGCGGCCGATGGGGTGTGCTGCAGGACCGCTTCGTCGCGGCCGCGGTGCAGCAGGGCGCGTCGACGACCGCCTCCAACGCGGAGCTGGCCGCGGTGTTCGACCAGCCCGTCGCCTCCGGACTCGCCGAGCTGCTCGACCGCTCGGCCTTCGCCGCCGAGTGGGACGACAGCGACGAGTCGTACGAGCTCGCCTTCGCCGCGCTCCAGCAACTCGAACACTCCCGCTGACTCCACGACCGCCTCACTTCCCCCTCTGGTCCTACGAATCCCACATCGAGTGTGGGATTCGTAGGACCAGACGCAGTTTTCGGGTCAGGTTGGGTGGTGCGCGGCCCAGGTCTGGACGGCCCGGAGGGTGTCGCGGAGGTGCGCGGTGAGCACACGTGTGGCGGTGCGGGTGTCGCCGGCCATGACTGCTTCGAACAACGCGGCGTGCTCGGCCGCCGCATCGCCGCGACGGCGGGGACCGGAGCCGGTGACCTGGAAGCGCTGCGTGTGATCGTGCAGCTGCACCACGGTGCGATACAGCTGGCGATTCGTGCACGCCGACAGCAGCGCGAGATGGAACTCGCGGTGGGCCTGGAGGAAGTCGGGCACAGTCCGGTGCGGTGCGACCAACCGTTCGTAGGCGACGGTGACCCGGGCGCGATACGCATCCGACGCATTGGCCATCGCCGACTTCAGCGCCCGAGGATCGAGCATCAGCCGCAGCTCGTAGAACTCGGCCGCTTCGACGAGGTCGATGGCGGCCACGCGCGCGCCGCGTTGCGCCTCGATGACGACCAGCCCGTCGCCGGCCAGGCGCTGGAACGCCTCGCGCACCGGAGTGGGCGAGACACCCCACTGCGCGGCGAGGTGCTCGCCGCGCAGCTTCTGGCCGGGCACGAGCTCGCCGCTGAGGATGGCCGAACGGAGGCGAGCGTCGACGAACTCGGACAGCGTGGGTGGCGTGTCGACGGGCGGTTCGGTCACGACTTCCAGCACGGGAGCAGTCTCGCACAATCGCTTGACGTTTTCAATAATCTATAGAACCATGTGACCATGTTCCGCCTCGCTCAACTCGACGATCGGGCCGTCCTGCTCGACGACACCTCCTGGTTCGACCTGGCAACCGTCACCGGCGACCAGTCCCTGGCCGACCCGATGGTCGCCATCGCCCGGCACACCGAGCTGCACGCCGCACAGGCCGCCTGCGCCACGGCTGCGCCCGGCGGTGCACTCGCGAGCGCGACGCTCGGTGTGTGCGTGCCGCGGCCGCAGAAGGTGTTCGCCATCGGCCTCAACTACCGCTCGCACGCGGAGGAGTCGAAGATGGCCATCCCGCCAGCGCCGATGACGTTCACCAAGTTCCCGACCTGTCTGGTCGGCCCCACCGCCGACGTCGTGCTCTCCGGCGCCGCGGTGGACTGGGAAGTCGAGCTGGTCGCCGTCATCGGCACCGGCGGCCGGAACATCGCTCGCGCCGACGCGTGGTCGCACGTGGCCGGCCTCACGCTCGGTCAGGACATCTCGGATCGGGTGGTGCAGCTCACCGGTGCGCCGCCACAGTTCTCGATGGGTAAGAGCTTCGACACCTTCGGCCCCATCGGCCCGGCGGTCGTGAGCCTCGACGCGTTCCCCGACCCCGACGACGTGGGGTTGTGGTGCGACGTGGCGGGCGAACGCATGCAGGACGCGCGCACCGACGATCTCATCTTCAGCGTGCCCGAGATCGTCGAGTACCTGTCGGCCATCTGCACGCTGACCGCGGGCGACCTCATCTTCACCGGCACCCCGTCGGGCGTCGGCGGTTCGCGAGGTCGGTTCCTCCAACCCGGCGAGATGATCGACAGCGGCGCCGAGGTCATCGGCACCCTGCACAACCGGTGCGTGGCGCGATGAGCCTGCACCGACTGCTGTCCATCACCGTCGGCGTGCCGCGGCCCGCCGAGCTGGCCGAGTTCTACGGCGAGGTCGGACTCGCCACCAACGCCACCGGCGAGGTGTCGAGCCCGGACGGCGGCACGCAGGTGATCATCGAGGAGGCCCCGTTCCGCCGGCTGGTGGGTGTCGACGTCGGCGCGGCCGACGAGCGCGACCTCGATGTCATCGACGCACGCTTCGAGCAGCTGGGCATCACGGCCGATCGACACGACGGCATGCTCTCCGCCGTCGACCCGACGAGCCAGGTACGTGTGCGCGTGTCGGTCGCGGCGCCGATCTCCCAGCAGCCCACCCCGGTCGTCGTCGACAACCGGCCGGGCGCCACCGTGCGTCGCAACGCACGCGCGAACGCCGTGTACCAAGGCCCGCGGCCACCGCGCCGGTTGGGCCACCTGGTCATCGGCACGCCCGACATCGCGGCGACGCAGCAGTTCCTCGTCGACGGCCTCGGCTGCAAGGTGAGCGACCAGGCCGACGGCATCATCTCGTTCCTGCGCTGCAGCACCGATCACCACAACATCGGCCTGGTGCACAGCCCGGTCCCCATCCTGCAGCACTACTCGTGGGAGTGCGACGACGTCGACCACGTCGGTCACACCGCGACCGCGCTGCTGCGCACCGACGAGACCCGCCAGACGTGGGGGCTCGGACGTCACTTCGCCGGCTCCAACTTCTACTGGTACCTGCGCGACCCGTCCGGTTCCTTCATCGAGCTCTACAGCGATCTCGACCTGATCGACGACGACGATGCGTGGGAGGCACAGCGCACTCCGTTGGCGTTCGAGCACGTCGCCAACTCGTGGGGTCCCAACATCCCGATGGAGTTCATCGCTCCCACCGACCTGCCAGAGCTGCAAGCGGCGTGGGCCGCGCGCTGACATGAGCGCGACCGACACCGATGTCGTCGTCGTCGGGTTCGGCCCGGTCGGCGCCACGCTCGCCGGGCTGCTGGCAAGGCGTGGCGTGCGTACGGTCGTCGTCGATCGCGAGATCGACATCTACCCACTCCCCCGCGCGGCACACGTCGACCACGAGATCATGCGCATCATGCAGGAGCTGGGCTGCGCCGACGAGATGCTCGCCGAGATGAGGCCGAACCGCGGCATGGACTTCCTCACCGCGACGCACGACGTGCTGCTGTCGATGCGCTCGCCGGGTGAGACGGTGCTCGGTTGGCCGGCCTCGCTGTTCATCAACCAACCGCGGTTCGAGGCGCAGCTGCGCACTGCGGTGCGGCGCCTCGGCGCCGACGTGCGACTCGGCAGCGGCGTCGCGGAGATCGACGCCGACGACTCGATCGTGCGCGTCACGCTCGACGACGGCACGCCGCTGACGACGCGTTTCCTGGTCGGGTGCGACGGTGCAAGGTCGTTCACCCGCCGCGCCATCGGCGCGCCGATGCACGACCTGCAGTTCGAGGAACCGTGGCTGGTGGTCGACCTCGTGCTGCACCGCCCGGTTGCCTCGTTGCCCACCACCGCGTTGCAGGTCTGTGATCCGGCGCGACCGCACACGCTGGTGCCGATGCCCGAACCGCGGTTCCGCTTCGAGTTCATGCTGCTGCCCGGAGAGGACCCGGCCGACATGCAGACACCTGAGAGGGTGTCCGAGCTCACCGCCGGATGGCTGCCCGTCGGCGCGGCCGATCTCGAGCGGTGCGCGGTCTACACGTTCCACGGTCTCGTCGCACAGCAGTGGCGCTCCGGTCGGGTGCTGCTCGCCGGCGACGCCGCGCACCAAATGCCGCCGTTCCTCGGTCAGGGGATGTGCAGCGGCATGCGCGACGCGGCCAACCTGGCGTGGAAGCTGCGAGCCGTGCTCGACGGCGCCCCGGAGTCGCTGCTCGACAGCTACCAGGCCGAGCGCGAACCGCACGTGCGATCCATCGTCGACGCGGCGGTCGGCTTCGGTCGCATCATCTGCACGCTCGACGCCGAACAGGCGGCAGGTCGCGATGCGGCGATGTTGGCCGAGCGAGCCGCCGCTGCCGATTCACCCGCTCCCGCGCCGAGTGGCATTCCGCTGCCCGCGCTCGACGGTCCGCTGGTCGCCGCCGGTGGAGGGAGGCCCGCCGCCCAACCGATCGTGGACGGCCAACGCCTCGACGATCTGGTCGGACCGCACTGGCTGGTGGTCGTCGCCGACG
>CAZWCU010000017.1:26344-32127 GCA_964632715.1 uncultured Bifidobacterium sp. | reverse complement strand
CCGTCGTGTCGAGCAGCGAGGCCAGCACCGGCACACCTCTCGCCACGTTGGCCGCGGTGCTGTTGCGGGCGAAGCGCCACAACCACGGCGAGATGCGCCACATCACACGCGGCGAGACGGCGAACGCACCGTCGCGCGTGAGCAGGCTGTGCAGACCGGCGCGCACCATTCCCGGCGCGGCGAACGGCACCCGGTGACTGGGAACGAGGTGACCGGCGTTGGCCGACGACGTGCCGAAGGTGCGGCCGCCGGCCTCGACGACGAGCACCGACATGCCACGCCGCGCCGCCGCCGATGCAACGGAGCGGCCGATGATGCCGCCACCGACCACCACGACGTCGACCGCGTCGTGAGTCACGAGTACCCGAGCGTCGCAAGCTGGGCGCGGAGCACCGACAGCTCGGACTCGGTGAGCGGCGACATCGGCGCCCGCGTGGGACCAACCGGCAGGCCGCGCAGCTGCAGGCCGGCCTTCACCTTCGCGTTGTAGCGGCCGGATTCAACGTTGGTGAGGATCGGTGTGAGCCGCTCGTGGATGGCCCAGCCCGCAGCCATGTCGCCGGCCGTCGCGGCGGCGACCATCGCGGCGTGCTCGGCGGGCAGCACGTTGCCGAAGCCGGCGATCCACGACCGTGCGCCGGCCTCGAAGTAGTGCATCGCCAGCGTGTCGCTGCCCGAGATGGTGGCGAGCTGATCCCCGAAGCGGTCGCGCAGCATCGCGATGCGACCCAGGTCGCCGCTGGCCTCCTTGATGCCCACCACCAGCGGATGGTCGGCGATCCGGTCGAGCACGGCGGCGTCGAAGGGCACGCCGGTGCGGGCCGGGTAGTCGTAGAGCACCGTCGGCAATGCCACCGCGTCGACCACGGCCACGACGTGGGCGGCGAGCTCGTCGGACGTCGGCAGGCAGTACGCGGGCGCCGCCACCATCAAGCCCGCGGCACCGGCGTCGCGAGCCATGCGCGCCTGTGCGAGCGCCTCACGCGTGGCCGTACCACCGACGCCGACGAGCACCGGCACGCGCCCGGCGCCGGCCTCGACGACGGCCTCGACGAGCCGGCGACGCTCATCGCTGTCGAGGGCGTACCCCTCACCGGTGGTGCCCGCCGCGACCAGTCCACTCACCCCTTCCGCAAGGAGGAACTCGACCAGTGGCGCGACCACCTCCAACGCCAACGAACCGTCGTCGTGGAACGGTGTGGCCAGTGGAACGACGACACCGGGGAACGGAGTACTGGTCATGCACCGTGCAGACTACGCGGACGCGCCGTCGCCATCGACGAGTGCCGGCGCGGTCGCGATGCGCAGCAGGCGACGCGCGGCGAGGGCCACGACGAGGTTGACGACGGCCGCGACCAACATCGCCGTCCGCACGCCGACGCCATCGGCAGTGGCGCCCCACAGCACGGCGCCGACGGACGCTCCCAGCCACACCATCAACATCGCGATGGCCGAGCCACGGCCGCGCATCCACGCTTCCAACTGCACCGTGTAGGTGGAGAACAGCACGTTCATCGTGCCCATCGAGCCGGCGCCGGCGAGCACCATGGCCACCACCGCCAGCCACAGCCGATCACCGATCACGAGCAGCGCTGCTCCGAACGACCAGACGAGCGCGGCAACGAACACGGTCCGCTCGGGCCGAGCCACCGCACGGATGCGCGGCAGCACCCACACGGCCATCACCGAGCCGACGCCGAGCGCCGCCGCCAGCATGCCGAAGCCAGCAGATCCGACGCCGAGACGCTTCGTCGCCACCACCGGCAGCAGCGCCGCCAGCGATGCGTTGACGGCCGACACCAACGCGAGCCGTAGCGCCAGTCGCCGCAACGGCACTGTGCGAAGCACGTGCCGCACACCGTCGCGGATGACCGCGCCGAGTGCCTGCGACGACGAGGCCGCCCGCGGCGCGGGCCGGTAGCCACGCACTGCGACGACCACCGCGACGAACGATGCGGCGTCGAGCAGGAACACCGCGCCCGGGCCGGACAGCGCGATGACGAGTCCCGCGATCGCCGGGCCCAACGCCTGCGCGATGTTGCGCGAGATGGAGTCGAGGCCGAGCGCCTGCGAGAGGCGACGAGGCCCCACGAGCTCGGGGGTCAGTGCCATGAACGCAGGTGCCGCGAGCGTGAGCGCCACGGACTGGAGGAACGTGCCGGTGAGCAACGCCGCCGGTGGCATCCGATCCACGATCTGCAGCACGCCCATCGAGCCGGCGACCACGAGGGCCGCGACCTGCGTGAGGATGATCAACCGACGCCGGTCGATCATGTCGGCGAAGGCGCCGGCGTGCAGGGCCAGCAGGAAGCCGGGCACGGCCCACGACGTCTGCACCAGGCTCACCAGCAGATCGGAGTCCGTGACCAGCGTCATCGCCCAACCAGCGGCGACGAGGTGCATGAACGTGCCGATGTTCGACACCAGGCCGGCGATCCACAGCGCTCGGTAGAGGGGCAGCCGCAGTGGCGCCCACGGACCATCTGCTGGCGAGTCCACCTCGAGCACGCACGCACGCTACTGCCGAGGTGGCCGAGGGCACCCGAGGCGGGGTGGCCAATCACACCGTGCAGGGATACGGTCCACATCGTGAACCAGCCGAGGGTGCACCGGGAGATCGAGCGCAAGCTGGAGGTGCCGCGGGGCTTCCGACTCCCTCGCCTCGCCGCTTCGGTCGCAGGCGTCGCCGGGGCGGAGGCGCAACCGGTGCTGCGCCTCGAGGCCGTCTACTACGACACGGCCGACCTGCGTCTCGCGCGCAGCCACATCACCCTGCGCCGGCGCACCGGCGGCGTCGACGACGGCTGGCACTTGAAGCTGCCGGTGCACGGAGCGCGAGGGAAGCGAGGGGCCGCGGGCCGTCGCACACACGCGGAGGTTGCCAGCCGCGACGAGCTGCAGCTCCCACTCGGCGACACGCTCGACGGTGCGCACGAGCCACCGTGGACGCTGGTGTCCACCGTGCTCGGCATCACCCGCGGCGCTCCCCTCGCGCCGGTGGCGACGATTCGCAACGAGCGTCGGCCCACCCAGCTCAGCGACGCCGACGGCCGGCCGATCGCCGAGCTCACCGACGACCGGGTCACCGTGCTCCGGTCCGGTCGCATCACCGAATGGTTCCGCGAGATCGAGGTGGAGGCCGCGGCCGGTCGCTCCGTCGACGATCTCGAGCCGATCGTCCAGGCACTCGTCGCGGCCGGTGCCGCGGTCAGCACGTTCTCCTCGAAGGCGGCGAGGGCACTCGGGCCCGGTGCCACGGCCGCGCCCGACATCGCGTCGCCGACGAAGGTGGGCGTGCACGATCCTGCGGTCGACGCCATCCGCGCGCACCTCGCCCGCCACACCGCAGCACTGGTGCGTGAAGACCTGAACGTGCGGCGCGGCCTTCCCGAAGGCGTTCACCAGATGCGCGTGGCCGCTCGCCGCTTGCGCAGCGGGTTGCGTGTGTTCGGTCCACTCCTCGACCCGGAGTGGTCACGCGCGACTCGTGACGAACTGGGCTGGATCGCCGGCGAGCTCGGCGCCGCGCGCGACCGAGAGGTGCTCGAGGCACGGCTGCTGCACGATCTCGCCACGCTGCCGGTCTCCGAAGCCGACGCGCAGGCTGCCGCCGACGTGATCCGCCGTGTGCTCGGCGCCGAGGCGCTGGCCGCGGCCGCACGGTCCACCGTGGCGATGGAGTCCGAGCGCTACCTCGCGTTGCTCGACCGCCTGGTGCACGCCAGCACGGATCCGCCGGTCACCGATGCCGCGAGTCGCTCGTGCGCGCACGAGCTGCGCCCGCTGGTGCGCAAGGCGTGGCGCCGGTTCCAGCGCGACGCCGAGGCGCTGCGCAAGAAGAGCCCGGACGATCAGTGGCACGCCGTGCGCATCCGAGGCAAGCACACGCGGTACGCGCTCGATGCGCTCACGCCCGTCTTCGGACGCCCGGCGCGGGAGTGGGCCAAGCAGGTTGCCGTCGTCACCGAACTGCTCGGAATGCACCAGGACGCCGCGCTCGCCGCCGACACCGCTCACCTCCTCGCGGCGGAGCACGCAGACGGCAGCACCGGTTTCGTGTTCGGCCTGCTGCACGACGCGGAGCGGGCGCACGTCGCTGAAGCCCGCCGGCAGTTCAAGGCACTGTGGCCCGACGTGGCGCACCCGCGCTGGCGCCATTGGTTGCGAACACGTCACTGACGCGACCCCGACGACACTCGACGGATACCGTGTGGCCCCATGAGCTGGGTGCCGATGATCGATCTGCGCGAAGTCGGCGCCGCCGAGGCGATCGACGAAGCGTGCTCGCGGGCCGGTTTCCTCACCGTCACCGGCCACGGCGTCCCGGAGTCCGCGATCGACGACGCGTGGAACAGCGCGCGGGAGTTCTTCGAGCTCCCGCTCGCCGAGAAGATGCGCGTCGCGATGCCGCGCCCCGGCTACCCCTACGGATACTCCCCCGTCGCCGGTGAGACGCTGGCGAAGTCGCTGGGCAACGGAGGCGCTCCCGACCTGAAGGAGAGCCTGGCGATCGGCCCGATCGATCGTCCGACGCACGCGATCACCGATCCCGACGAATCGTTCGCCTGGTCGGAGAACCAGTGGCCCGCGTCGCCGCCGCAGCTGCGACCGGCGTGGGAGCGCTACTTCGGCGAGATGAGCGATCTGGCGGCGCGGTTGCTGCGCCTGATGGCCACCGGGCTGGGCATGCCAGAGCGTCACTTCGATCCGATGATCTCGCGCCACACCAGCGCGATGCGCGCGTTGCACTACCCCGCCCTCACCGAACGCCAGGCCGACCAGTACGGCGCCAGCGCCCACACCGACTACGGCACGCTCACGATCCTGCTCGCCGACCCGGTGCAGGGTGGCCTGCAGGTCGAAGGCGCCGATGGCACGTGGCACGACGTGCACGCCGAGCCTGGTGCACTGGTCGTCAACCTGGGCGACGCCATGGCCCGCTGGACCAACGACCGCTGGCGCTCGACGATGCACCGCGTCCTGGTGCCTCGCGGCCGCCGACAGTCGATCGCGTTCTTCCACAACGCCAACTGGGACGCCGTCATCGAGTGCCTGCCCACCTGCCTGGCCCCGGGGGAAGCACCGAAGTACGAGCCCATCCACGCGGGCCCGCACCTGATGCAGAAGTTCCAGAGCACCGTCAACACGTACTGACGGTGCCGCCCGCGTGCGAGTGAATGTCGTGGGTTGCGGTCCATCCGAGTGGGAGCGTCCCGACGGGGGTGCCGCTGCCACTCGGATGGTCGCCTGCCACTCGGATGGTCGGCTGGCACTCGGACGGCTTCCGCCGGAGGATCACTGACGACGCTGGGCGGTCAGCCGATGCGCTCGATCAGCAGCGTGGCCGACGACGGCGAGGTGCCACCCGACATCGGTGTGACCTGGAAGGCGAGCGAACTGCCTGCCGGGTTGCGCAGGGTGAGCACGGAGTTGACGACCGTGGTCTCCACCAGCACGGTGCCGATGATGGGTGTGGTGCCGGTGAAGCGGCCGGTGACGGTGGACGCGAGCTCCACGCCGTCGATCGTCACGACCAGCTGGCCGGCTTCGGTGACCGGCACCTGGAACGACACCCGGTAGACACCGATGTCGGTCAACACGAACGAACTCGCACTCAAGCGGGTGACCGCACCCGCGGCGGTGGTCGGCCCGTCCTGCGGGAACTCGACATCGGCGCCGGGAGCGATGGTGGCCACGTTGTCGGGCGGCGACAGCGCGAAGAACTGCGATGCGAGCACGCTGCCGTCGGCGCCCGGATCACCCTGCGGACCCTCGGGACCCTC
>CAZWCU010000017.1:19816-26244 GCA_964632715.1 uncultured Bifidobacterium sp. | reverse complement strand
ATGCGAGCACGCTGCCGTCGGCGCCCGGATCACCCTGCGGACCCTCGGGACCCTCCGGACCTTCCGGTCCCTCCGGACCCTGCTCGCCGGAGGCACCCTCGACGTAGTAGCCGACCACGTCGAGGACCAGGTGCACGGTGTCGGTGGTGGTCCCGCCGGCGGCGCGGTAGAAGACGTCGATGTCGCCGTCGGCCGGCAGCTGCACCGTGACCGAGTTGGGAGCCGTCTGCTGCCCGAGGAAGTTCAGCGAGGAGGTGGAGGGGTCGCCGACGACGTCGCCGGGGCGCACGCTGAGGAACCCGGCGGCGCTGGGCGACACGGCGGTCACGTTGGCGACCAGGGCGGTGGCACCCTCGGGCACCACGATCGCGGGACCACCGAGCGTGTCGACGGTTCCCGTGATCTGCACGGTCTCGGCCTGCATCGACACGAGCGCGCCTTCCAGCCCGAGGTCGTCGCGGGTGTCGACCAGACGCACGGGCATGACCGCGACGAAGCTGGCGGCAGGGCTCGGCGCGGCCGAGGCCACGAACAGGCCGCCCGCGCCGATGGACACCGCGACCGCAGCGCCCACCGCCGCCCATCGCGAGCGAATCAGCCCATTGCTCGAACCTCGTGTGAACTGCATCGTTCCGCCTCCTGATGTGGCGCGACCGGCAGAGTGATCCGAGCCGTCGCGTGAGAACCGTCAAGTCATCGGCATCTCGGACCCGGGAACTGAAGCCGGATCCGAACTTTCACGCAGCCCGTCACACGGCACGTCACACGGCTGCGACGTACGGTGACGCGATGACGCTGTCCATCCGACTGATCGGCCCACCGGCCATCGAGCGCGATGGGGTGGCCCAGCGCGCACCGCGTGGCCGCAAGTCGTGGGCGGTGCTGACCTACGTGCTCCTGCACGAGCGACCGGTGTCGCGCCAACACCTCGCGGAGGTGCTGTACGGCGACGCCGACGATCCCCTCGGGGCGTTGCGCTGGACGCTCGCAGAGCTGCGGCGGGCGCTCGGCGTGGGCGACGCGCTGCGCGACGACCCGATCGTCGTCGGGCTCGACCGCCCGGGTGTCGACATCGACATCGTGTCGCGCCGCGACGACGCACTCGCCGCGATGCGCGGCGAACTGCTCGAAGGGCTCACCATCGACGGCTGCCCGCTGTTCGAGTCGTGGCTGGTGGTCGAGCGGTACCGCATCGCAGCAGAGATCGAGGCGCGAGTGCGCCAGGCCGCCATCGCGCTGTTCGCCGACGGCGATCCGCAGCAGGCGATCGGCTTCGCACGGCACGCCGTCAGCCGCAACATGCTCGACGAGGCCAACCACGAGCTCCTGGTTCGTTGCCTCGTCGCGGCCGGCGACGACACCGGCGCGCTGCGGCAGGTGGCGTTGTGCGAGGACGTACTGCGCCGCGAGCTCGGCATCGCACCGTCGGCTGCGCTGCGCGCCGCTGCGCGGCGACCCGACACCACTGGGCCGACGCTCCTCAGCGGACGTTCCGAAGCGCGTGCTCTGCTCGACGGCGGGCGCGCCGCGATGGCCGCCGGCGCGGTGGAGGCAGGGCTCGACAGCCTCCGGCGCGCCGTGGCCAGAGCCGCACTGGGCGACGACCGCGCGCTGCACGGTCGCACGCTGCTGGCACTCGGCAGCGCGTTGGTGCACGGCGTGCGCGGCTGCGACGGCGAAGGCTCGATCGTGCTGCAGGAAGCGATCCGCGTGGCCGAGCCTGCGGACGATGCCGAGACCGTGAGCGCCGCCTGTCGCGAGCTCGGCTTCGTGGAGGTGCAGGCAGGGCGCGGCCCCACCGCCGGCGCATGGTTGGCGCGCGCTGCCGCGCTCGCGACCACCGACGACGCACGCGCGGCCATCCTCGGCGTGCAGGGCATGAGCGCCTCCGACAGCGGCCACTACGCGTTGGCCATCGACCTGTTGTGCGAGTCCGCACGACTCGCCGAGCGCTGCGGCGACGCTCGACAGCAGGGGTGGTCGCTCTCCATCCTCGCTCGCGCGCACCTGCTGCGCGACGAGCCCGCGCAGGCGCTCGATGCGTTGACCCGTTCGCTGCTGCTGGTCGAAGGGCAACGCTGGTTGGCGTTCCTGCCCTGGCCACGCGCACTGAAGGCCGAGCTCGACCTGCTCGCCGGACTCGACGACGCCGTCGCCGACGACATCGAGCAGGCGTGGGCGCTGTCGTGCCAGCTGGGCGATCCGTGCTGGGAAGGCATGACCGCGCGAGTGCTCGGACTGCTCGCCGCTCGCCGTGGCGACACGGCGGCTGCCGAGCACTGGTTGGCGGAAGCACTGCGCCGCTGCAGCGCCGTCACCGACACGTACCTGTGGGTGCGCGCCTACGTGCTCGACACGACGACGCAGCTCGCCATCGACCGCGGCGACCGCCGCGCCGCAACGCGAGCCGTCGACGAGCTCGCGTTGCTGGCAGCCCGCTGCGACATGCGCGAGTTCGTCGTGCGCGCGCACCTCCACCGAGCTCGGCTCGGCGACACGACCGCGCTCGCTGCCGGCCGCCTGCTGGCCGCCGAGGTCGACAACCCCGCACTGCACCGACTGATCGACCATCGAGAACAGGAACTCACCACATGAACGAGCAGCACGACTGGACCGGAGTCGACCGTGGTTGGGGTCACCGGGTGAACGACTTCGCCACCCTGAGCGAACCGGCGAACTGTCGCGAGTACGTCGCACTGCACCACCGGCTGAAGGTCGACGCCGGTGACCGGCTGCTCGACATCGCGTGCGGGGCCGGACTCGCCATCGATCTCGCTCGCGCCTGCGGCGCCAGCTGTGCCGGCATCGATGCGTCGTCACGCCTGATCGCCGTGGCCGCAGCTCGCAACCCCGACGCCGACGTCCGGGTGGGCGACATGCACGCGCTGCCGTGGGCCGACGAGCGCTTCGACGTGGTCACCAGCTTCCGCGGCATCTGGGGCACCACACCCGGCGCGCTCGCCGAGGCGCACCGAGTCCTGGCGCCAGGAGGCCGAATCGGCATCACCGTGTGGGGTCACATCAAGCGATCGCCGGGTGCGTGGGCGCTGCAGCCGTTCTCGATGGCCGCTGCGGCCACCGTCGGCAACCAGGCATCGATGGTCGCACTCGGCCGACCGGGCACCGGCGAGGCCCTCCTTGCCGAGCACGGCTTCGCGCACGTCGAGCGAATCACCGTCCCGTTCGTCTGGGAGTTCAGCGACCCGGAGATGTACGCGAGGGCGTTGGCGTCCACCGGTCCCGCGTTCGAGGCCATCGAGCACGTGGGCGAGGCCGCGTTCGTGGATGCCGCGATCGCGCTCGCGACCGAACGCCTCGAGGAGGGCCTTCCGCTGCGCGCGGAGATCGACGTGGTCGGCTACCTCGCGGTGAAGCCCGCACGCACGTCGAGCAGCTCGCGGCCGCACCACCTCAGTGATCCGGTGCTCACCGCAGAGGGACAGACCCTGTTCGACGACGACATGGAACAGGACGGCTTCGTGATGAACGCGTCGCGGCTGTGGGCGTACCAGCCCACCACGATGACCGGCCTCTTCGACCTGCTGGGCGACACCACCTCCGCAGGTGGCCTGTCCATGCGCCAGCGCGGCGTGCTCGTCACGGCTACCGCGTCGACCCTGCGCGACTCGTACTGCTCGCTCGCGTGGGGCGCACGGCTGGCGACCGTGGCCGACGACGACACGGCTGCCGGCGTGCTGCGCGGCGACGATTCCGGCCTCACCGACGCCGAACGGGCGATGGCGGCATGGGCGCGTGCAGTGGTCCGCGACCCGTCGGCGACCACCCTCGCCGACGTCGACGCGTTGCGCACGGTGGGCTTCACCGACGCGCAGATCTTCGCGATCACCACCTACGTCGCGCTGCGCATCGCGTTCTCCTCGGTGAACGCCTCGCTCGGTGCCCGGCCCGACGCGGCGTTCCGCTCGCACAGTCCCGAGTCGGTGCGGGCCGCGGTGACCTACGGTCGCCCGCCGGCCGACGAACCGGCGATCTGACCGCACACGCGGCGAGACCCGGCCGCGTGGCCGGGTCTCTGCACCACGAGCGGGCGACGGTAATCGAAACCGCATATCCGACTTGGAAGGACGGCGCTCTAGCCATTGAGCTACGCCCGCGTGTTCGGGGTCGAGGCTACCAGCTGACTACTGACGGCCCATCTCGGTGGCGTAGCCGGCGGCATCGCTGTCGCCGTACTTCTCCGGGCTGGCCTGGATGACCACTTCGTGCAACGTGCCGGTGAACGCGAAGGGCGCCGAGTAGCGCGCCGACACGGGCGACCCGTGGTCGTAGCCGACGCTGGGGCCGACCGACGAGATCATCCGCATCAGCAACGGCAGCTCGGCGCCACCCACCACTTCGCCGTCGATCTCGAGGGTGGCCGAGCCGAGCCGGCCCGCGTGGCGGCGGACCTTCACCGCGAGCTCGGTGGTGCCGGCCGGGACCGGCGCCGACGACTCGATGACGGTGTGCTCGTCGAACGCGTTGTAGTCGAACACCAGCCGGTCGTGCTGCACGAACAGCGAGAAGCCCGAGTTCTCGGTGCCGGTGGCGTAGAGCACACCCTCGTCGCCCGCTGATCGCGTGACCCGAGCGGTGAGGTCGAAGTTGCGTCCACCGACCGAGGCCGAGGCTTGGCCCGGCATCGGCGACATCGGCGGCCGGTACACGTAGCGACGGCTCTCCGGGTGCGGTGAGTGGGCCCGGTGACGCACGCCAAACAGCTCGATGCCGCGGTCGTCGAGCGGCAGCACCTCGTGCACCGCCGCCTCCTGCCACCACAGGTCGACGAGTTGCTGCAGCTTCTCGGGCATCGCGGCAGCGAGGTCGTTGCACTCCGACACGTCGGCAGCGAGGTGGTAGAGCTCCCACTGCTCGGTGTCGTAGTCGGCGTCCTTGTCGTGCTTGCACACCGCCTTCCAACCGTCGCACACCAGCGCGCGGCTGCCCGCGTTCTCGAAGTACTGCAGCGTGTTGGTGGCGGGTGCGTCGGGGTCGGCGAGCACGGTGGCGAACGAGTGGCCGGTGACCGGCTTCTGCGCCACTCCCCGATAGGTGGCGGGTGGCTCCACACCGAGCAGGTCGTACACGGTGGCCACCACGTCGGCGGCGAACGCGAACTGCGTGCGCTTCGTGCCGCGCTGGTCGGCGGCGACGCCCTGCGGCCAGTGCACGATGAGCGGCACGTGCACGCCACCCTCGTGCGTGTTCTGCTTGTACCACTTGAACGGCGAGTTGCCGCACTGCGCCCAACCCCACGGGTAGTTGGTGTGGCTGTGCGGTCCGCCGATGTCGTCGATGCGATCGATGGCTTCGTCGGGCGTCTCCAGGATGAGGTTGAAGAACTTCATCTCGTGCATCACTCCGAACGGTCCGCCCTCCTGGCTGGCGCCGTTGTCGGTCATCAGCACGAACAGCGTGTTGTCGAGTTGCCCCATCGCTCGCAACCCGTCGACCAGGCGACCGATCTGGTCGTCGGTGTGGTCGAGGAACGCGGCGAACGCCTCCTGCAAGCGGCAGCCCAACCGGCGCTCGTTGTCGGGAAGATCAGCCCACGCCTGCACGCCCGGGTTGCGCGGCGCGAGTTGCGTGCCCTCGGGGACGACGCCGGTGGCGAGCTGCTTGTCGAACCACCGCTGCCGAGTGACGTCCCAACCCTCATCGAAACGACCTCTGTACTTCGCCATGTACTCGGGTGGAGCCTGGTGCGGCGCGTGGCACGCGCCGAACGCGACGTAGCTGAAGAACGGCTTGTCGGGCCGCACGCCCTTCGAGTCGGCGACCATCTTCAGCAACTGATCGACCAGGTCTTCCGACACGTGATAGCCCTCGGCGGGCGACGCGGGCGGCTCGATGATGTGGTTGTCGCACACCAGCTCGGGGTGGAACTGATCCGTCTCGCCGTCGAGGAACCCGTAGAAGCGGTCGAAGCCGCGGCCGAGCGGCCACTGGTCGAACGGGCCGGCGGCGGAGCACTCCTCCATCGGCGCGAGGTGCCACTTGCCGACGGCGAACGTGGCATACCCCTGGTCGCGCAGCACTTCGGCGACCGTGGCGGTCTTGGTGGACACATGCCCGAGCAGGCTGGGGAAGCCGGAGCGGAAGTTCGACACGCTGCGCATGCCGGCCATGTGCTGGCCGCGCCCGGTGAGCAACGCGGCGCGCGTGGGCGAGCACAGCGGCGTGACGTGGAAGTTGGTGAACTGCACGCCACCCGCAGCGAGCGCATCGATGTGCGGCGTGTCGATGTCGGAGCCGTAACAGCCGAACTGTTCGAAGCCGACGTCGTCCAGCAGCCCGAGCACCACCATGGGCGCCCCGTTTGGTGGGGCCCGCCACCCGGCCAAACCCCACTCCACTACCGCCCAACTGCCGGCGCAATGCCCCTCGCAAACGTTCCCCGGCACCAACCCCGCGCCACCCGTGTCCCG
>CAZWCU010000017.1:12585-19806 GCA_964632715.1 uncultured Bifidobacterium sp. | reverse complement strand
GGAGGTTGTGCAAGTGCGTGGCGCCCGAGGAGAGGGATTGGATGGGCACAGGGTCGATGTCGGAGCCGTAGTAGCCGGACTGCGCGAAGCCTAGGTCGTCGGGCAGAACGGGCACGACGTTGGGCGCACCGTCGGGTGGGGCTGGCAGCTCGTCGAACCACGCTTCACTGTCGGCCAACGTGCGGCCGATGGTGCCTTCGAAACGTTCACTGCGCATGACCCGCTGCTCCCCTGTTCGCGACCGCGAGGCTACGATATTGTCAGAGCAAGTGTCAACTCTCCGAGTCGCCCAGGGTGCCACCAACGACCACCGGGTAGGTTGCAGAGCGTGAGTGAGATCGTGAGTGAGATCGTCGACGAGACCCCGCTGCTGCGCCGCATCCGGGAGAGCGTCATCGGCGACGACCAGGTGATGGACGGCCCGTACGGACCTCACCGCATCACGTACGCCGACTACACCGCGTCGGGTCGCGCCCTCACGTTCATCGAGGACTTCATTCGTGAAGAGGTGCTCCCCCGCTACGCCAACACGCACACCGAGTCGTCGGGCACCGGACTGCAGACCACTCGCCTCCGCGAGGACGCTCGCCGCATCATCCGCGACGCGGTGGGCGGCGACGACGAGACGTGCGTCATCTTCTGTGGCTCCGGCTCCACCGGGGCGATCGACAAGCTGATCGGCATCATGAACCTGCGGCTGCCTGCCGACCTCGACGACCGCTACCACCTGTCGCAGCACATCCCCGCCGACGAGCGACCGGTCGTCTTCGTCGGCCCGTTCGAGCACCACTCCAACGAGGTGCCATGGCGCGAATCCATCGCCGACGTGGTCACCATCCCCGAGGACGCCGACGGCCACATCGACCTGGTGGCACTCGAGGGAGAGCTCGTCCGCTACGCCGAACGGCCGCTGAAGATCGGTTCGTTCTCGGCTGCCAGCAACGTCACCGGCATCGTGTCGAACACGTGCGACATCGCGCACCTGTTGCACACGCACGGCGCGCTCTCGTTCTGGGACTTCGCGTGCGCGGCGCCGTACATGGCCATCGAGATGTACCCGCAGTGCGCCGATCACCCGCTCGCCCGCAAGGACGCCGTGTTCATCAGCCCGCACAAGTTCGTCGGCGGCCCGGGCACTCCCGGCGTGCTGGTGGTGCGCCGCGAACTGCTCACCAATCGCGTGCCCGACGTGGTCGGCGGCGGCACGGTCGCCTACGTGAACCCCACCGAGCACCGCTACCTCGACGACCCGATCCACCGCGAGGAGGGTGGCACTCCGGCCATCGTCGAGAGCATCCGCGCCGGCATGGTGTTCCAGCTCAAGCAGGCTGTCGGCGTCGCCACCATCAAGGCACGCGAGGAATCGTACTGGCGTCGGGCGGTGGCCACCTGGGCCGCCAACCCGGCGATGCAGGTGCTCGGCAACACCACCTCCGAGCGGCTGTCGATCCTGTCGTTCGTGGTGCGCCGCCCCGGCGGCCGCTACCTGCACCACAACTTCGTGGTCGCGTTGCTCAGCGACCTGTTCGGCATCCAGTCGCGAGGCGGCTGCTCGTGCGCGGGGCCGTACGGCCACCGCTTGCTGGGCATCGACATCGAGCGGTCGCACGAGTTCGAGCACGAGATCACGCACGGCTGCGAGGGCATCAAGCCCGGCTGGACCCGCGTCAGCTTCAACTACTTCATCTCCGAGGCTGTGTTCCAGTACCTGGTGAGCGCCGTCGACCTGGTGGCCGAGCACGGTTGGAAGCTGCTGCCCGAGTACCGGTTCAACCCCACCACCGGGCTCTGGCGTCACCACGCCGGCCCGGTGGAGCCGCCGCTGCGACTCACCCAGCTGTCGTACGACCCGGCGACGGGCGAGCTGCAACGGCCGCCGCTCGACGTGGCGCGCGCGCCCGAGGAGGCGCTCGCCGAGTACCTCACCGCAGCACGTGCGCGATTCGCCGCCACCACGGAGTGGGACCACAGCGAGCCCACCGAAGGGTCGCTGTCGGCAGAGTTCGAGCACCTCCGCTGGTTCGACCTGCCGGCCGTGTCGCTCTAGCGCAGCTCCGCGCGAGTCAGTCGTGCATCTGCTGGGGGAGGTAGTTCTGCTCGCCCATCTGGCGCACCAGCTCGAGCTGCGCTTCCAGCCAGTCGGCGTGCTCCTCCTCCGAGACGAGGATGCCTTCGAGCAGGGCTCGCGACGCGTTGTCGCCGACGGCCACGCACACTGCGATGCCGTCGTTGAGCCGCTTGATGGCCGCGTACTCGAGCTGGAGATCCACGCCGAACTGCTCGACCACGGTCTCGCCGACGGTGACCGGGTACAGCCGCTGCATGTTGGGAACGCCCTCGAGGAACAGGATGCGGTCGATGACGATGTCGGCGTGCTTCATCTCGTCGATCGACTCGTGCTTGATGTAGCTGCCGAGACGCTCGTAGCCCCAGTTCTCGCACATCTTGGCGTGGATGAAGTACTGGTTGATGGCCGTCAGCTCGGCTGTGAGCACATCATTGAGGATCTCGATGACCTTGGTATCTCCACGCATGAGCTGGAGCCTACGTGCTACTGCGCGGCGAAGCTGCCGCTGACGCTGACGACACTGGTGGCGTAGCCGGCGTGCTCGTCGACCAGCCGGCACAGCGCGTCTTCGCAGCCGCCGCAGCTGGTGCCCGCGCCGCAGACCGCCTTCACGTCGGCGACCGTCTCGGCACCGCGCCGGATGGCCTTCACGATGGTGCGTTCACGCACGACGTTGCAATGACAGACGATCGCCATAAGGTCAGCCTAACAACAGGCGCAGACCTTCCGCCACTCCAACATCCTGTCCGAGGCTTTCCTCCAGGTCGGCGGCCTCCGAGGTTTTCCGCGGGCAGATCCTGGAGGTGAGCCTCGGTTCGGCTCCGGGTCAGGTCCAGGCGATGGGCAGCGTGGCGTAGCCCGCGATCACCGAGCCGGGCGGGTTGGTGACCGCCTCGCCGGCCAGGCGCAGTGTGGGCAGCCGCGACGACAGCTCCGCCAGCGCTTCGGTGAGCTCGAGGCGCGCCAGGCTGGCGCCGAGGCAGTAGTGGATGCCGCCACCGAAGGTGAGCAGGTGCCAGCCCGCGGGAGTCTCGCGAGCGATGTCGAACACGTCGGCGCCCTCCATCGCGGTGGTGTCGTGGTTGGCCGACATCGACATCAGCACCACGATCGAGCCGGCTTCCACGCGATAGCCGCCGATGTCCAACGGCTCGGCCGCCACGCGCGGCAGCGCCTCGGTGGCAGGCTCCCAGCGAATCGCCTCCTCCACCGCGTTCGGCACCAGCTCCGGGCGAGCGCGCAGGAGCGCCCACTGGTCCGGGTGCTCTGCGAACGTGTGGATCATGTTGCTCAGCTGGTTGCGCGTGGTGTCGGTACCGGCCACCAGCATCATCGCCACCACCGACTGCAGCTCCGAGCGAGAGAGCCGGTCGCCCTCCTCCTCCGCGAGGATCAGATTCGACAGCAGGTCGTCGCGCGGCGCCGCGCGACGCTCGTCGATCAGCACGTCGAGGTAGTCGTCCAGCTCGGCCTGGGCCTGCTCGATCTCCGCCAGGTACGCGCCGGCGTCGAGGCGCAACGACTGCAGGATGGACGACGCCCAGCGGCTCATGTCGGCGACGCGGTCGGGTTCGATGCCGACCAGTGCGCAGATGACCGGGATGGGGAACGGTTCGCAGAGTGCGGGTACCGCGTCGCAGGATCCGGCGTCGATGACAGCGTCGAGCAGCCCGGCGATGGTGGCGCGCGTGGTGGGACGCAGCGACTCGACCGCCTTCGGGGTGAACGCCTTGGACACGAGACGGCGCAGGCGGTGGTGGTCGTCGCCTTCCATGAACAGCAGGATCTGCTCCTGGCGCTTCCACGCTCGGCTGCCCTCGGGGATGCCCGAGACGCGGGCGAAGTCCATGCCCGGGCCGCGCAGTCGCTTGTCGCGCAGCAGCTCCACCACGTCGTGGTGGTGGATCGCGATCGGCCCGAACGCGCCGCGGCCGATGGTGGCGCTCGCCCGCGCCTCTGCGAACAGTGCCCTGGCACCTTCGGCCGTGTTGACCGTGCCGGGGAACAGTTGCGGAAGGTCCGCTTCGGCGTACGTCGTCATCGATGGTGCCCCTCGCCCCGGGTCGTGCCTCATTGCACGTCGTCGATCAGCGTGAACGGTGATCGGCGACGTGTCAACGCGACATGCGACACATCCACTGTTCGATCGGGTCGGCGATCCGCCACACTGGCCACGTGACCTCAGTGCCCGACGGCTCCGCGCCACGACTTCGACATTCGGGCATGGCCGTTGCCGCGCTGTTCACGGTCAACGGCGCCACCTTCTCCAACTGGCTGCCCCGCATCCCCGAGATCCGCGACCAGCTCGGCATCGGCAACGCGGGCCTCGGTGCCACGCTGCTCGGCGGCGGGCTGGGTGGGTTGATCGGGTCGCTCACCGTCTCGCGGGCCATGGACCGCCTCGGCAGCCGGCGGCTGGTGATCGTGGCGGCCGCACTGTTGTCGATCGGGATGCCGCTGATCGCGTGGGTGCCGGTGGCGCCGTTGCTGCTGCTGTTGCTGACAGTGCTCGGCGTGCTCGACGTGTTCAACGACGCATCCATGAACACGCAGGGCGTGGCGGTGCAGACGCAACTCGGCCGGTCGATCATGAACCGGTTGCATGCGATGTGGAGCCTCGGGTTCACCGGTGGCGCGCTGGTCGGCTCCGCGGCATCGGCGGCCGGCATCGACGTGCGACTCCATCTCGCGGTCGTCGGCGTGGTGCTGCTCGGCACCGTGTTGATGGTGCAGCGCTGGCTGGTGCCGGTCGACCCACCACCCGAGCCGGTGGCTCCGACAGCCGAGGGCGACGACAGTCAACCGCGGCCCACCAGACGGCTGTCGCCCGTGGTCGTGTCGATGGCCGTGGCCGCGATGGCCGCCATCGCGCTCGAGGTGACGCCGAACGACTGGGCCGCGGTGCTGCTGCGCGACGTGTTCGACGCCGGCCGGTTCAGTGGCTTCGGCACCGTGGCCTGCGCGGGCGCGATGCTCGTCGGCCGGCTCGCCGGCGACCACGTGCTCGATCGGCTGGGCCCGCGACGGCTGCTGGTCGGTGCACTGTCGCTGATCGGCATCGGCCTGGTCGTGACGGTCGTGGCACCGGTCACCGCGGTCGCGCTGATCGGGCTCTCCATCTGGGGCCTCGGCCTGTCGGTGGTCTTCCCTCAGTTGTACGCCACCGCGGCACGGCTGCCCGGCACCACCGCCGGCGCCGGGTTGGGCGCGATGTTGTTCGGTCAGCGCCTCGGAGCGATGCTCACTGCGGTGGCGGTCGGCGCCCTCGGCGGTTGGCTCGACCTGCGGTGGGCGTTCGCCATCGTCGGCGGCATCGCCTTCGTCACCATCGTCGCGGTCACCAACAGCCGGCGCGCTCGCACCGCCGTCGCGTGAACTCGACAGGAACGGCGCTGGGTCAGACGACCGCTTCGGAGTACGGCATCCAGCGGCCGGCCTCGAAGTCGTACAGCTTGCACTGCGACGCGTCGTTGGCGTAGCTGCGCAGCGACAGGCGCGCCGAGCGCACGGTGTCGGGGTAGTGCTCGGCGATCGCCGCTGCGGCCGCGGGCAGCTTGTGGAACGGCAGGCGGGCGTCGACGTGGTGCGGCACGTGGACCATGATGTTGTGCAGCCACAGCGCGTTGACCACCGGGTTCACGCGCATGATGGTGGTGCTCTCCATCTGGCCCTTGAACTGGCTCCACTCCTTGCGCGGCCACCAGCGGATGTCGGGTGCGACGTGGTGCACGTAGACGGTCCAGCCGATCACCTGCACGAAGATGAGGAACGGCACGACGAGCAGCTTGAACGGCATCCAGAACGCACCGATGACGCCACCGCTGATGGCGCCCCACGTGGCGGCGGCGCCGAACAGCACGACCAGCACGGCGGTGAGCACGATCTTGTCGCGGATGATGGCGTCGCGACGCTTGCCGGGCGCGTTGAAGCGCCACATCTTCTGCCACCACACGGTGCGCAGGAAGTAGGCGCCGGAGCCGAACCGCGACCACTCGAAGCGGTGACGGAGACGAGCGAAGCGGCTCATCGCCCGGTACTCGTCGGCGGTGGCCGGGTGCCAGACGAAGTCGAAGCCCTGGCGAGTGGTGTACCCGTGGTGGATGCGGTTGTGGCCGAGATCCCAGGCGGCTTCCACGTGGAAGCTGGGCACCATGCACACCTGGGCGATGATGCGGTTCAGTTTGCGCGACTCGACGAGGGCGCCGTGCGATGCGTCGTGGCCGAGCACGAACAGTCCCGAGACCGCCATCCCGGCGAGCGGCCACAGCAGCAGCAACGCCCACCAGGTGTTGGTGAGCGCGAGCCCTGCGATGGGCAGCAGGTAGAGCACCGCAGCCTGTGCGAGCGCGAGGATGGCTCTCCCGGTGGACCGCTGATAGCAGGCCTCGGGGATGATGGCCCGCACGTCGTTCAGCGAGTGGGTTCGGGCGGCGGGAAGGGCATGGTCGGTGCTCGTCACAGAACCCATTCTACTCTACCTACCGGTCGGTAGGGAGAATTCTGGCAGACTTTTCGTCCACGCCCCGGTACGGTGCGCGGTCGTGGAACTGGTCGGATCGATCACGGAGCTGGAAGCCCTGTACGGCGAACCGGTGGCGTCGTCGCTCACCAAGGAGGTCGATCACCTCACCCCGCTGCACCAGCGCTACGTGGAGGCATCGCCGTTCGTGGTCATCGCCACGTCGGGCCCGCAGGGCATGGATTGCTCGCCTCGTGGCGACCCGGCCGGGTTCGTCGAGGTGGCCGACCCGCGCACGCTGCTGATCCCCGACCGACGCGGCAACAACCGCGTCGACACACTGCGCAACCTGGTGGTCGACCCACGAATCGGCCTGCTGTTCCTAGTGCCCGGCATCGGCGTCACACTGCGGGTGAACGGCTCGGCGGTGCTCGCCACCGACCGCGCCCTGCGCGAGCGGTTCCTGCTGCACGACAAGCTGCCGGCCACGGTGATCGTGGTCTCCATCGAGACGGTGTACACGCAGTGCCCGAAGGCGCTCATCCGTTCGCACCTGTGGGACCCCGCCGGCTTCCGCGATCCCGCCGACCTCCCCACCGTCGGCCAGATCAACGAAGCCATCACCAACGGCGCGTTCGACGGCAAGGCGTACGACGACGCCTACCCCGAACGAGTCCGCACCACCCTCTACTGA
>CAZWCU010000017.1:0-12485 GCA_964632715.1 uncultured Bifidobacterium sp. | reverse complement strand
GTCGCACAGTAGTTTCGGCGCAGCGGGCTGGTGTGCCTGCGCTCCATCACGAAGAGGATCCACGATGACCGACTCGAACCAGTACGCCGATCTCACCTTGGAACAGGCGGGTCAAGCGTTCCTCTCCGGCGACACGTTCACCGACGAGGCGCTGTTCCACGCGGCCACCACCAAGCTGCGCCATGAGTCGCCGGTGCATTGGGTGGAGCACCCCCACTTCAACCCGTTCTACGTCATCACCAAGCACGCCGACGTGCTCGACATCGAACTGCACCCCAACGAGTTCCTGAACGCACCGCGCGCGATCCTCGGCAACAAGTAGGCCGACGCGATGCGTGCGATGCAAGGGACCCTGGTGAAGTCGCTGGTGCCGATGGACGACCCCGAGCACCGCCACCACCGCAACCTCACCGCCGACTGGTTCCTGCCCAAGAACCTGGCCAAGCTCGACGTGCGACTCGCCGAACTGGCCGAGCGTTCGGTGCAGCAGATGATCGACGCGGGCGGCACGGTCGACTTCGCCACCGACATCGCGATGGAGTACCCGCTGTACGTCATCCTCGCCATCCTCGGGTTGCCGGAGAGCGACTACCCGCGCATGTTGCGGCTCACCCAGGAGCTGTTCGGCGCCGACGACGACGACTTCAAGCGCGACGACGACGTGCTGGCCGGCATCATCCAGACCGTCGCCGACTTCGTCGCCTACTTCGACGGCATCACCGCCTACCGGAAGGCGAACCCCACCGACGACCTCGCGTCGGTCATCGCCAACGGCGTGGTCGACGGCCAACCGATCGGCCACAAGGAACAGCTCGGCTACTACATCATCACCGCCACTGCCGGCCACGACACCACCTCCAACTCGATGTCGGGCGGTCTCAAGGCCCTGATCGAGAACCCCGACCAGCTCGCCCGCCTGAAGGCCGACCCGTCGCTGATGGCCACCGCGGTCGACGAGATGATCCGCTGGACGTCGCCCGTGAAGCATTTCATGCGCACCGCGACGGTCGACTACGAAGTGCGCGGCACCACCATCAAGGCCGGGCAGGACGTGTTGCTCTCCTACTGGTCGGCGAACCGCGACGAGGACGTGTTCCCCGACCCGTTCACGTTCGACGTCGGGCGCACACCCAACAAACACCTCGCGTTCGGCTTCGGCGTGCACTTCTGTCTCGGCGCGATGCTCGCTCGCATGGAGATGAAGGCGCTGTTCGGCGCGCTCATCCCGCGTCTCGCACACGCCGAGCTCGCCGGCCCCGCCGAGCTGAGCCGCAGCACCTTCGTCAGCGGCTTCAAGCGGCTGCCCATCCGCTACGAGATGACTTGACCTCGGTCGACCTCGACGACTCGCTGCTGCATGCCGCCGCCCTCGGCGACGTCGCGGCAGTGAGCGCGGCACTCGAGGCCGGGGCATCGCTCGATGCGTGCGATCAGCGCGGTCGCACCGCATTGTTGCTGGCGGTGCTCGGCGACCACGTCGCGGTCGCCGAGGTGTTGGTGGCGAGCGGAGCCAGCGCCGACTCGTTCGACGACCGTCACGACACGCCGTGGCTCGCCACCGGCACGACGGGCAGCGTCGCGATGCTCGAGGCGCTGCTCCCTGCAAACCCCGACATGACGCTGCGCAACCGATACGGCGGCGTCAGCATCATCCCGGCCAGCGAGCGTGGGCACGTGGAGTACGTGCGCCGCGTTGCCACCACCGGCATCGACGTCGACCACATCAACGACGTCGGCTGGACCGCACTGCTCGAAGCCGTGATCCTCGGCGACGGCTCCGAGCCCTACCAGGAGATCGTGCGCATCCTGCTCGCGGCCGGCGCCGACCGATCGCTGGCCGACCGCGACGGCGCCACGGCTGCGGAGCACGCGCGTCGGATGGGCCAGCACGCGGTGCTCGCACTGCTCGAATGAGCCGCACCGCGACCGTCGTCGGCGCAGGACCCGCGGGCCTGATGGCCGCGGAGGTGCTCGCCGACGCCGGCTTCGCCGTGCACGTGTACGAGCACATGCCATCGGCCGGCCGCAAGCTGTCGCTCGCCGGCCGCAGTGGCCTGAACCTCACGCACGCCGAACCGCTCGAACAGCTGCTCGCTCGCTATGGCAGCGCGCCGCAGGTGGCGGCGGCCGTGCGGGCGTTCACGCCCGATCACCTTCGCCAGTGGGCGGCAGCACTGGGTGCAACCACGTTCGTCGGGTCGACGGGCCGAGTGTTCCCCACGGCCATGCGCGCCACTCCCCTGCTCCGCGCCTGGTTGGCCAGGTTGACGGCCGCCGGCGTGCAGCTGCACACTCGTCACCGCTGGATCGGTTGGGCCGCCGGGAGCGCTGCACCGACGCTCGTGTTCCGCGCCGCGGACGGCAGCGCAGTGGACGTGACCAGCGACGTGGTCGTGTTCGCGCTGGGCGGCGCCACCTGGCCGAGGGTCGGCTCCGACGGTGGCTGGGTCGATGCGTTCCGCACCGCCGGCATCGACGTGCGAGCGCTGCGACCCTCGAACTGCGGGCTGCTCGTGTCGTGGACCGCGCGGTTCGCCGACGCTCACGCGGGAGCTCCCCTGAAGAACGTTGCGGTCGGCGTGCACGACGACTGGGTCCGCGGCGACATGACCATCACGGCCGACGGCATCGAGTCCGGTCCCGTCTACACGCAATCGGCGGCCGTGCGCGATGCGATCGACGCCACCGGAGCGTGCACGGTGCACATCGACCTGCTGCCCGACCTGGCCATCGCCGATGTGGTCGCGCGTCTCGCCCGCCGGCGGCCGAAGGACTCGCTCACGAACACGCTGCGACGCACGCTCGGGCTGTCACCGGTGGCGGTCGCCTTCCTGCGTGAGGCGACCGGCAACGACCTGCCTGTCGAGTCCGAGCCGCTGGCTGCGCTCGTCACGCGAGTCCCGCTCGTCATCACCGCCACCGCCGGCATCGATCGCGCCATCTCCAGCGCGGGCGGCATCGCACTCACGGAGGTCACCGACGGGTTCATGCTCCACACGCTCCCCGGCCAGTTCGTCGCCGGCGAGATGCTCGACTGGGACGCGCCGACCGGCGGCTACCTGTTGCAGGCGTCGTTCAGCACCGCGGTGGCCGCGGCCCGCGCTGCGATCGCATGGGCCGACGACCGCGACTGACCGCAGCCGCGGTCAGCGGATTGCGACGAGCGGATCGTCGGCGACGCGACTCTCCGCACCCGACGGACCCACCGCCGCGCCGCCGCGGATGGTGACACGGCGCATCCGACGGTCGACGTCGCCATAGTCGTCGACGGCGTAGTGCATGGTGGCCCGGTTGTCCCAGATGACCACGTCGCCGTTGCGCCAGTGGTGCCGCAGCACCAGCTCCGGTTGGGTCATGTGCTGGTACAACAACTGCAGCAGGCCGTCGCTCTCGATGCGCGAGAGGCCGACGATGTGCGTGGTGAACCCGGGGTTGACGAACAGGTTCTTACGACCGGTGACCGGGTGCACGCGCACCACCGGATGGATGACCGGCGGCACCTTGGCCGCGTCGTCGAGCAACTGCTGCGCATCGTCGCGGCCGAGCGCGGAGTCGAACGGCTCGCCCCAGTAGGCCAGCGGGGAGATGCGGTGCACCGCCTCCATGTGCTCGACGGCATCGCGCAGCGGCGCTGCGAGCCGCTCGTAGGCGGACCGCGTGTCGGCCCACATCGTGTCGCCCCCGAACTCGGGCACGACATCGCCCACCAGCACCGAGGCCGCCGGCGGCGTGGGCATGAACGTGACGTCGGTGTGCCACCGAGCGTTGCGCCCGCCCTGCGCGCCGTCGAGCACCAGGATCTCGGGATGGTCGGGGTGCCCTGGCACCACCGGGTGCGCGGGCGTCGGCTCGCCGAGCGCACGCGCCAGCGCCACCTGCTCCGCGTGAGTGAGGTGCTGGTCGCGCAGCACCAGCAGCAGGTGCTCCTCCAACAGACCGCTGAGCACCATCGGATCGAGCGAATCGCCGACCGCACGAGCACCGCGCAGCTCTGCACCGAACGTGGCGGTGAGGGGCGTGGCGGACCAGTCGCGAGCGCTCATCGGCCCATTCCTATCGTGTCGTGTGCCCGGACGCGACACTGGCGCCACGCCCCGGAGCGAATGCTCCGGTTCGTGACGCCAGTGACAGCGTGTGCTTGCGATCGATCACTCGACCGCGAGTTGCGCCAGCAGCAGGCTTTTGGCCGACTCGAAGTCGTCGAACGAGACTTGCTCGTCGTCGAACTGCTGGTGCAGGCGGGCCAGATCGGCCAGCACATCGTCCTGTGCACGGTGCACGACTTCCGTCGTGTCGTCGTCGGGCGTTGCGGCGGCCTCAGTAGCCTTCCGTTCGCGCTTCAGCGCGGCCTTCTCCTGCTTTGCACGCTCGCGGTCGCGCTTGGCACGACCGTTGCTGCTCAGAGGGGGCGGACGTTCTGTGCTTCTTCACCCTTGCGACCAGGGGCCACGTCGAACTCGACGCTCTGGCCTTCGACGAGGGACTTGTAGCCCTCGCCCTGGATCTGCGAGAAGTGAACGAACACATCTTCGCCCTGCTCACGGGAAATGAACCCGTAACCCTTTTCGGCGTTGAAAAACTTGACAGTACCTGTGGCCATTTGGGCCCTCACCTTCGACGTGGATCCGCCAAAGCGGGAACCCTTGAAGCCGTCAGCCTATCGCGTTCGGCAGAAACCCACACGTGATCATGCACCCGCAGCTTCGGCGACCCAGTTCCACAGCGCCGTGCGCTGCAGCGGGGTGTCGGTGCGCTTGGTCATCGGCAGCTTGTGCAGGTCGCGTTGCTTGCGATCGAGCCAGAAGCTGCCGCTGTGAGCGAGCGGTTCGCCGTCGTCGGCTGCCAGCCAGACCAGCGTGTCGGCGCCCTGTTCGGGTGAGCGCAGCAACGGCCCCACCACCTTGCGGAAGGTGGGCAGCGAGTCGCGCACGCCGGGCGTGTCGGCCCAGCCGGGATGCATCGCATGGAACACGACCTTCCGACCCGGGTGGCGTTCGGCCCACATCTCGTTGAGCGTCACCTGCGCGCGCTTCGCACGCGCGTACTGCTCGCTGCCCTTGTAGTCGTCGCCCATCTGCAGATCGTCGACGTGCAGGCCGGTGGCGTACATGCCGCCCGACGACATCGTGATCACCCGCGCCGGCGAGGAGGCTCCGGAACGTTCGAGCAGTGGCAGCAGCAACGAGGTGAGCAGGAACGGCCCGACCACTTGGCTGGCGACGGTGAGCTCCAGTGGCGCTGCCCCGCCTGCCGCCGGTGCGACCTGTCGGGTGGCGCTCAGCGCGCCGGCGTTGTGCACGAGCACGTCGAGCCGCTCGAACCGCTCGCTGATCTCATCGGCGACGCGCCGCACGGCGGCGAGATCACCCATGTCGGCCACGACCGTGGTGACCGAGTCGTTGCCGGTCTCGGCCGCGAGCGCGACGCGGACACCGGCGGTCTTCGCTGCCTCGCGGCCGAGCAGCACGACGGTGGCGCCGTTGGCGGCGAGCTGTCGTGCAGCCACGAGGCCGAGACCGCTGGTGGCCCCGGTGACGAGCATCACGCGACCCGTCAGGTCGTAGCTGTCGAGGTCGGTCCAATGCTCCAGGCGCGACCGTGCGTCGTAGCCGAGACGGGTGAAGCTGGTGAACACCGGCAGCTCCAACGCAGCGTCGACCGCGTCGCGCACGCTCATGCGGGCGCCGTGGCGTCGGTGCCGTCGAGCACGCGCCGGAGGCCGGCTGCGGCTCGGTCGCCGATCCGCTTGAAGGCCGGCTTCAGCAGCGGGTCGGCGAGGCCGAGCACGCTGTTGAGGCGGAGTTCGGCGTCGTACGTGACGAGGGTGGCGCCGTGATCGCCGACGATCGAGACCTTGTCGGTGGAGGTGAGCATGCGACTCTTGGCCACGACCAGCAGCTCGTTGGTCGGGTGGTGCACTTCGGTTCGATAGCGCAGGGTGGTGCCGCTGACAGTGACGTCGAACTCGGCGCCGGGGCCGCCGCCCTCACCAGTGACCTGCACGACCTTCTTCACGCCAGGGTCCCACTCCGCGAAGTTGCGGAGGTCGGCCATGTACTCGAAGGCCTCTGCGGGCGACATCTGTGTGCGAACGGTGGTGACGTAACGAGCCATGCACGATCATTCCCTCTGCTCGGTCCGGTGAGACGCGAAGTGTAGGGACCACCCTGCGTGCTGTCGTGTCCTGCTACTCCTCCGACTGACTTTCTTCGGCGGCCTGCTCGGCCGGGGCTTTCGGAGCCCACGCGGGCGCGACGCCGGTCTCGAGCTCGATCACCCGCGCCTTCGCGACCTTCCACGCCTCGTCGGCTGCCGCGCGGCCTTTGCCCAGCTGCTTCGCCTGCCGAACGGCCTCGACGGCGCGTTCGAGGTCGCGCCTGGCCGTGGCGAGTGATGCTGCGGTGGCGGCCGCCTCATCCGCGGCGCGAGCCGTGTCGGCCTTTGCCTGCTGCGACTTCTGCTTGGCCGCACGGTCGAGCTGCTCGCTCTCCTTCAACGCGGCGGCGAAGCGCTCGAGGTCGGCATCGACGTTGCTGCGCGGTGACGCACGTGGGGCCGACGACGCGGCGGGTGCCGGCGCGACAGGTTGACTGGGCGACTTCGGACGGCGGCGACTGGGCATCGGCCGCAGTCTGCACCTCATGGCGGGGGCGGTGTCAACACCGGAGGTCGCGGCACCGACTCGTAGTGTGGCGTGCATGAGCCCACGGCCGATCGAACTGCGCAGCGACAACTCGGCCGGGGTCGCCCCGGAGATCCTCGCCGCGCTGGCGTCGGCCAATGAAGGGTCGGCACTCGCGTACGGCGGCGACGACCTCACCGCCCAGCTGCGCGAGATCGTGCGCGAGGTGTTCGAACACCCGGACGCCGACGTGTTTCCTGTGGTCAGCGGCACGGCCGCGAACTCGCTCGCGCTCTCCGCGCTGTGCCCGCCATGGGGCAGCGTGCTGTGCCACGAGACCGCGCACATCTTCGCGAACGAGGGTGGCGCCACCTCGCTGTTCAGCGGCGGCGCGGTGATGCACGGCCTGTCCGGCGAGCACTTCAAGCTGTCGCCCACCGTGGTGCAGCAGGCCTTCGACCGCACCAACTGGGGCGACCCCCACCACTCGCAGCCGTCGGTCGTGTCGGTCACCTGCCCCACCGACTTCGGCACGGTGTACACCACCGCCGAGGTGGCGGCGCTCGCCGCATTGGCACGCACGCGCGACCTGCGCATGCACCTCGACGGCGCGCGAGTCGCGAACGCGATCGTGGCGTTGCAGTGCTCGCCTTCCGCACTCACCGCCGCGGCCGGTGTGGATGCGTTCTCGCTGGGCGCCACCAAGAACGGCGTGCTGAGCACCGACGCCATCGTCTGCTTCGACCCAGCCGTCGCCGATCAGCTCGTCTACCGCCTCAAGCGATCCGGTCACGTGGCCAGCAAGATGCGGTTCCAGTCGGCGCAACTCGTCGCGTACCTCACCGACGGACTCTGGCTGCGGCTGGCCACGCGGGCCAACGATGCAATGGCCGCGCTCGCCGACGGGCTGCGCGCGCTCGATGTGGCGTTCCTCGCCGAACCGCAGGCGAACATGCTGTTCGCCAGCGTCGGCGAGCAGGCCGCGGTCGCGCTGGCCGATGCCGGGTTGCTGTTCTACGGCATGGGCAACGGTGTCGTCCGCTTCGTCACCAGCTTCCAGACCACCGAGGCCGACGTGGCCGAAGTGCTCACCCGCGCCAGGCCCGTCCTCAGCCCCTGACGTTCAGCCGTGGAGGTGGAGGGCGGTGAGGCCGCGGATGACGAAGTTGGGGTGGTACACCGGCTCGACGGCCATCTCGATCTCGGGGAAGCGGGCGGCGAGGCCGGCGACCGAGACCTCGATCTCCTGCCGGGCGAGCGGCGCACCGACGCAGAAGTGGATGCCACCGCCGAAGCCGATGTGTGCGGTGTCGCCGCGGCCGATGTCGAACCGATCGGCGTTCGCGAATCGTCGTGGATCGCGCTGCGCGGCACCGAACAGCATTGCGATCTCCTGACCCACCTCGATGGGTTGTCCGGCGATCTCCACGCCGTCGTCCAGGACCCAGCGCTCGAACAGGTGGAGCGGAGGGTCCCAGCGCAGCATCTCCTCCACCGCCACCTTCGCCGGCACCTCGCCGCCGACGACGCGCTGCCACTCGCCGGGGTGGCGCAGGATGGCGCGCATGCCGTTGCCGAGCGTGTTGACCGTCGCCTCGTGACCGGCCTCCAGCAGCTCCATCGTGGTGGAGACGATCCCGTCCTCGGTGCGCGTGTCGCCTTCGTCCTCCACGCGTACGAGCTCCGTGACCAGCAGTCCGGCGGCCAGCCGCAGCAGCGCCGCGAGCAGCGCCTTGGTGTACTCGATGTACTCCCCCGCCGCTCGATCGGCAGCCGCGCGCCCCTCGTCGGTGGTGCTCAGCTCGTACATCTTGACGATGGCGTGGCTCCAGTCGAGCAGCAGCTGCGTGTCGCTGCGCGGCACGCCGAGCATCGAGGCGATGACCGCCACGGAGTACGGCTGCGCGTAGTCGCGAAGCAGCTCGAACTCGCCCATCTCCCGGCATCGGTCGAGCAGTTCGTCGGAGAAGCCCTGCACGGCGGGCCGCAACGCCGCGACCGCGCGCGGTGTGAACACCTTCGCCACCAGGCGACGGATGCGCGTGTGATCGGGTGGTTCGAGACACAGCAGCGACCAGCGTTCGTGCTGCAGGAAGGCCGCCCACCGCGGGTCGGGTTCTGCTCTGCCCACCTGCGCGTGCGTGTAGAGGTGCGTGTAGCTGCGACCCATGCGACGATCGCGCAGGCTCTCCTGCACGTCGGAGAAGCGGGTGAGCGTCCACTGCGAGGTGGTCTCGTTCCAGAAGATGGGCGTGGCCTCGCGCAGCGCATCGAGCACCGGGTACGGATCGGCGATGAAGCCGAGGTCGCTCGGGTCGAAGCGGGCGATCAGTTGCCGCAGGTCGGCGTCGTCACTGCTCATCAGCGCAGCGTACGGCGAGCGCCGTGTCAGCCGAGAACCTGCCAGGTCCACACGCGCATCGGCGCACCCACACCGCCCTCGGTGATCAAGGGTGCCGCCTCGGTGCGCTCGACCAACTGCCACACGCCGTCGGCCTGCAAACGCGCCGCCTCGGCCTCGTAGCCGAGTGGGCCGACGGAATCGTCGCGGAACGTGACCGACACGTGCCCACCCGGGCGCAACACCGTCGTCAGCCCGGCGAGGGCGGCCGGCCCGACGTGGCCGATGGTGAACACCCCGACGGACACGACTGCGTCGAAGCCGGCGGCGGAGAACGGCAGCGGGTCCAGCAACGACCCGAGCACCAGGTCGTCGTAGACCGCGCCGCCGGGCCACCGGCGCGCTGTGGCCTGCTGCAACATCGCTGGCGACAGGTCGAAGCCGACCAACCTGCCGACGCCCGCAGCTCGCAGGTGCGTGCCCACCAGGCCGGTGCCGCACCCCGCGTCGAGCACGTGAGCATCGGGGCCGGCGAAGTGGTGACAGCGTTGGGCACCCGCGAGCGGAGCCAGCCACTGCATTCCGTCGAGATCCGAGTCGTACTCGGCGGCCCACACCTCGTAGCGCTCGCGCAGCTCGGCCGGGCTCGTCGCCGAGTAGATCCACTGCAACCGGTCGTCGTCCATCCGCCGATTCTCCCACCCGTCCGCGATGAGTACGGTCGTACCAGGAATCCGCTGACACCCAGGAGCGAGATGAGCACCAGCTACCCACACTTGGCCGAGCCGCTGCAGCTCCGTCACGTCACGCTGCGCAACCGCATCGTGTTCGGTGCCCACACCGCCAACATGAGCGAGGCCGGTCTGCCCGGTGCGCGCCACCTCGGGTACTACCTGGAACGCGCTCGCGGCGGCGCCGGGATGATCGTCGTGGAGCCGGTGCCGGTGCACGCCACCGCCGTGCTCACACGGGGCAACTTCCGCCACGGTGACGACGCGGTGATCCCCGGCTTCCGAGCGATCACCGACGCGGTGCACGCCGAAGGGTGCGTCGTCCTGCACCAGCTGTACCACGTGGGCCAGCACGGCGACTTCGACAACAGCTACCAGCCGTCGTGGTCGCCCTCCGGCCTGCCGTCGTACCACGACGGCGACGGCAGCCACGCCATGTCGCCCGGCGAGATCGAGGAGATCATCCAGTCGTTCGTCGACGCGGCCGAGCGCGCACAGCGCTGCGGGTTCGACGGCGTCGAACTGTTCGCCGCGTACAACGCGATCATCGACCAGTTCTGGCTGCCGTGGAGCAACCGCCGCACCGACGAGTGGGGCGGCTCGTTCGAGAACCGGATGCGGTTCTCGAGCGAGATCATGCGGCGCATCCGCGAGCGCGTCGGCCACGAGTTCGTCATCGGCCTCGCGGTGAGCATCGACGAAGGCGTGCCCGCCGCGCTGCAGATCGACGAGCTGTGCGAGATCGTCGCGTGGCACGACGAGCGACAGCTGATGGACTACGTCACCTGCGGCACCGGCAGCTACTTCAGCTTCGACAAGATCATCCCCACCTACCAGCAGCCCGACCAGCTCGGGGTGCCGATGGCCGAGCGGCTCAAGCAGGTGGTGCGCCACGCGAAGGTGCAGGCGGAGAGCCACATCCGCACGCCCGAGAACGCCGACTACGTCGTCGCCTCCGGCCAGGCCGACATGGTGAGCATCGTGCGCGGACAGATCGCCGACCCTCACCTCGCGAACAAGGCGCTGCAGGGGCGCGCCGACGAGGTGCGCGGGTGCATCTCGTGCAACCAGATGTGCTGGGGCCGGCGCTCCCGCGACTACTGGATCTCGTGCCTGGTGAACCCGTCGGTCGGCCGCGAGTTCGAGTGGGGCGGCGACACCTTCGAGCCGGCACCGACTCCACGCGACGTGCTCGTGGTCGGCGGCGGCCCGGCAGGACTGGAGGCGGCCCGTGTGGCCGCCGAGCGGGGACATCGGGTGACGCTGGCCGAGGCCGGACCCGAGCTGGGTGGCTCGTTCCGTCTCGCCGGACTGCAGCCGCGACGGTCGCAGATCACCGACCTGATCGAGTGGTACCGACGCGAGCTCGAACGGCTCGACGTGCGGGTGCGGGTGAACCACCCGATGTCGGCCGAGGAGGTCGCGGCGGCCGGCGCCGACGTCGTCGTCATCGCGACCGGGTCGCAACCGACCGGCACCGGCTTCCAACGGCAACTGCCGCTGATGGCCGAGCTGCCCGGTGTGCACCTGCCGAACGTGTGGGCGGTGGAGGACGTCATGGCGCACCGGGCGCGGCCGGGCTCCACCGTGGTGCTGCTCGACGACACCGGCGACTGGCGCGGCGGGGGCACGGCGTGGCACCTCGCCGAGCGCGGTCATCGCGTGGTCATCGTCACCGCGCACCCGATGGTGGGTTACTGGGTGCAGCGCACGGCCGGCGACTACGAACTGCGCGCCCGGCTCGCACGGCTGGGCGCTACGTGGCACACGGAGTCGGCGCTCGTCGAGTGGACCGGCACGGCGGCCGTCGTGCGCAACCTGCTCGACGGCAGCGAGCACACCATCGAGGCCGACGCACTCGTGCTGGCAACCACCAACACCTCCGAGACCGGCCTGTTCGACGACCTCGCCGCGCTCGACACGGTCGAGATGCACGCGGTCGGCGACGCCGTGGCCGCCCGCACCGCGGTGCACGCCATCTACGAGGGTCGCGTGCGCGGCATGTCGCTGTGACGTGTCGCGCGAACTAGGTTCCACGTCATGATCGTGGTGGCAGGCGAAGCGCTGGTCGACCTCGTGATCGACACCGATGCGGCGGTGGTCGCGAAGCTCGGCGGCGGGCCGTACAACGTGGCTCGCACCATCGGTCGCCTGCAGCAGCCGGTCACGTTCCTGGGGGCCGTCTCCGACGACCGGTTCGGCTGCCGGCTGTTCGCGCAGCTCCTCGCCGACGGCGTGAGCGCCGACGCGACCGTGCGCACTCCCCTGCCCACCACCCTCGCTGCCGCCGAGCTCGACGAGCGCGGCGCGGCCACCTACCGCTTCTACCTCGCCGGCACGTCGGCGCCGTCGCTCGACGCGGTCCCCGTCGCGGCACTGGCGCCGTCGGCGGTGCACGCCGGAACACTCGGCCTGGTGCTGGAGCCGATGGCCTCGACGCTCATCGACTACCTGCAGGCGCTGCCCGACGACACGCTGGTGATGATCGACCCGAACTGCCGCGCCGGCGTCATCACCGATCGCGCCGCGTACGTGCAGCGTGTCGACCAGGCGTGCGCCCGCGCCGACGTCGTGAAGGTGAGCAACGACGACACGGAGTACCTCGCACCCGGCCTCGACCCGGTGGAGTACGCGCGCATGCTGATCGGGCGCGGTGTCACGCTGGTGCTGGTCACCATGGGCGCGCAGGGCACGTGGGTGCTCACCGCCGGCAGCGAGGTGCTCGTGCCCACCGAACGCATCGAGGTGGCCGACACCATCGGCGCCGGCGACTCGTTCTGCGGCGGCTTCC
>CAZWCU010000016.1:9568-32305 GCA_964632715.1 uncultured Bifidobacterium sp. | reverse complement strand
TCGACCTCGGCGGCGGCACCTTCGACGTGTCGGTGCTCGAGATCGGCGACGGCGTCTTCGAGGTGAAGAGCACCAACGGCGACACCCACCTCGGTGGCGAGGACTTCGACCAGCGGGTCATCGACTGGCTCACCGGCAACTTCAAGGGCGCCTACGGCATCGACCTGTCCAACGACAACATGGCGGTGCAGCGGCTCAAGGAAGCGGCCGAGAAGGCCAAGATCGAGCTCAGCCAGGTGCAGCAGACCCAGATCAACCTGCCGTTCATCACCGCCACCGCCGACGGCCCGCTGCACCTCGACGAGTCGCTCCCCCGCGCCAAGTTCCAGGAGATGACCGCCGACCTCATCGAGCGTTGCCGCATTCCCTTCGAACAGGCGCTGAAGGATGCCGGCATCAGCAAGGGCGAGCTCAACCACGTCATCCTCGTCGGTGGTTCCACCCGGATGCCAGCGGTCACGGATCTCGTGCAGAGCCTCACCGGCAAGGAGCCCAACAAGTCGGTCAACCCCGACGAAGTGGTCGCCATCGGTGCAGCCGTGCAGGCCGGCGTGCTGCGCGGCGACGTGAAGGACATCCTGCTGCTCGACGTCACGCCCCTCAGCCTCGGCATCGAGACCAAGGGCGGCGTGATGACCAAGCTCATCGAGCGCAACACCACCATCCCCACCAAGCGCACCGAGGTGTTCACCACCGCCGACGACATGCAGCCCAGCGTGGAGATCCACGTGCTGCAGGGCGAGCGCGAGATGGCCGCCTACAACAAGACGCTCGGCAAGTTCCAGCTGGTCGACCTGCCGCCCGCCCCGCGTGGCGTGCCGCAGATCGAGGTCACGTTCGACATCGACGCCAACGGCATCGTGCACGTGAGCGCGAAGGACCGTGCCACCAGCAAGGAGCAGAGCATGACCATCACCGGTCAGAGCACGCTCGACAAGAAGGACATCGACCAGATGGTGAAGGACGCCGAGGCACACGCCGAGGAAGACCGTCAGCGCCGTGAAGAGGCCGAGATCCGCAACAACGCCGACTCGCTGGTGTACCAGATGGAGAAGGTGCTGCGCGACAACGCCGACAAGGTCGACGAAGCCGAGAAGGCCACGGTCGACGGCCCACTCGCCGAGCTGAAGACCGCTCTCAACGGCAACGACATGGCTGCCATCAAGACCGCTCACGAGGCGCTCATGCAGGCCAGCCAGGCGTTCAGCCAGAAGCTGTACGAGAAGGCCGCACAGGAGAACGCGGCCGGCACCTCGGCGGCTACCGGTCAGGGCAACGCCAACGATTCCGGCAGCGACGACGACATCATCGATGCCGAGATCGTCGACGAACCGACCGAGAGCTGAGCCGGTCATGGCCGATGATCCCACCAGCGAGTTCGCCGAGTTCGACGAGAGCGAACTGTTGGCCGACCGCACCAGTGAGATGAGCCGTCTGCGTGCCCTCGACGACGACCTGGCGGCGGCCGACGCCGCCGACGTCGAGGCCGCGCAGGAGGCCATCGAGCACGACGTCGACACCCTGCTGACGGAGCGTGATTCCTTCAAGGACATCGCGCTGCGTCTGCAGGCCGACTTCGACAACTACCGCAAGCGCGTGGCCACCCAACAGGCCGACGACGTGCAGCGCGCCACCGGCAAGTTCGCCGAGGCCCTGCTGCCCGTGCTCGACGCCTGCGAAGCCGCGTTCCTGCAGCACCCCGGCGAGGTCGAGCCCATCTTCAACCTGCTCCTCGGGCAGCTGAAGAAGCTCGGGCTCGAGACCATGAACCTGCACGAGCAGCCGTTCGACCCCAACCTGGCCGAAGCCGTGCTGCACGAGCCCGGCGACGGTGGCGAGCCGGTGGTCAGCGAAGTGCTGCGCAGCGGCTACACCTGGAACGGGCGCGTGCTGCGCGCGGCCATGGTGAAGGTGCGCGGCTGACCGCTCGCCACACCGGGTGAACCGATCACGAGACACGAACACGAAGGGGGTGATGGCACATGGCAGCACAGCGTGAGTGGTACGAGAAGGACTACTACAAGGTGCTCGGCGTCAGCGACGACGCCGACGCGAAGGCCATCACCAAGGCGTATCGCAAGCTGGCTCGCGAGAGCCACCCCGACACGCACCCCGGCGACGCCGCCGCGGAGGAGCGCTTCAAGGAGGTCAGCGGCGCGTACGACGTGCTCGGCGACGACTCGAAGCGCAAGGAGTACGACGAGGTGCGCCGCCTCGGCCCGATGAGTGGGTACAGCGGCAGCCCCGGCGGTGGCCAGGGTGGCTACAACTTCAACGTCGGCTCCGACGGCCTCGGCGACCTGCTCGGCCAGGTGTTCAACCGCGGCCGCCGCGGCGGCGGTGCCTCGGCCGCGGCCGGTCCGCAGCGCGGCGCCGACGTGGAGGCGGTGCTCACGCTCGACTTCCTCGACGCGGCCCACGGTCTCACCACCACGCTGCACCTCACCAGCGACGCGCAGTGCAGCACGTGCAACGGCAGCGGCGCCAAGCCCGGCACCCAGCCGAAGGTGTGCTCGCAGTGCGGTGGCCGCGGTGTGGTCGACGACAACCAGGGCTTCTTCTCGTTCTCCTCGCCGTGCCGCGCCTGCGGTGGCGGCGGGGTCATCATCGAGCAGGCGTGCCCCACGTGCCGCGGCACGCGAGTCGAGCGGCGCCCGCGTGAAGTGCAGGCGCGCATCCCGGCCGGCGTGGCCGACGGACAGAAGATCCGCCTCAAGGGTCGCGGCGCGCCGGGTCGCAACGGTGGTCCCACCGGCGACCTCATCGTCGAGTGTCGCGTCACCCCGCACCCGATGTTCGGGCGCGACGGCAACAACCTGGTCGTGCGCGTGCCGGTCACCTTCGCCGAAGCCGCGCTCGGTGGCGAGATCGACGTGCCCACGCTCGACGGGTCGCGAGTCACGCTGCGGCTGCGTGCCGGCACGCAGACCGGCAGCCGTCATCGCGTGAAGGGCAAGGGCCTCACCACCAGCAAGGGCACCGGCGACCTCATCGTCACCACCGACGTGCAGGTGCCCGCGCACCTCACCGCCGAACAGCGAGCGGCCGTCGAGGCCTTCGCCGCGGCGACTACTGTGTCACCACGGTCCGGCATGCCGGACTCGGAGCGAAAGGGTTGACCTGATGCGATCACGCGATCACGCCGTGTACGTCATCTCCGTCGCCGCTGAACTGGCGGGCATGCACCCGCAGACCCTGCGCATCTACGAGCGGCGCGGGCTGGTGCAGCCGGCTCGCACGCAGGGCGGCAACCGTCGCTACAGCGACATCGACATCGACCGCCTGCGCCGCATCAGCGACCTCGCCGCCGAGGGCATGAACCTCGAGGGCATCCGTCGCGTGATGGCGCTCGAGATCGAGGTCGAGCGGTTGCGCAACGAGAACGAGCAACTGCGCTCGCTGGCCGCCGGCGCCCTCGCCGAGGCCGAACGACGCGCCCCCCGCCGCGACCTCGTACCCCTGCGCCAGGAGATCACGGTCTTCGGCGGCAAGCGCCTCGGCGGCTGACGCTCGCGTCGCGCTCGCGGGGCCGCGGGCTACTGCTGGCCGGTGAGCTCTTCGATGGCGCTGCGCACCCAGGCACCGAGGTCGATGGTGCCCAGCATGGTGCGCCGTACCTGCACCGGCTCGTCGGGTGGCACCGGCTCGGCCGGTGGTTGCTCGCCCATGAACGCGGCCCACTCGGGCGATTCCCACGGCGAGGGCGGCTCGGGCGTGCGCAGTCGTTCGGTGGAGCGTCGATCGGAGGGCAGCGCCGGCGCCAACCGCAGGTGCCGCTCGCTGCCGCGGGCGCGCGACCCCACCTGCGCCCGAGCCGGCGCCTCGCCGGCCGCGCCGCAACGCCACTCGACCAGCAGCTCCGGGCGCGACACCAGCTCGGCGGCGAACGCGAGGATCACCGCCACCGCGTGCTTGCACGGGTCGGCGTCGTCGGGGCAGGTGCAGCTGACCATCAGGTCGTCGCCCTCGGGGGTGAGCCGGTTGATCTGCGCACGCAGCAGTTCGGGCGTGCTCACGTCGGGGCGCTCGACCGTGCGGACCGTGACGTACACCTGATAGCCGTGCGAACGGCTGCCCTCCACCGTGGCCACCAGTTGGCCGGGGGTGAGGGTGATCCGGGTGACTGCGCCGTCGGCCACGTAGCCCTTGCCGCGCCGGAAGCGCACGGGGTCGGCCATGCCGGCCACCGTGACCGACAGCAGCGTGCTGGCCAACTTGCCCACCGGATGCGGATCCGCACGGAACTGCCCGGGCACCAGGACGATGCTCATGATGCGCCCCGGATGCGCGAGTGGTCGAGCACGACGAGATCGCGCAACTGGTCGGTGCTCAGCTCGGAGAGCCACGCCTCGCCGGTGGTGCCGACCACCGCGTTGGCCAGGCCGCGCTTGTCGGTGATGAGCGCGTCGATCTTCTCCTCCACCGTGCCTTCGCTGACCAGCTTGTGCACGAACACCGTGCGCGACTGCCCGATGCGCCAGGCGCGGTCGGTGGCCTGGTCTTCCACGGCCGGGTTCCACCAGCGGTCGTAGTGCACCACCTGGCTGGCAGCGGTGAGGTTGAGCCCGGTGCCGCCGGCCTTCAGCGACACCAGCAGCAGCGGCGAGGTGGGGTGCCGGGCCTGGAACCGCGTCACCATTGGTTCGCGACCGTTTTTGGTGACGCCGCCGTGCAGGAACGGAACGGTCTGGTTGAAGCGCTCGTGAAGGTGCGTTTGCAACAACAGGCCCATCTCGCGGAACTGCGTGAACACCAGCGCTTGCTCGCCGGCGTCGAGCAGATCGGTGACCAACTCGTCGAAGCGGGTGAGCTTGCCCGAGCGCCCGGCCAGCTTCGAACCGTCGCCCAGGGCATGCGCGGGGTGGTTGCAGATCTGCTTCAGCCGCGTGAGCGCGGCCAGCACGAGACCGCGGCGGCGCATGCCGCTGGCCTCCTGCGCGTCGGCCAGCAACTGGTCGACGACGGCCTGGTACATGTGCGCCTGCTCGCGGGTGAGCGGCGCCCACGCCACCTGCTCGACCTTGTCGGGCAGGTCGGGCACCAGCGACTTGTCGGCCTTGGTGCGGCGCAGCAGGAACGGGCCGGTGAGGCGGCGCAGTTCGGCGGTGGCGACGGGGTCGTGCTCGCGCTCGATCGGGTTGGCGAAGTGCTGGCGGAACTGCGTGGCGTTGCCCAGCAGACCGGGCGCGACCACCTGGAAGATGGACCACAGCTCGGTGAGCCGGTTCTCCACCGGCGTGCCGGTGAGCGCGATGCGTTGCCCGGCGGGCAGCGCGCGCATGGCCCGAGCCGTGCGGGTGTCGGGGTTCTTCACGGCCTGCGCCTCGTCGAGCACGGACGTGGACCATGCCACCTTCTGGAACGTGTCGAGGTCGCGCGCGGCCACCTGATAGGTGGTGATGACCAGATCGTGCTGCGCCACCGCGTTGATGAACGCCTGCTCGGCGAGCCGCCCGGTGCCGTGGTGCACCATCACGCGCATGAACGGGGTGAAGCGCGCGGCCTCCGACTCCCAGTTGCGCACCACCGACAGCGGGCAGACCACCAGGTGCGGCCCGGGGATGCCGGCCAGGTGGGCGAGTGTGGTGGGGGTCTTGCCCAGGCCCATGTCGTCGGCCAGGCAGCCGCCGAGGCCGAGGCGGTGCAGGAACTGCAGCCAGCCGAGCCCGCGCCGCTGGTAGGGGCGCAGCGTGGCGGTGAAGCCGGGGGGCACGTCGCCGTCGGCGAGCGCTTCGTCGGGTAGGCCCTCGAGCAGCTCGCCGGCCCAACCGGTGGCGTGCACGAGATCCGTGCCGGCCTCCGCTTCGGTGAGGCCGGCGGCCTCCAGTTCGCGCTGCAGTTCGGCGGCCAGCGTGAGCAGCGCGAGTGCGCTCATCTCGCCGTGCTCGCTGCGGTGCTCCTGCAGGTTCGCCAACGCGCGGCGCGCTTCGGCGCGATCGATCTGCACCCAGCGGCCACCGATCTGGATGAGGTTGGCGCCGTCCTCCGCCGCGCGGCGCAGCACGTCGTCGGCCACGGGCTCGCCGTCGACCACGACCTTCCAGTCGACCAGTGCGGTGGCAGCGAAGCGGCCGCTGCCGGCGGCGTCCTTCGGCTGCGCGGTGGCCCGGGTGGACGGGCGGCGGCGGGTGAGCTTCTCCGGCGCGAGCAGTTCCACGCCAGCTGCCGCGAGCGCGTCGATGCCTTCCAGCGCGGCGGCGGCCGCCTCGATGTCGACCGTCGTGCCCTGGTCGGCCAGCCAGTCGGCCAGCTCGGGCACGGCTGCAGCGGTGGCGACGACGGCATCGGCGAGGCGGCGCTGCAGCAGCGGCAGGAAGCGCTCCTCGTGCGCCAGCGCCATGGCCGCGGGGCCACCGTCGGCCAGTTGGGCGGCGGTGCACCAGCGGCCGCGATCGTCGCCATCGACCAGTTCCAGCACCAACGGCCATCCGGCCGAGCCGGCATCGGGGTGGGCATCGGCGTCGTCGTCGAACTCGAGCTCGTCGGCCTCACGCGGCAGACCCAAGCGCAGACGGACCCGCACGATCGGCTCACCTTCGGCGCGGCGGGTGATGAGCGAGAACTCGGTGGCGATGTGCGCGACGGCTTCGCCCAGTTCGGCGGCCACCGCGAACTGCCCGGTGTCGGCGATGAGCGCGCGGCTGACGAGCCGCACCGCCCGGCCGTTGACCGCTCGCGTGTCGCTGATGGCCGCTCGCCATCCGCGCGCGTTCAACGACAGCCGGCACAACCGATCGACCATCGAGTACAGCACGTCGACCGGATCCACCGGACCGGCCGCAGCCACGACCGGCGGCATGGACCCGAGCAGCTCGACCTGCGCGGCTTCCACGTCGGAGGAGAGCGGGTGCCACTCGGCCAGCCACCACATGTCGGAGATGTGCACCACCACCGGCAGCACCCGCCCGCGCACCACCAGCTGCTCGGCGTAGCGGTGCAGTGCACCGAACCAGGCCACCGACGGGCTGATCTCGGCGGCCAAGGCGTCGAGCTGACCCAGCGAGGCGAGCGTGACCGCATCGAGCCGCTGGCACATGACGTTGACCCGACCGTCGGGCAGCTGCAGCGGCATGACCCGGGTGGAACCGTTGTAGGCCATGCTCGGCCGGCGGGCCACACGGGCCACCTCGTGGTGCAGGTTGCCGCCGTACACACCGCGGCCGGGTTGCCAGGCGACCGCTTCGCCATCGACCCAGCTGAGCTGCAGACCGGGGGGTGCGGTGCGAACAGCCATCCTGTCGATTGTACGAACGGGGTGCGCGAGAGTTGCTCGTCAACCGAAGTCTTCGGGCACACGTCGGCCGGTCGCCGTCGATTCGCGGGTCAACCCCAGACTTCGCGCACCTTCTCGTACACGCCCTGGTCGAAGCTGAACTCCACGACGTTGCCGTCGGGGTCGCTGAGTGCGCACACGTACCCCACCGGTGCGGGCAGCAGCTGCGGTTCCCACACCAGGCAGCCGTCGGCGCGACCCAGCGCAGCCACCTCGTCGACCGCCTCCTGCGTGGGCATCTCGATGCCGAGGTGCGCGAACGGGGCCAACGTCGGCTGCGGGCCCTTGGGCTGATCGCGGAAGAAGCTGACCAGCACGACGATGAACGGCTTGTCGACCATGTCGGGCTGGCCCAGCCAGGCGCCGTAGCCGTCGGCGTCCTCCCGCCGGTCGAGCAGCCGCAACGGGGTGAACCGTTCGTACCACGCGATGGTGGCGTCGATGTCGCAGCACGGGAGTGCGATGTGCGTGAACCGGGCGATGCTGGGGCGCTGGCTCATGAGCGCACGCTACCGCTGCCAGCTCGGCCGCCGCCCCTCAGCGTGGGCCGCGAGCAGCTCCTCGATCGTCTGCGCGACCCCCTCGTCGCCGTTGGACGGAGCCACGTGCCGCGCGGCGTCGAGGACCAACTGGCGGGCGTTGGCCACGGCGATGCCCGCCCCGGCGAACTCGAACATCGTCAGGTCGTTCACCTCGTCACCGAACACCAGCACGTCGCTGCCGTCGATGCCGAGATGTGCGCACAGCCAGCGCAGACCGTCGCCCTTGTCGGCACCCGCGGGTGCGATCTCCACCGCCTCGGCACCCATGTGCGAGACCGACAGGTCGTCGCCGACGATGGCCGGCATCGTGCGCAGCATCTCCAGCGAGTCGAGGTGGTGGTGGAACGCGAGCAGCTTGAACGTGACCTCGCTCTCCTCATGGCCCACCAGCGCGTCGGGCACGGTGGCGCTGGCGTGCTGCACCGGCATGCGTTCGGTGAAGCCAGGCTCGGCGGTGAAGCCGCGGTCGGTGACGAGCGCGAAACCGAAGGCGGGGTCGTGGGTGCGCAGCGAGTGCACCGCAGCGCGGGCCAGCGAGGTGGCGAACGTGACCGAGTGCAGCACCTGTTGGTCGGGCAGCGTGCAGATGAACGTGCCGTTGGCCATCACTCCGTAGTGCACCCCGTGCCCGGCCATGGCGATCTCGTTGCCGGCGACGATCGGTGGGCGGCCGGTGGCGAACACGACGACGATGCCCGCGTCGGCCGCGGCCTGCAGCGCCGCCGCGGACCTGGGCCGCAGCACCCCGGTCGGGTCGAGCAGGGTCCCGTCGAGGTCGGTGGCGATCAGGCGTGGCAGCACCCCACGAGTGTGCCCCCCTGAACTGCCCCTCCACGTCATCGACCCACCGAGGATTCCTCGCTCCAGCCATGACGCAAACGCGAAAAGTGGTCGGCCGGGCCAGGTGGGGGTGGGAAGTCAGCAGGGCAAGTGAGCCGGGGAAGTCAGAAGGGGAAGGAGGTGACTGCGCCGAGCTTCCAGGCGTGCGACGGGTCCTGCCACACGCCACCCGGCTGCGCCGTGCGGTCGACCTGCACCACCACGCGCACCGAGTCGAGGTCGTCGCCGCCGTCGAAGCGCAGGGCGAGCGGGCGGGTGAAACCGGTGTCGCAGCCGTTGCTGACGAAGCCGAACGGGTCGTCGGGGTTGCATGCCGCCGTGTTCACCGGCACGAGCACCGCGACCACGGGGTGCTCGTCGCCGGCCGGGTCGATGGCCTTCAGGCTGACCACGATGCCGTCGGGCGCGAGTCGTGCGCTCGACGCGCACGATGCGCCGGGAGAGTCGCCGGCCAGTTCGACCGTGTTGCACATCAGCAGGCCGGGCCGGCCGAGGGCGTTGGCCGCGGCCCAGGTGGTCTGCAGCGCCCAGTCGGCGGGGAACGCCGGATCGTCGAGCAGCACGCTCACCGCGTAGTCGGCCGATCGCGGCCCGCGCACGGTGTTGCCGCGCAGCGCGAGGGTGAACGAGCGGTCCGCCGCTTCCTCGGGGTTGTCGGTGACCGCCAGGCGCACGCAGAACTGACCCTGCCAGCCACCCGGCAGCGTGGGGTCGAGGTAGACCTCGCCGTCGACCACCGTGACCGTGCGGTCGCGGCCGGCCACGGAGCGCTGCTCGATCGTGACGTCGTAGCTGCCGCCGGCGGTGCGTGAGCGCCCCTGCTGGTTCACGGCCCACCCCGAGCAGTCGGCGCCCTCCACCAGCGCGTGGTGATCGAAGACCCGGACGGTGGCTGGATCGAGCCCGGTGCCGGCCGGCACCACCGCGTCGGACAGGAAGGCGTAGTGCACCTGCACCGTCGGGTAGAGCACACCGTTGATGAGTCGTTGGTCGCCGCGGTTGGCAACGGTGACGCGATCCACGAACAGCGGGTCATTGCCGTCGGTGGGGATGTTCAACGTCACCTGGCCGGTGACCTCGGCGCGTCCGGTGGCGCTGATCGCCAGCACCGACGAACGCAGTTCGGCGACGCCGCCACCGGCGTGTGCGCGCACCTCCTCCAGCGGCAACGTGACGCACGCGACGATGTGCCGCTGCACCTTGTCCTGCTCCCATGCCCGCCGCCACTCGGCGTCGTGCGCGGGGAGCGTGACCATCGTCGTCTTCGCCAGCGGCGTGCCGTCGGCCCACGTGCCGGTGAGGGCCAGTGTCGACGGTTGGTTGACCAGCACCGCGACCGTCGGCCGAGTGGCGGCGGAGAGGAACGGGTCGGGTACCGCCGGCCCCTCGACGTCGCGGCACACGTCGGCGAACCCCGCCGCGCCCGCGGCTGGAGTGGACACCACGAGCGGAGCGAGCTCGAGGCCTTCGGCGTCGGCCGGCTCGGGGCGCACCGCGGCAGGTGCACCCGCGCACGCGGAGCTGAACGTGCAGCGATCGCGGAAGATCGGGACGTCGCCCGGCGTCGCGACCACGCCGGGAGCGACGGTGGTGGGCGCGGCGACGACGGCGTCGTTGGGCGGCGCCAGCGTGCTGGGTGCCGCGACCACCGGTGCGAGGGAGTCCGTCGGCGTGGGGTCCACCGGGAAGACCACCGCGGCGGGGAGACCGCCGGCAGCAGCGAGCGGTTGGTAGGTGGTGGCATCGACGGCGGTCGCCGTCTCGCCGACCGCCAGCGGCAACGCGAGCGCGGCGTCGGCGGGCACGAACTGAGCCGTCGACGTGTCGAGCCCGATGATCGATGCGGGGTCGACGACGGCCGCGTTCGCCGCGTCGGGGAGCGGCAGCAGCGGCGCGACCTGGACGAACGAGCCGGGGAGCGGATCGTTCGCCGCCGCGACCTGCGTGGACCCCGTCGATTCGTCGGAGGTGTCGCGCGTCAGCCAGCCGGCACCGCCTCCGACCGCCAGCAGCAGCACGGGCAGCCCGATGACCAGCGACATCGGCAACGAGTTGCGGCGCCTCATCCGACACATCCGAAGCTGTTCGGATCGCGCAGCGCGACCACCAGTTGGCCGGTGCCGACGTTGCCGGCGCCGTCGGACCCGGTGGCGGTGAGCGTCAGCGGCGTCTCGCCACCGGCCGGTCCGTTGGTGGGGATCTGCAACGAGAACCGGTTCCCGCCGACGGGAGTGAGGTTGGCCGTCTGCGGCCCCGCGGGCGCCTGCCAGTTGGCGACGATGGAGCGGATGGTGAGCGGCACCGTGGGATCGGCCACCACGATGGTGACGATGATGACGGACTCGCTGGCGCAGGGCTCCACACCGGTGAGCACGTAGAGCCACTCGCGGTCCGAGGTGACCGTGACGACGGGCGGGATGAGGTCGGTGACCACGGTGGTGCTCGTGGAACTGGTGGTGCTGACCGCAGAGGTGGTGGTGGCCAGGACGGCGGTGGTGGTGGTGCCTGGGATGGTGGTGGCCACCTGTGCCGAGTCGCTCGGTGCGCTGCCCACCGTTTCCATCGCGGCGGCACAGCTGAGCGTGGGCACGTCGCCCGAGTCGGCGTCGGTGTCGAGCTGCGCCAGTGCCACCCAGGCCGGGCGGTCGCTGTCGGTGGGATGGCGCACCACCGCCCAGCGGTCGTCGGTGACACCGATCACCCACAGCTGGTCGCCCGCCTGCACCTGCCCGATCGGACGGCCACCTTCGGCCGGACAGTCGTACAACGCGACCGCGGATCGTGCCGTCGACGCAGTCTCCTCGTTGCCGAACTCGCGCGCGACGACCCAACCGGCGACGGCCGCGGCCAGCGACCCGGCCACCAGCGCCAGGCGTGCGCCCATGCTGCTCACGTTGCGGTCGCTCCCGGCTGCACACGCTCAGTGAATCATCCCGCCACCCTCCGGCGGCGGACTGGCTGCGGGAATATACCCAGGCGGGTATGGGTTGACTCATCGTGCGCCACCACTTCCGGCGCAGCCACACGCGACAGGAGCAACCCCCAATGGCAACCGTTGAACTCACCACCGACAAGTTCGAGAGCACCGTCCTCCAGGACGGCATCGTGCTCGTCGACTTCTGGGCCTCGTGGTGCGGTCCCTGCCGTTCGTTCGCGCCCGTCTTCGAACAGAGCGCGCAGAACCACCCCGACGCCGTGTTCGCCAAGGTCGACACCGAAGCCGAAGGCGGCCTCAGCGGTGCCCTCGGCATCCGCTCGATCCCCACGCTGATGGTGTTCCGCGACGGGATCCATGTGGTCTCGCAGGCCGAGGCGTTGCCCTCGCACGCGCTGGAGGACCTGATCGGTCAGGTGAAGGCACTCGACATGGACGCCGTCCGCGCCGAGATCGCCGCCTCCAAGTCCGACGCCTGACGCGAGCGCGTCAGCCGGTGGTGCCCTCGAGCACCTGGAACATCTTCAGGTCGCTGTAGAAGTCGAGCGCGTAATCGCCGCCTTCGCGGCCTATGCCACTGATGCCGCACCCGCCGAAGGGCGCGGTGAGGTCGCGCACCAGGAAGCAGTTGGTCCAAATGGTGCCGGCGCGGATGGCGCGGCCCATCCGCTCGGCGCGCTCCTGCGAGCCCGTGTAGACGATGGCGCTGAGGCCGTACTCGGTGCTGTTCGCCAGGCGAACGGCATCGGCTTCATCGGTGAAGGTCTGGAACGTGAGCACCGGCCCGAAGATCTCTCGCTGCACCACTTCGCTGTCGTTCGACGCGGGCTCGATGAGCGTCGGCTCGTACCACAGACCGTCGTCGCCGCCCAGCGGTGACGGCTCGCCGCCGCGCAGGATGGTGTCGCCGGCGGCGCGGGCGCGGTCGACGAAACCGGCCACGTTCGCCACGTGGTCGGGGTGGATCATCGGGCTGATCGTGGTGGCCGGATCGTGCGAGTCGCCCAGCACGTGCTGGTCGGCGAACTCGTGGAACAGGCGCAGGAACTCGTCGCGCACGCTCGCCTCGACCAGGAGGCGCGTGCCGGCGAGGCACACCTGGCCGCTGTCGTCGTACTGGCCGGCGGCCTTCTTCGCCGCCGCGGGCAGGTCGGCGTCGGCGAACACCACGAACGGGCCCTTGCCGCCGAGCTCGGCGGTGAACGGAACGATGTTGGTGGCCGCGGCCACGCCGATGTGGCGCGCCGTGGCGGGCGACCCGGTGAAGCTGATCCGCTTCAGCCGCGGGTCGCGCACGAGCGCGGCGCCCACCTCCTCGCCGATGCCCTGCACCACGTTGAACACGCCGGGCGGCATGCCCGCCTCGTGCGCGAGGTCGGCCAGCAGGCTGCACGACAGGGGGCTCCACTCGGCCGGCTTGAACACCACCGTGTTGCCGGCGGCCAGCGCCGGCGCGCACTTCCACGTGCTCAGCATGAACGGTGCGTTCCACGGCGTGATCACCACGGTGGGGCCGGCCGGCATGCGGATCACGCGGTTGGCCGTGCCGTTGCTCGACCAGACGCGTTCCTCGTAGCCGGCAGCCAGGTCGGCGTAAGCGCGGAAGTTGCGCGCGCCACGGGCCAGCACTCGCAGGCGGAGGCTCTCCTCCAGCATCGCCATGTCGAGGCACTCGACCGCGGCCAACGACGGGATGTTCGCGTCGATGAGATCGGCCAGCCGGTGCATGATCTCCGCGCGGGCCGACGCGCCGAGCGCGGCCCATGCCGGGAAGGCCCCGACCGCCGCACCGATCGCAAGGTCGGCGATGGAGTCGTCGCCGCGCGACACGTCGGCGAGCTTCACCGACCAGTCGAGCGGTGAACGGTCCTCGAACGTGAACGGCGACGACACGCGCCGGCCACCGATGTAGTGGTCGGTGCTCACCGACACGCCGCCGACGTCGACGCGGGTGCCGCCGGTGAACGGGCTCACTGCTCGAACCCGGCAGGCAGCTTCGGGTGCACGCGCGGGAAGGGCAGCTCGCTGCGGTCCGTGTTGTTGGGCCGGCGTTGGCCACGCAGCGGCCAGTCGCCGCCCATCGCGGTGCTCAGCACCTCTTCGGTCTCGGTGGGCTGCGCGCCCACTTCGTCGCTCACCGGCGTGGGGCCTTCCACGATGTGGTTGGTGAGCGCGCCCAGCCCTTCGACCTCGACGGTGACGACGTCGCCGGGCTGCACGCTGCGGCTGATGGCCGGCGTGCCGCTGAGGATGACATCGCCGGGCACGAGCGTGATCAGGCGAGCGATGTCGGCCACCAGGTAGTGCATGTCCCAGGCCATCTCGTCGGTGCTGCCGTCCTGCTTCACCTGGCCGTTGACGAGCGTGCGGATGCGCTTGCCGTGGAAGTCCCAGTCGGTCACCAGGCCGGGGCCGAGCGGGCACAGCGTGTCGGCACCCTTCACGCGCAGCATGCTGCCGCTGTCGGTGTCGCGGAAGTCGTGCAGGCCGTAGTCGTTGGCGATGGTGTAGCCGGCGATGTAGTCGCCCGCCTCCGCGTGGCTGATGCTGCGGCACGTGCGACCGATGACGATGGCCACCTCGCCCTCGAAGTTCAGCCACTTGCAGTTGATCGGGCGCACCACTGCGGCGCCGTGCGCGTTGAGCGCACTGATCGGCTTGTGGAAGTAGGTGGGCGCCGGCGGCAGCGACACGCCGAACTCGAGCACGCGCGACACGTGGTTGAGGTGACAGCAGATGATCTTGGTCGGCTCGACCGGCGACAGGTGCACCGCCTCGTCGACGCTGATGGTGCGACCGTCTCGGGCCACGAGCACGTCGTGCTCGCGCACCATGACGGTGGGGTACCCGTCGAGCAGGATCCTTCTGATGTCGGCCATTGGTCTCCTCGGCTGGGCGCCACGGTCTGCACTCGTTAGGGACCGAACTATAGTGCCGACTCATGACCCATCTGAACGGCTTCATCTTCCCTCGCACGGCGTTGGGTGGAGCGTCGATGTTGCCCGACATGCCGTGGCACTACAGCGGCGACCTGATGACGGTGGAGTTCCGCACCGACCCGTCGCGCGTGGCGGAGCTGCTGCCCGAGCCGCTGACGCTCGTGCCCGACGAGCACGACCCCGGCGCGGTGGCGATGATCTTCGCCGACTGGCAGAGCTGCGGCGACGATCTCAGCGAGCTCGACGACCCTGTGCGCTCGCAGTACAAGGAAGCGTTCCTCGTGGTGCGGTGCGCGTATCAGGGCACGATCTACAGCCGCTGCGTCTACATCTGGGTGGACAAGGACTTCGCGATGGTGCGCGGCCACTTCCAGGGCTACCCGAAGAAGCTGGGCAGCATCTGGCAGACCCGTCCGGTCACGCTCGGCAAGGCGGGTCCGCGCGTTGCGCCCGGCGGTCGCTTCTCGGGCACGGTGGCGTACCACGATCGCCGCATCGTCAACGCGCACGTCACGCTGCGCGAGCAGAGCGCCGGCAACGGCTTCGTCAACGGGCACCCGATGATCCACTCGCGGTACATGCCGCGGATCGAAGGCGACGGCACCGACACCTACAGCGAGCTGGTCACGATGAGTGGACGCGACGTGGAGCTCGGCCAGGCCTGGGTGGGCGACGCCGAGCTGGAGTTGCTGCCCAGCCCGGTGGAGGAAGTGGCCCGGCTGGAAGTGCGCGAGATCATCGGCGGGTACTGGCGAAGCGTCGCGACGACCTTCGCCGGAGGCACGACTGTGGCTGGTGGAACGAGCCTGATGGGAGGAACGGCATGAGCTCCGGACCCGACCTCGACGCCGACGGCAACGTCGTCTTCGGTCGCGACGACCTCGACATCGTCGACCCCGACTCGTACCTCGACGGCTTCCCGCACGCGACCTTCAAGCGGCTGCGCGACGACGACCCGGTGAGCTGGTGGCCCGAGCACGATGGTGGCAAGGGCTTCTGGGCCGTCACCCGTTACGAGGACCTGCTGTACGTGAGCCAGCACGTCGAGCTGTTCTCCAGCGCGCAGGGCATCACGCTCGAGGAGATCGAGGGCGACGACTTCGACCTGCGCCGCAACATGCTGGAGTACGACCCGCCCGAGCACACCCGGTACCGGCGCCTGGTGAGCAAGCCGTTCAGCCGGCGCGAGGTCTACACGTACGAGGACGGCATCCGCGGGCTGGCCCGCGACGTGGTGCTCGAAGCCACCGAGGTCGGCGAGCACTTCGACTACACCGAGCTCATCGCCAAGCAGCTGCCGATGCGCATGCTCGGTCGCATGCTGGGCGTGCCCGACAGCGACGGCGACTGGCTGGTGAAGCAAGGCGACGCGCTGCTCGGCAACCTGGACCCGGAGATGACCGACTACCCGGTCGGGTTCACCGACACCGACCAGTTCAAGCACATCCCGTTCCGCTCGCCCGCCGCGCTCGAGCTGTACGAGTACGCGGAACGCCAGGCGGAGCTGCGGCGCGGGTGCCCGAGCAACGACCTCATCTCCGCGCTGCTGTCGCCCACCATCGACGGCGAGTGCCTCACCGACCTGCAGTTCAAGAACCTGTTCGTGCTGATGATCAGCGCCGGCAACGACACCACCCGCTACACGATGGCCGCCGGGTTGAAGGCCCTCGCCGAACGGCCCGAGCAGTTCCACGAGCTGCGCCAGGCGTGCATCGACCGCGACGACGACGTGGTCGATCGCGCGGTGGAGGAAGTGCTGCGCTGGGGGTCGGTCACCATGCACTTCCGTCGCACCGCCACGCAGGACGTGGAGCTGCACGGCACGCTGATCAAGAAGGGCGACAAGGTGCTCGAGTGGTTCAGCTCCGCGAACTACGACGAGCGTCAGTTCGCCGACCCGTTCCGGTTCGACATCCACCGCACGCCCAACGACCATGTCGCGTTCAACCTGCGCAGCCCGCACCTGTGCCTCGGCGCGCAGCTCGCCCGCATGGAGTTGAAGCTGTTGTTCCAGGAGCTGCTGCCACGGCTCACGTCGGTGCAGCTCGCCGGCCCCGTCGAACGCCTGCGGAGCAACTTCATCTGCGGCATGAAGCGACTGCCGGTGCAGGTCCGGTGGGCATGAGTCGTGTGGGGGCCGGCCGTCCGCCGCTGATCGGGTTGTCGGGCCGGCGTTGGCCGGCCGAGTCGATCCCGTTGTTCGACTACGCCGCGCTGCACGGCGAGGAGGTCGACGTGCACCTCAGCGAGTACCCGAAGGTGCTCGAGAAGGCCGGGGCACTGCCGGTGCAGCTCACCCGCAACACGTCGCCGGAGCAGATCGTGCAGCGGCTCGACGGGCTGGTGATGACCGGCGGCGCCGACCCCGACCCCGATCTCTACGGCGAGGAGCCGCACCCCGAGCTGGGCAAGGTGGAGCGCGGTCGCGACGACTGGGAGCTGGCGCTCATCCGCGCCGCGCTCGACGCACGCATCCCGATGCTCTGCGTGTGCCGCGGCGCGCAGCTGCTCAACATCGCGCTCGGCGGCACGCTGGTGCAGCACCTCGACGAGCACGAGACGCACGCGTTGTGGGACGTGCCGCGCATCGAGCGTTGCCACACGGTCCGCGTGGCGCCTGGCAGCCGCGCGGAGGAGATCTACGGCGGCGAGATCCTCACCAACAGCCTCCACCACCAGGCCGTCGGCCGGCCCGGTGAGGGCGTGGTGGTCACCGGCACCGCCGAGGACGGCGTGGTCGAGGCGTTCGAGGTGGCCGGCCGTCCGGAGGTGTTCGCAGTGCAGTGGCACCCCGAGATGCTCAGCGACACCATCGACCCTGCGTTCGTCTGGCTCGTCCGCGAAGCAGCGGCCCGTCAGGGCTCGGTCGGGGTACCCGAAGCCTGATCGAGCTGTGCGCGCAGCCAGTTGGTCAGTTCTGCTTCACTCTTCTGGCCCGCTGCCACTGCGAGCATCGTGGCAACCGCATCATCCTCGGCCACGTGCAGCGTGACTCCATTGATGTCGAGAAAGATGACCGTGGTCATCCACGCGAGCCGCTTGTTGCCATCGGGGAGTGGATGATTGCACGCGATCCGGACGCACAACACAGCGGCCTTCTCGATCAGCGTCGGGTAGAAGTCCGTGTCACCGAAGCCGGCCTGTGGAGCGTGCAGCGCCGAGTCGAGCAGGTCGCTGCGCGACACATGAACCAGCGTGTCCGCGTCGATCCCCGTGACCGCCTCGGCGATCACGAAGGCCTCCGCCATCGTGAGGTACCTCACTGTGCCAGGCGGTCGAGAATCTTCCGATCGCGTTCGACCAGTTGTGCGACGCGACCGATGAAATCGCTGTCGTGGCGAACTCGCTCGATTTCGTTGGTGAGTGCTGCGACGATCAACTGATTGACGCTGGTGCCCTGTGTGCGGGCGACTGCCTCAGCCTCGTCGGCGAGTGTGTCGGGAAGGCGAACCGTCGTCTGCTTGGCCATGACATCATGCTATCGCGACACCATGATGCGAGAGCGAGGATTTGTTCGCCGACGTCAGCGCGAGGTGGGCACTCGCATGCGGAAGGTGCAGCCGTTGCCGACCTCGGTGTGCAGCGTGAGGGTGCCGCCGTGGGCCTGCACGATCGAGGTGGCGATGGCGAGGCCGAGGCCGGCGCCGCCACCCTGCCGGCTGCGCGACGGGTCGCCGCGGCTGAAGCGGTCGAACACTCGGGCCGCGGCCTCCGCGTCCATGCCCGGACCGTCGTCGGCGACGGCCAGCTCCACGGCATCGCCGTCGTGGCGCACGGTGAGCACGATGCCGGTGTCCGCGGGCGTGTGATCGATGGCGTTCTGCACGAGCCCGGCCACCACCTGTCGCAGCCGCATGTCGTCGCCCTGCACCACCAACGGCGGCGACGCCTCGTCGACCTCGACCTCGATCCGGCGAGTGGGTTGCACGGCCTTGGCGTCGGAGGCCGCGTCGTCGGCCACCACCCGCATGTCGACCGGGTCGCTGCGCAACGGCCGCCCTTGGTCGAGGCTCGCCAGCAGCAGCAGGTCCTCCACCAGGTCGTGCATGCGGCGCGACTCGGAACGGATGCGGCGCATCACGTCGTCGCGCTGGTGCTCGCCGAAGCCGCCGTCGAGCGACAGGTCGAGGTAGCCGCGGATCGACGTGAGCGGAGTGCGCAGTTCGTGCGATGCGTCGGCCACGAACTGGCGCAAGCGGTCCTCGGCGGCATCGCGCTGGTCGAGCATGTCGTTGAACGCCGTGCCCAGCTTGCCGGTCTCGGTGGTGGCGGCTGCGGTCTCGACTCGCTGGCTGCGGTCGCCGGCCGCGATGGCGGTGACCGTGCGCGTCATCGCCGCGATCGGGCGCAAGCCGAGCCGGACGACCCACCACATGGCCAGCGCCAACGCGAGCACGACGAGCAGCGACCCGATGGCCAGCGTGAGCAGCAGTCGGTTGACGGCGGCGTCCGTCTCGCCGAGCGGCTGCGCGACGATCGCCCAGTTACCGTCGGACATCGGAGTGGCGCTCACCCGGAAGCGCTCGTCGGTCTCCACGGCGCCAGTGGTGAACGGTTCGATCGGTACGCCGGGTCGTGTGGCCGCCAGTTCGGTCGCATCGCCTTCCGCGGCCAGCTGCTCGATGTCGACGTCGGGCACGTCGGAGAGCAGCTGCCCCTGGGAGAGCACGAACAGCACACCGTCGGCCCGCATGATCCCGACGAACAGATCGGAGATGGGTCCGACCTCGGTGGAGTTGGTGGGGGGTTCGGGGAACGGCCGCACCTCGGGGACGATGGCGGGGTCGCCCACCCTCGCCAAGCGACCCGCGCTGCGCAGCTCGGTGTCGATCTGGTCGATGAGGAAGTCGCGCTGGTTCCCCACCACCAGGGCGACCGACGTGACCAGTGCCGCGACGACGACCACGAAGACGACGACGAGGCGAGCGCGCAACGACATGTCAGTCCTCGCGCAACGAGTAGCCGACGCCACGGATGGTGTGCACCAGCTTCGGTTCCACGTGGTCGACCTTGCGGCGCACGTAGCTGATGAACGTGTCGACCACCGAGGAGTCGCCCTCGAAGTCGTACTGCCACACATGGTCGAGGATCTGCGCGCGAGTGACCACCCGCCCGCTGTTGACGAGGAGATATCGCAGCAGGGTGTACTCGGTGGGCGACAGCGACACGACCGCGCCGGCGCGCGTGACCCGATGCGCGTCGTCGTCCAGCTCCAGGTCGGCGCAACGCAGCGTGCGTTCGCTGTCGCTCCCGCCGCGTCGGCGCAGCGACAGGCGCACGCGGGCCACCAGTTCCGCCACCGCGAACGGCTTCACCATGTAGTCGTCGCCGCCGACCGTGAGCCCGTGCACGCGGTCGTCGGTGGCATCGCGAGCGGTGAGGAAGATGACCGGCACCTGCGAGCCGTTGTCGCGCATGCGGCGCAGCACGGTGAACCCGTCGACATCGGGCAGCATCACGTCGAGCACCACCAGATCGGGACGGAACTCGTCGACCGCCGCGAGTGCGGCCTTGCCGTCGTGCGCAGCAGCGGTGGTGTACCCCTGCAACTGCAGTGCCGACTCGACGAGGAAGACGATGTTCTCCTCGTCGTCGACCACGAGCACTCGCTCGCTCATGCTCGACCTCGGTGGTGGTTCATCGCGTGTGCATTCTTGCAGTCACTCGCTCGGGAACGCATCGCGCACCTGCTGTGCCTCAGCCTCGATCGTGTCGGCGCTCACCACGTCGCTCGCCTGCTCGGTGAGCAGGTCCGCCCATGCGTCGAGGAGGTCGTCGGCAGTCCCGTCGGTAAACAGCTCGGCCGTCAGTTCCTCCACCGCGGCGTCGTACATCGCTGCGAACTCGGGCACCGCGTTGAATCGCTCGACCAGGATGTTCGACCCGTTCATCATGCCCGGGCCCCCGCCGGGCATGCCGCCCTCGGGCATCTCGCCGGGCTGGAAGTCGACTGGCGGTTCGCAGCCCTCGGGCAGGTCGATCGTGCCGCCGGGCGGGAACCCGCCGCCACCGGGACCGACCATGGTGGGCCCACCACCGCCACCTCCGCCGAGGCCGCCGAACGCGAGGTTGTGGTCCCATGCGACCACCGTGGCCACGCCCGTGTCGGGATCGAAGTAGAGGTAGGCGTTGTTGCCGGGCCCCTCGATGTCGTCGAAGTTGCCCATCAGGTCCTCGATCGCGAGGTAGCGGGCGAACGCCTCCACGTCGAGACGGTCGGCCAACTCGGCAGCGAACTCCTCGTCGGTGCTGTCGTTCACGAATGCGAGGAACTCGGTGAGCGGCGTCAGGTCATCCTCGCCGGCCTCCTGGTCCCACACCTCCTCGTATGCGGCCGGGTCGTCCCCGTGGTAGTCCCAGTCGCCGGTGCTCTCGGCCTTGTACAGCTGCCCGATCTCGTCACTGCTCGCCTCGTCGAACTGGTCGACCACCCACTCGTCGTTGGGGTTCTCGATCACCAGCCGCAACGCAGGGTCGCTGCCGTTCACCGTGAAGCGCGCGGCGGTGGCGTCCTGCGTCGCCAGTCCGGCTGCCGCCAGGAGCTCGAGTGCGACGGCCTCGTTGAGCGCCGTCTCGGAGTTGTTGCTGCGCACGACGAACTCGGTGACACCGTCGTGCTCCTGGTCGTCGACGTACTTGTCGAGCCGGATCAACCACGGCAGCGCCTCCGGGCTGTCGGCATCGGCGCCGCCCCCGATCGGTGCACCGCCGATCTCGTTCGTGGCCGGGTCGCTCGTGGCCGGGTCATCGGTGGCCGGGTCGCTGGTGGCCGTGTCGGACGGGATCGCGTCGGTGATCAGGACCGCGCACTCGTCACCGAGGATGGCCTCCTCCCCGTCGACGCGCGGGCCGCCGCCGAGGCCGCCGCCGCCCAGGCCGCCCAGCGACGAGTTGCCCTTCAACCGCAGTCCGACCTGGCGGTAGGTCTCGCCGTCGATGACGACCGTCGCCTCGATCCAGATCTTCTCGCTGGACTCCTGGTACGCGGCGATGAGCGCGTCGTAGTCCTCGGGATCGACCGTCACCTCGATGTCGTGGACCACGCTGTCGTCGTACAGTCCCGACACGTCGCCGTCGGTGACGCTCGTGCTGGACGTCGCGGTGGTGTCGCTCACGCCGGCGGCGTCGGCGCTGCAACCGGCGAGTACGAGGGTGAGCGCCAGCGCGGTGAATCGGGCGCGACGCTGCGTGCGCGCCAGAAGTGGTCGGGAGCGGAGATGCGCGTGAGTGTGCACGGAGAACCCTTCGGGGTCGAGCGGTCTGGTTGCTGTCGTCGATGCAACTCGCCGACTCTTGGCGCAGGGTGAGCGTCACCTGTGAGTTGTCTGTGAGTGACGACTGTCGTGAAGGTCGCAGCCCGTCCACAGACAACTCACAGGTTGCGATGAGAACGTGCACAGCGGCGGTTCACGCCGATTCCACCGAACGTTCACCAGGAGTTCAGCCAATGCCTCGTGCAGCCGTCATCGCCATCGACCTCGTCGCCACCGCCATCCTCGTGTTCGGCCTCTACTTCCCGCGATACCGACGGCGTGACATGGTGGTCGCGTACCTCGGACTGAACGTCGGTGTGCTCACCGTGGCGCTCGCCCTGTCGGCCAACACCAGCATCGGCACCGGCTTCGGACTCGGACTGTTCGGTGCACTCTCGATCATCCGCTTGCGCTCGTCGGAGCTGGGCCACGAGGAGGTTGCGTACTACTTCGCCGCACTCGCGCTCGGACTGATCGGCGGCATCGAGGTCGATCCCGCGTGGGTGGCGCTCGCACTGCCCGCCGCGATCGTCGGCGTGATGTTCGTCGGTGACCACCGACGAGTGTTCCGCGACCATCGCCAGCAGGTCGTCACCCTCGACCGGGCGATCGCCGACGAAGTGCGCCTCGTCGCGGCACTCGAGCAGTTGCTCCACGCGCGGGTCGAGCGGCTCGTGCTGCGCCGGCTGGACCTCGTGAACGACACGACGGTCGTGGAGGTGCGCTACCGCCTCGACGGGCGCGGCTCGAGCGAGCCGTCCGGACTCGCCACCTCGCTGGTGGTCGCACAGTGACCGAGCTGCTCGAGTCGCCATCGACCGTCGATGGCTGGACGCGTGCGCTCCGCGGCATGCCGACGGTGTCGCTCGCACGGGCCAACGAAGTCGCCGCGTTGCAGACGCGCCGCGACCGCAAGTACCTGGTGCCTCCCGAGCTGCTCCATGCAGTCGTGGCC
>CAZWCU010000016.1:5871-9468 GCA_964632715.1 uncultured Bifidobacterium sp. | reverse complement strand
CTGCGCACCACGCTCGTCCCCGCGGGAGAACAGTGGCGAGCGACGATCGACCTCGATCTCGTGGGAGCACCTGCCGGTGGCGCGCCGGTTCCGCTGGGTCGCAGCGTGGTGATCGAGACGAAGAGCAGCGGCTCGCCGACGCCGCTGGATCGCGCGCTGTGGGCGCACGGCGTGCGACCCACTCGCGTCAGCAAGTTCGCGGTCGCGATGGCGATCACGCGCCCCGGTCTGTCGGCCAACCGCTGGAACCGGGTCCTGCGCGACCACCTCGACTGGGAGCAGTCGCCCTAGTCGCCTTCCTCGGCGAGCACGGCCTCGGCCTCGGCACGACGCCTGACCACGTCGGCGCGTTCCGCTTCGGCGTGCTGCAGTGCCTCCTGCGCGGCGTGCAGTGCCGCGGTCGCAGTCTCCACTCGCCGCGTCGCGGTGATCAGCTCGCGCGTCGTCGCGGCCACGTCCTTGCGCGCCTGGCGCTGGCGTGCGACCCGTTCGGCACGGGCGGCGCGCTCCTCGGCGGTCTCCCGGACGGGTTCCGGGGCGGGCACGGCCTCGACCTTCGCTGGCGCAGGCGCACTGTGTGCCGGCTGCTTCGCTCCTGCCGGCTGCTTCGCGTTCGCGCTGGCGGGCCGAGCGGGCAGTGCCATCTCGGTGAACGAGGCGAAGCCCAGCGAGTCGTCGGGCAGGTCGCGCAGGGTGCCGTCGAGCCAGCTCTCGACCAGGTCGCCGTGGCGCGAGAGCTGGTCGACGATCGAGCGGATCTCGGCGCGACGCGTGCCGGCGCTGTCGTCCCACTTCGCCAGTGCGTCGACGGCGCGTTCGACGAGCGCGTCGATGGCCGTGCGGCGGTGCTGCATCGCGGGTGCGATGGCACTGCTGTTGCCGCCGCCCGCCTGTGTCGCCGCCACCTCCGCAGTGGCGGCGATGAGGAAGTGAACGGCGTCGTCGTCGGCCGCTGCCAGGACGGCCCACATCGGCAGGTTGGGTCGATTCAACGCCTGGTACGCAGCGGCGAGGGTCTTGTTCCCGTCCGCCTTCGCTGCCTTCACCAGTCGAGTGCGCTCGCTCACGTAGTCGGCCGGCGCGACTCGGAACAACGATCGTGCATCGAGCCGATCGGCATCCATGACGACTACAGGTCGATGGCTTCGACGGTGCGCAGGATGGTGCGCAGCGAGTGAGCCAGCTCGATCTGCTCCTGCTCGGTGAGCGCTTGCGTGACCAGGCCCTCGTGGCGGTTGAACGCCGGCATGATCTCGTCGACCACCTTGCGTCCCTTCGCCGTGACCGCGACGAGCACACGCCGGCCGTCGACGCGGTCGTGCTTGCGGCGCAGCAACCCGCGCGCCTCCAGCGTCTTCATCACGCCGGTGAGCGTGGCCGCGGTGACGCCGGCCTCGGCGGCGAGGGAACGGGCGTCCATCTCACCCCACACGCGCAGCACGAACATGGTGGTGAACGCGCTCCAGCTCAGCTCGTGCTGCGCGAGCACGCCGCTCTCCATGTGGTTGCGAACCGCGGTGGCCGCGCGGAAGATGTTGGAGACCGCGGCGAGCGAGCTGAGGTCGAGGTCGAGTCCGGTGAACGCTGCGCGCACGTCGCGCTCGGCGCGCACGAGGTCGCGGTCGTCGTCGCTCGCGAACAGTCGCGGCACGTCAGACCTTCATGGTGGCGAGCTCGTCGGCGATGAGGGTGCGCACGCGATCGCGCAGCTCGCCGATGTCGGCCTTGGTGAGACCAGTGGTCTCGATCGGGTCGAGCACTCGCACCTCGGCGTTGGTGACGTTCCATCGCCAGTCGCCCGATCGGATGGCCTGACGTGTGCCGGAGACGACCAGCGGCAGGATCGGGTGGCCGCCTTCGATGGCGAGCCGGAAGGCGCCGTCCTTGAACTCGCCCATCTCGCCGTCGCGCGTGCGAGTGCCTTCCGGGAACAGCATGACGCTCACGTTCTTGTCGAGCCGGTCGCGGCAGCCGCGCATCGCGGTGACGATGCTCTGCTTGTTGCCGCGGATGATCTTCACGTCGCCCGCCATCATCATCAGCCAGCCGACGAGCGGGTAGCGGAACCACGCTTGCTTGGCGAGCCACTTCATCTCCCACGGCAGGTGCGAGATGAGCAGCATGTCGGCGAAGCTCTCGTGGTTGGCCACCACCACGTACGGGCGGCGCGGGTCGGTGATCTCCACCCCGCTGGTGCGGAACGTCCACAGCGGGTTGAGCCACGTGTGCACCACGCACAGCCGGCGGAACATCCAGCCCGCCCGGTAGCGGCCCTTGTCGAAGGGGGCCGTTGCCACGAACACGATGAACGTGAGCGGCACCCACACGATGACGACCACGCCGATCATGAACCAGCCCCAGATGGAGAGGATGGTGCGCGACACGGGATTGCCGAGCAGTCGCATTCGAATCGGTGACACGGGCATTGACACATGCTGGCACGCGGCGGCCGTCCGGCCGCACCTAGCCTGCCCTCGTGCACGGTCGACCGCTGAGCTGGGTGATGGCGGGTGTGGCGCTGGCCGCGTGCACCGGTGGCGGCGCCTCGAACGGCACCTCGACCACGGCCGCGTCCACCGTGGTGACCGCCGAGCCCGAGCTCGACGGACTGCTGGCGATCACCGAGCCCGCCCGGTGGCGCAGCACCGGCGACGACCGGTTCGAAGTGTGGATCTGCCACGTCCCGCAGGACGCCACGGCGGCCATCTACGGCGGCCTGCAGCTGCGTCTGGCGCTCACTCCGGAGCAGGTGACCTCGGTGGTGGCGGAGCACGTCACGCCGTACTTCGAGACGCTGTCGCACGGCCGCTACCGCCCGGTGTTCGTGGCCGGCGGCGAAGCGACGCTCGCGGTCGACGACGAACCGCAGGCGTGCGTCGACGAGGCCATTGCCGGCGCGGCCGCCGACACTCGCGCCGTGCTCGTGGTGGCCGACGCGGAGCACGGCGCCGACCAGAAGGGCGGCTTCGGCAGTGGCGGCGGTGCGTGCCCCTCGGACTCACCGTGCGCCGTCGCAGAGTCGCGCCGGTTCGCGTACGTGGGCGCCAGCGACTTCCACCCCGACTGGGGTGACGCGCCGCCGATGGATCTCGTGCAGCACGAGATCGGGCACACGATCGGATGGGAGCACAGCGCGCTCGGGCCCGCCGGTCAGTATCTGAGCGCGCTCGACGTGATGAGCAACAGCGCGGCCCCGCGGCAGCTGCAGGCCGATCGACGCGATGGCCCCGGCACGCTGGCCGTGAACCTGTTCACCGCCGGCTGGCTGGCGGCCACCGACGTTTGGGTGGCGCCCGCCGACGGTGGGTCGGTGCAGTTGGCCCCGTCGCTCGACGACGCCGGCACGCGGTTGGCGGTGCTGCCGTGCTGCAGCGGCTCGCTGGTCACCGTGGAGCTGCTGACGGTGGAGGGGCTGAACGGCCACCTGCCGACGAGTGGCATCGCCGTGCACCTCGTTGCCGTCGGCGATGCGACGGTGGAGCGGATCGACCCGCTGTTCGGAGCGCCGCCGTTCACCGACCTGCTGCAGCCCGGCGACGAGCTGGCCACCAGCGGCTGGGTCATCACCGTCGGCGACGACTCCTCGATCACCGTCAC
>CAZWCU010000016.1:0-5771 GCA_964632715.1 uncultured Bifidobacterium sp. | reverse complement strand
TGACCTGGGGGTTCGCGGCATCCGCGAACTCTGTGACACCCCGTCGTCATGATGATGGGTATGGAAGTCGTCCTTGTTGCCCTCCTCGTCGTCGCTGCGGCGGCCATCGCCTGGCTGGTCGCCGGGCGTCGTGTCGCACCACCGTCGTCACCGCCGGTGGTGGCCGAGGTGCCGCAGTACGTCATCGAGCAGGCGGTCGCCGCCGCCGTGTCACAGGCCAACGAGCGTGCGGCCCGCGAACGCGATCTGGCGGTGCAGGCGGCCGTCGAGCAGGCGGTCGTGTTCAACCGCGAGCAGCTGGGCGCGCACACGCAGGCGGCCGATGCATCGCTGGCCGGTCGCCAGCAGCTCATCGATGCTCGGCTGGGCGAGGTGCAGGCGGGCGTGCAGGCAGATCTCGGGCGCCTGTCGGCGCTCGTGCAGCAGCTGGGCGATGCCACCAGCGAGCGCTTCGGCCAGGTCGACCGCAGCCTGCAGGTGCACGCCGAGATCACCCAGTCGCTCGCCGGCACGGCCAACAGCCTGCGCGAAGCGCTGGCGTCGTCCAACGCCCGCGGGCAATGGGGCGAGCGGATGGCGGAAGACGTGCTGCGCCTCGCCGGCATGCAGGAGAAGGTCAACTACTTCAAGCGCACCGCGGTCTCCGGTGCGGGCACCGGCATCCCCGACTTCACGTTCGTGCTGCCCAAGGGCCACGTGCTGTTCATGGACGTCAAGTTCCCCATGGCGTCGTACCTGCGCTTCCTCGACGCGGGCACCGAGGCCGAGCGTTCCGCGCACCGCGCCACCTTCGTGCGCGACGTGCGGGCCCGGGTGAAGGAGCTGGCCAAGCGCGAGTACGCCCGGGCCGACGATCGGCCGGCGGTCGACAACGTCCTGCTGTTCGTGCCCAACGAGAGCTTGGCGGCGTTCATCCACGAGTCCGACACGTCGTTGGTCGAGGAAGCGATGGCGCAGCACGTCGTCATCTGCTCGCCGCTCACGCTGTTCGCGTTCCTCGGGGTCATCCGTCAGGCGTTCGACAACTTCATGATCGAGCAGACCAGTCAGGAGATCCTCGGGCTGCTCGGCAAGTTCGGTCAGCAGTGGGGCAAGTACACCGAGCAGATCGACAAGGTGAAGCGTCAGTTCGACACGGTGAGCCGCTCGTTCGACGAGCTCGCCACCACCCGCCGGCGCGCGCTCGAGCGCCCGCTCAACTCCATCGACGACCTGCGCCGCAAGCAGGCGCTGCCCATCGACGGCGAGCTGTTCGGCGGCATCGACGAGCTCGAGCCGGTCGGCGACGATCGGGGCGACTTCCACAACGTGCGCGAACTGGGCGCCTGAACCGCTGCGCGGCGTAGCCTCACCGCAATGTCGCCACGCCAGATCCACCTCACGCTGGCAGAGGTCGTGCGCAGCCGCGAGGTGTTGGCTGCCGCGTTCACCGACGACCCGTTGATGCACTGGCTGTTCCCCGAGGTGGTCGGCCGCACCGACGCCGTCGCAGCCTGGCTGGGTGTCTTTCTGGAAGGCTTTGCCGCGTCCGCGGTCGCCGACGTGGTGCTCGACCCGTCGGGCGTGCCGGCCGGGGTGGCGCTGTGGCGCGTGGGCGACGCCGATGTCGAGATGCCGGCGCTGCCCAGCGTCGGTGGGCTGCTGGTCGCGTTGCTCGGTCCCGAGCGCGCGGTGCAGCTGGGTGGCGGGTTGCGTGCGTTCGCCACCAACAAGCCGTCACCGCCGTACCACTACCTGCAGTTCTTGGCGGTGCACCCGAGCACTCAGGGCAGTGGCCACGGTCGCGCGCTGGTGGAGCACGGGCAGGCTCGTGCTGCCGCGGCGGGCGTGGGCGTGTACCTCGAGTCCACCAACTCGTCGAACCTCGGCTTCTACCACTCGCTCGGCTTCCGCCCGATCGGCGAGTTCACCCTGCAGCCAGCGGGTCCGGTGGCGCACCGCCTGTGGTGGCAGCCATGAGCCGGTGGCAGTCATGAGCCAGGTGTCGTTCGATTTCGAGCTCGACGACGGTGGCGAGCCCACCTACTCGGTGGGCGAGCTGGCCGAGGCCATCAACGGCACCTTGCGTCGCCGGTTCAGCGATGGCCTCTGGGTGCGCGGCGAGATCCAGGGCTGGAGCGTGCGCGGCCCGCACGCCTACTTCCGGCTCGTGGAGGAGACCGACCAGGGCAAGGCGGTCGTCAACGTGCAGTTCTTCGCGCCCGCGCAAGCTCGCCTGAAGCCGCTGCTGCTGAAGAACCGGCTGCGCCTCGCCGACGGGCTGAAGGTGCGTATCTTCGGCCACCTCGACTACTTTGCGCCGTCCGGTCAACTGGGCGTGAAGATGAGCGGCATCGACCCGCGCTTCACGCTCGGCGAGATGGCGCTGCAGCGCGACGACGTGGTGCGTCGACTGGTGGCGAGTGGGCTCTACGACCGCAACCGCACGCGCCGCGTCCCTCCGGCGCCGCTGCGGGTTGGTGTGGTGGCCAGCCGTGCCAGCGCCGCATGGGCCGACTTCCTCCACGAGATCGAACGCAGTGCACTCGCGTTCCAAGTGCGGCTCGTCGACGTGCGGGTGCAGGGCGAGTGGGCGGTCACCGAGGTCACCGCCGGCATCCGCACGCTGTCGCGACACCGCGACCTCGATGTGGTGGTGGTCATCCGCGGCGGCGGCAGTCGCACCGAGCTGGCCACGTTCGACCACGAGGCCATCGCCACGGCCATCGCCACGTCGCCGCTCCCGGTGTTCACCGGTCTGGGTCACGAGATCGACCGCGCCGTCGCCGATGAAGTGGCGCACAGCGCACTGAAGACCCCCACCGCGTGTGCCGCGGCTCTGGTCGAGCACGTGCAGCTGTTCCAGCAGCGCACCGAACTGGCATGGGCTGCCGTCGAGCGCAGGGCCGACCGAGCGCTCGCGAGTGCGAGCACCGAGGTGGCCGACCTGGCCCACGGCATCCGCCATCGCGTCGTCGCAGCCGTCGACCGTGCCGACGAGCGGCTCGCACAGCGCGGCCACCGGGTCGGCGTCGGTGCCACTCGCGTGGTCGACCGCGCGGAGGTTCGTCTGGCTGCCGCCGTGGCGGCACTGCGCCGTACGCCGCAGCGGCTCGACCCGGAGGTGCGGCACCTCGACGCGGTGGCGCAGCGGGTGCGCCTGCTCGACCCCGTGCACACCATGGCCCGGGGCTGGAGCATCACCCGCACCGCCGACGGTCGCACGGTCCGCGACGCCTCGCAACTGCAGGCCGGCGACCAACTCGTCACCACCTTTGCCAACGGCACGGCGCACAGCCGTGTGGAGGAGACCCACTCGTGAGCACACCCGAACCCGTCGCAGCCGGCTACGCCGAGGCGCTCGCCGAGCTGGAGACCATCCTCGCCGAGCTGGAACGCACCGACGTCGATGTCGACGTGCTGGCCGCGCAGGTCACCCGCGCCGCCGAGCTCATCGGCTTCTGCCGCGACCGCATCGGCAACGCCAAGCTGCAGATCGAACAAGTCGTCGCCGAGCTCGGCCCCGACGACTGAGCCCGGCGTCAGTCGAACGGCACTCCGGTGGCGCGCGTGATCGCGGACCGCAGCCGACCTCGTTCGAATCGCCAGGTCGTCCCGTTCGGCTCACCCCACGAACTGCACACGGTCCACACGACGTGGCGTGGCTCGTTGACCACTCGCACCGAGAGTCCGCCACACGCGTAGTCGCCACAGCTGCACGTGGCGATCGGCACGGCGGTGCCCGCATCGACGTAGTGATGTGGCGCTCGGAACGGTCGGCCGGTCCAGCCCGCGGCCAGCTGCACCGCATCGGCGAGCGGGAGCGGCGCGCAGACGTCGAGGTCGGTGAGGAGCACGCCATCGATCCAGACGTGCACCACTGGTCCCCACTCCTCGTCGACCGACTTCATGTCGATCATGTTCGGATACTCGACGGTGCCGCGCACACCGGCAGTCTGGCTGAGTCGGCCGGGTGTCGTCCGCGGCAATTCACGCTCGCCTGCGTTCGTGCGCGTGGCACCATGCGGGGATGGCTGACCACTCGATCTCGTTCCGCGTCACGGCACCCGACGAGTGGCGCACGGCCGCCGACGTGTTCCGCGCGGCGCTGCTGTCGCCGCCGGCCAGCGACGACGACTGGGAGAAGCCCGGCCTGCGCGACTCATGGGCCGACTCCCACTCCATCTCGGCCTGGGAAGGCGAGCGCTGCATCGGCCACGCATCCGGGTTCCACTTCACCACCATGGTGCCGGGCGGCGCGACGGTGCCATCGTCCGGCATCACCCGTGTGGGCGTGATGCAGACGCACACCCGTCGCGGGGTGCTCACCGGCGCGATGCACCGCCTGCTCTCCGATTCGGTCGAGCAGGGCAAGGTGCTGGCCACGCTGCGGGCCAGTGAAGCGGTCATCTACGGCCGCTTCGGGTTCGCGGTCGCCGGCGACACGTGCGAGGTGGAGATCAGCCGGCGTCCCGGCGCTCGAGTAGTCGCACCCGTCGCAGACGGAACGATCCGCATCCTCGACCGCGACGACGTGCTCGCCACCGTGATGGAGGTGCACGGTCGTGTCGGCCTCGACCGACCCGGCGCGATTCTGCGACCGGAGTGGATGCAGCGCCGCTACCTCACCGATCCGCTGGCCACCGACAAGGCGGCATGGGTCATCGTGCACACCGGCGTCGACGGTGTCGACGACGGGTGGGCGCAGTACGCCACGAACTGGCCCGAGACCTTCGGCGACCACAGTGGCGGCATCTGCGAGGTCGGCGACGTGTGGGGAGCCACCCCCCAGGTCGAGCTCGCACTGTGGAAGTTCATCCTCGAACTCGATCTCATCGGGACCTTCCGAGCCGACGAGCGTCCCGTCGACGATGCCATCCGGTTCGCGCTCGCGGACCTGCGCACCTATCACGCCAAGATCCGCACCGACGAGCAGTGGTTGCGGCTGCTGCGCGTCGACGATGCCCTCACGGCACGCACGTACAACCCGGCGAGCGGGGCGGTCACCATCGCGGTCACCGACCCGATGTTCCCGGCCAACACCGGCACGTGGCGAGTGTCGGCCGACGGTGCTGCACGCGTCGCCGACCACGCCATCGACGACGCCGACCTGCTCGCCACCATCAACGGCATCTCCGCCGCCTACATGGGTGGCACCAGTTGGCACGACGTGCTGGTGAGCGGTCACGTCGAGCAGCGTCGCGCCGGTGCGCTGGCGATGGCCGACGTGCTCTTCGCCAGCCGCCCGTTCCCGCGCTGCGGCTCGTTCTTCTGACCGGGCTGCAGCACGCCGCGGACCGATCGGTCGTTGGCGCGCCGCTGCCGTAGCCTGCCAGCGTGCAGTCGCCCGTCGCCCCGCCGTCGCTCGCCGTCATCGCGGCGCGAGTGGAGCAACGGCTCCGCGAGTTCCTCGAGCCGGAGCACGCACGCTGGGCGGCCTTCGACGCTGATCTGGCCGAGCCGATCGCCGAGATCGGTCGCCTGGTGCTGGTCGGTGGCAAGCGGTTGCGCCCCGCCTTCTGTCACTGGGGCTTCGTCGGTGCCGGCGGCGACCCCGACGACCCGATGGTGGTGAACGCCGGCGCCGCCTTCGAACTGATGCATGCATTCGCGCTGTTCCACGACGACGTGATGGACGACGCCGCCAGCCGACGCGGCAACCCCACCACCCACACCGTGTTCGCGCAGCACCACCGCGACCAGCAGTGGGCCGGAGAAGCGCGGCGCTTCGGCGAGGGCGTCGCCATCCTGGTCGGCGACCTCGCGTTCGTCTACGGCGACATGATGCTCGC
>CAZWCU010000015.1:15109-32337 GCA_964632715.1 uncultured Bifidobacterium sp. | reverse complement strand
ACACGACGGGCGGCGGCGGTGCGACGGCCGGCGGCGCCACCGGCGCAGGCGGTGCGGCGTCGTCGGGAAACGCCTCGTCCGGCGCGGCATCGTCGGGTGCCGCGGCGAGCGCGAGGTTGATGCGCAGCACTGCGTCGATGCCGCGGGCGCGCAGCCGCTCCACGCGGTCGTGCACGACCTGCGAGCCCTCGTCCTCGTGTCGGAACTCGACGGTGTCGAGACCCTCGCTCAGCTCCGCTTCCCCGAGATCGCGGGCCACCCACATCGCCCAGTGTCCAACGGCCGTCGCGGCCAACGCGAGCGGGTCGCCGGCGACGAGTGCGTCGGGGTTCGCCGCGACCACTGCCGCGTCGAGTGGCACGTCGTGGGAGAGCTCGCGGAACGTCGGCACCCACCAGCTCATGTCGTCGACCGGCATCACGACGGCGATGGCCGGCTCGAACCGCTCGAGCAACGTCGCCATCGTGTGGTCGTGGAAGCCGGTCGGCTGCGCAGCCTCGCCCACGGCCACCACGCTGCCCGCGGAACGCACGACTCGGTCGAACGCTGGGTCGCCCGCCAGCGGCTCCCCCGCTGTGGGCAACGTCGAGGTGTCGAGCACGACGATCTCGAACTGGGCATCGCCGTCGGCGGGCACCATCGTCGCCTGGTACTGCTCGCCGTGGAAGCCGCTCGATTGCAGCGCGTCGAGCCATTCGCCGGCGCGGGGTCCGGGCAGCACGCCCACTCGCAGCGGCCACCGCCACTCGACCTTGTGCGCGTGAGTGCGCACCACCGCGACCAGCTGCCTCGACGACACGAGCCCGATCTGCTGCAGCGCACGTGCGTCGGCGAACGACCCCACCTCCAGGCGCAGGACGTTCGAGGGCGCGTCGTGCGGCGGGCCGATCGCCTCCTCCCATGCGGCTGCCAATCGAGCGTCGTCGCCGGCCGAACGGGTCGCGGACGGGGCCACCCAACGCGTCAGCCAGTCGTCGTTGGTGGGCGTCAGATCGCGCGGCCGTGCGGCTCCGATGCGCTGCCAGTCGCTGGCCGTTGTGAGCTCGTCGCGCAGGGCGGTGACGAGCGCGGCGTGGTCGGCGCCCGCGAGCCCGTCCCAGCGCCAATCGAGCACGCCAGCCGCGAGCAACGCTGCCGGCGCGGTCATGTCAGCCAGCTCCGTGCTGTCTCGAGGGTGGGAACGGGCCGCAGCGGGTATCCGAGCAGCACGTGCGTCTCGGCCATCGTGAGCACGTACGCATGGCGCAGGAGGTGCGCCGCGCGTTCGGCGGGGATCTTCGACAGCGTGGTCCCGACCGCTGCGTTGGCGGCGGCGATGCCGTCCCACTCCTTCTCCGTGTCGCCGAGGGCCTCGATCACCTCGCGAGCGCGCGTCGCAGTCGGGCTGCTCCCCCGCCGGTACGCGCCCGCGGTCGCGAACGGCGACCGACCGATCTGCACGATGGCGCACGGCAGCCCGTCGCGCGCCATCTGCGGTGCCTTGGCCGCCACCTTCGAGCGCAGGTAGAGCAGCCGCCGGCGCACCGCGGTGGTCTGGTCGTACAGCACGTCCTTCACCGCCAGGAGCGTGACCAGCTCACCGATCAGCGGCACCCGCACGAGCGTGCGCTTCACCACGCCCTTGCTCGCCGACGAGTTCACCACGACGGCCTCGTCGATCGTGTTGGGCGGCCGCGCCGGGCGGTTGTCGTCGGCCTTGAACCCGCTCGTCATCCGCAGCAGCCACTCGGTGCCCATGTTGTCGTACACGCCGCCGTCGCTGAGGAGGAAGTGCGTGAGGGCGCCGGGTTTGCGGAACCCGTGCTTGGTCGCGTTCATCGACACCGGCGGGAACGCGCCGGGGAGTGCCGCGGAAGCCTGGGCCGCGTCGGCGACGTGGAGGCCGGCCGTGTCGCCGAACCCGTTGCGGTACGCGTACACGAATCTGCTGGAGAAGTAGACGGCTTCGCTCGTCTGCAGGTCGGTGGCGCACAGCAGGTGGTCGACGGTCGAGTGCATCGCGTCGAGTGGCGCGGCGTGGAAGAGCGTCTGCTCGAAGCCTCGCCGCGCCACCCAGCTGCGTCGCTGTGCGATGACCGCGGCGGCGAAGATGGCGATCGGCCATGCCACGTACGCGGCCGGCGTGCCCCACGCGAGCGACACCCACACCGCCACGACGATGGGAGCCGCGATGGCGAGCAGCAGCAGGTACGTGAGCTTCGACGCCCACAGCGTGCCCTTGCGGGCGATCCGCGTGGCAAGGGTCGACGCCAGCTCGGTGAACTCGTCCGGCCGCACGGTGGTGAGGTCGGTGTGCAGTGCGACCCAGCCGTTGGTCAGCGATCCACCCGACACCGACGACACCGCAGCGATGTCGGGTCCCTTGTCGGCGTCGATCAGGTACATCAGTGCGCCGAGGCCGAACAGCGACGCGCGATGCCCTCCCCCGCTGAGGCACACTCCGATGTGCTGCTGATCTGACGCGGGCATGACGCCTCCGTATCGGCGCCGTCGAGCCCTCGTGGCACCGTGCGCTGCAAGAGTAGACGCCGCCCGCCGCCCCCAGATACCAAGAACCTCCGACCAAGTTGAGCGCTGTGAGTCGCTGAGCGAAACAAATCGCGCAAGTAGGCGCGGCAGATCCGCGTGACACCCTTCCGCGACAGTGGCCGGATGCGGCGCCCACTGAGCACCTTCGAGATCGACGCCATCCTTCGAGACATCGCTCGCCGCCAGCTGGGGCTGGTGACCGTCTCGCAGGCAGCCGATCGAGGCATCACCAGCGGTGCTCTCCATCGTCGACGAGAGGCGGGGGCACTCGTCGCTGTGTTCGCAGGAGTGATGCGACTCGGCGCAGTGGAACCCACCCCGCAGCAACGCATCCTCGCCGGCTCATTGGCGCTGCTGCCGTCGAGGGTCGAGGCGACGTCGGCAGCTGTCGTCCACGCGATGCCGGTGCCTGCACGACTCATCACGCCACTTGCACGGCCGATCGTCGCCGTGAACACCGGCCGCTCGGCCCGCGTGAGCGGCGTCATCACCATCCGTCGCGCGTTCCCGCTGCCCGACCAACCGTGGGTGACCACTCGAGTGGCCACTCCTGCGGCCACCCTGCTGATGCTGCCGCGCTTTCTGGACAACACGGTTGTCGAGCGCTGCCTCGACCACAGCCTGGCTCACCGACTCGTCACCGTGGCAGTGATGAACGAGCTCATCGACCGGGTGCCGAGCCGGGCAGTGCACGGTCGTGGGTTGCTGCTCGAACTGCTCGCCGACCGATCGGCCGACATCGGTCACCGCAGCGGCCTCGAGCAACAAGTGGCACGGTGGCTTCACGACGCAGGGCTGCGCGGCTGGACGGCCAACTATCGCGTGCCGATCGGCGCAGGGCAGTCCGTCGAGGTCGACTTCGCTTGGCCGAGTCAGCGGGTCGCGCTGGAAGTCAGTCCGTTCTACACGCACGGTGCACGCTCCACGCAAGCACGAGACATGGAACGACGGCAGTTGCTCGTCGGAGTCGGTTGGCGCGTCGCCGAGGCCGCCGATGACGATCTGGAGAACCGTTTCGCGTTCGCCCGAACCGTCGCAACGCTCAGGGCTCTCTTGGCGGGCCAGTCGTTCTTGAGCGCTGGAGAGCGCCCAGCGCGAGAAATCGCGCAACTAGAAGAGGGTGGACTGGGGGTCGCCGTAGGTGGGGGGTGAGGGGGTGGGGTCGAACGGGCCGGCGCTGGCGGCGACGGCGAGGCGGTCGACGAGGTCGTTCATCGGGTCGCCGCTGTGGCCCTTCACCCAGCGGAAGGTGGGTTGCCGCTGCTGCACCAGCTCGACCAACGGCATCCAGATGTCGGTGTTGGCCACCGGCTGCTTCTGCGAGTTCTTCCAGCCGTTGGCCTTCCACTTCACCCACCACTTGTCGCGGAAGCAGTGCACCACGTAGGTGCTGTCGCTCACGATGGTCAGCCGGCCGGGCAGTGCGCGCAGGGCTTCCAGCACCGCCTGCAGCTCCATCCGCTGGTTGGTGGTGTGCGCCGCGCCACCCGACCCGTTGGGCTCGCCGTCGGGCGCCACCGCCCACGCCCAGCCACCGCGGCCGGGGTTGCCGGCGCACGCGCCGTCGGTGAACACGACGGTGGTCGGCTCCTCGGCGGCGCTCACGTGAGCGCAGCTTGCACGAGCAGCGGCCCGAGGAAATCGGAGGCGATGATCAACGAGGCGTCGCTGGTCCAGTGCACTCCGTCGGTGCGTGCCTCGCGACTGTCGGCGAGCGGTCCGCCGATCAGCCACTCCGACAGCTCGGCCACGCGCACCGCCGGTCGAGTGGTGGCGACTTCGCTGATCACTCGGTGGAGCACTTCGTGGCGCTGCGGCTGCGCCTGCTGGTCCTCGCCGCCGGCGAGCGACGGCAGCGGCGACGGCGACTGCACCCACACCACGCGTGGCACTCCCAGCGCGAGCAGATGGTCGGTGAACTCGCCGAGCGACTGCAGCATCAGCGCTTCCACGGCGGGGTCGGTGGGAGCCAGCGGCGGACCATCGACGACCAGCTGACGATCGAGCACGTCCCACACGGTGGTCATCACCATCACCACGTCGGGCTGCAGCGTGGTGACCCTCTCGGCGATGCCGTCGACCACGTAGGGGCCGCACTCGGCGGTGACGTCGCGCACGCGGTCGGTGAGTGGGATGTAGCCGCCGAGCACCAGACCGCAGCCGGGACCGGTGGCCAGGCTGACCTGCGCGTACTGCGGGTTCGCCGCGGCCCAGGCGACGACGCCGGCACCGGTGGCCTCGGCGGTGGAGTCGCCGACCACCAGGATGCGCACCGGCCGCGACGGCACGGGCAGCTGGGTGAGGGTGAAGGTCACCCTCTCGGTGGTGGTGGTGACCATCGATGTCTCGACCGGCAGCGAGTCGGGGGTCGCGACCACCGGCTCAGTGGTGGGAGCGACGGTGGCGGAGGTGAGCGGCACCAGCGACTCGACCGGCCCGGTGGGGATAGCCACCTGCTCGGCAGCCGCTTCGTCGACGCCGTAGTACTTGTCGGTGGCCGGGATGACCACGATGGCCAGCATCGCCGCCAGCGCAGTGCCGGCGAACGCACCGACGAGCGTGCGGCGCGGCGGCAGCCACTGGGCGGTGCGGATGGGCCGCTCGATCGCGTAGTACGACACCAAGGAGATGGCGAGCGTGATGCTGCACTTCAGCAGCAGGGTCGCGCCGACCGGCCACGTGAGGTTCTCGCGGTCGATGAGAACGAACACGGGCCAGTGGTAGAGGTAGACGCCGTAGCTGATCTTGCCGAGGAACACCAGCGGCGCCACGCTGAGCGCACTGCGGACGGGGCCGGCAGTCTGCAGGCCGACGATGAGTGCAGCACTGAGCGCTGCGACCAACGGCAGGGCCCCTTCGTACGCAGGCCCGCTGCCCTCGGGAAACAGCACACACGTGACGGCGAGCGCGACGAGCGCCACCGGCGCGAGCACGGCCAGGCGGGCGGAACCCGCACCCCACCTGGCAGCTGCGCCCGAGGCCGAGCGCCCGAACAGCCAGCAGGCGACGAAGGCACCGGCGAGGATCTCGCAGATGCGTGCGGGAGTGGCCCAGTAGGCGGCGTCGGGGCCCCACACCGTGGCGATGACCGGCGCCGCGACCGCCGACAGCGCGGTGAGCGCGCCGACGATGACCACCGGGCGCACACCGAACCGGCGGCCCAACGCGAGCAGCCCGACGAACGCCAGCGGCCACACCCAGTAGAACTGCTCCTCGATGGCCAGCGACCAGTAGTGGTCGAGCGGGTTCTTCAGCCCGGCAGCGGCGGTGGTGAGGTCGGCGTAGCTCTCGCCCGAACCCAGCTTCACCCAGTTGAACACCTGGAAGAGCGCGCCGAGCACGTCGCGGCGCAGGTTGGCGACGCCGTCGAACCAGCCGAGGCCGGCGAGCACGACGATGCCCACCAGGCAGACCACGCTGGCGGGCAGCAGCCGTCGGGCGCGGCGCGTGTAGAAGGAACGGGCGTCGACCCGCCCGGTGGCGCCCTGCTCGGCGAGCAGCAGCGAGGTGATGAGGTAGCCGGAGAGCGTGAAGAACACCGACACGCCCACGTACCCGCCGCTCATCCAGCTGATGCCGCCGTGGAAGAGCAGCACGGCAGTGACCGCCAGTGCCCGAGTGCCGTCGAGCGCAGGTTGGTAAGCGATCGTCTGGCGGCTCATCGGGTGCGAATCGTAGAGGCTCGGCGCCCGTTCTCACAGGTTCGGCGCGGACTGGAGGGCGCGCGTGTTGCTCGGTTCGCGAAGCTTTTCATCACGGCTCCCGTGATGAAAAGCTTCCTGAACGGTCGCGTGGTCAACCGGCGACGACGGGCAAGCCGGCGTCGATCCAGTCCTGGATGCCACCCATGTCGTGCACTTCGGTGAACCCTGCCGCCACCATCGCCGCGGCGGCGAGTGCGCTGCGGCGACCGGACTGGCAGTAGACGATGTAGGTGGCCGCCGGGTCGAGCTCTGCGAGCGAGGCGCTGAACTGGCCGCCCTCGACATCGAGGTTGACGGCACCCTCCACGTGACCGTTGGCGAACTCGGCGGGCGTGCGCACGTCGATGACCGTGACCGTAAGGTCGCGCATCATCGCCTGGCCTTCGAGCGGGTCGATGAGCACGGCCTCGGTGACGGCGACCGCCGGCATCGAGCTGGCGGTGTCGGTGGGCGGACTGGCGGTGTCGTCGCTGCAGGCACTGCCGACGAGGCCGAGCGCCGCCACGGCGACGACGACCGGACGGAGCAGGCGAGGGCGACGGGAACGCAGGGCGGATGACATGTGCGGCAGTCTAGTACCCCCAGGGGTATGAAACCCGCAGGTCACGGGCGGCCGATGCAGCACACCGCGATGACGCTGCGAGACTGGCTCGATGCGACGAATGGCCCTCCTGCTCGCCACCGCCCTGCTCGCCGGCCTGGCAGTGGTCGCCGTGCCCACACCCGAGATCACGGAAGCCGCTCCCCCGCCGGACTGCAGCACGCTGCTCGTAAACAACGGGCAGCAACGGTGCAACCGATATACGCACACGGGAGTCCTCGGTTCCATCGGGCTCATCGGCGACTCCGTGTTGCTCGGCTCGGCTGACGGATTCTGGAGCGGCGTACAGGGACTACCCAGCAAGCTCTCGGATCAAGGGTGGGGCCCGATCAGCCTCATCGCGACTCAAGGAATGACGACGAAGGCAACACAGAGTGCCCAGTCGGGCTACTACTGGGTGGATCGCTGGAAGGCGGCCGCGTTCAGTCCTGATGTCATCGCCATCAACCTCGGTGCCAATCATCTGGGTACCTGCACCGCCGGAAATCCTGCTCCCTGCAAGGCCAAAATCGACGAGCTGCTCAACCGGATCTCGGCACAGTTCCCGAACGCCATCGTGTGGTGGGCGAAGATCGTTCATCGCAGTTATCCGAGCGGCAGCTACTCCAGTGGCATGCTCGGCTGGAACGCTGCGCTCGACCAAGCCGCGGTGCAGCGCTCGAACCTGATGCTGTGGGACTGGCCCACTGCACTGGCCACTGCCAATCCGCCGATCGCGGTAGACCTGGGCAGCGTGCACCCAACCTCGGGAGCGCAGTACGTGAAGCGCAGCACGTTGATGGCGGCGCACATCACCGCGAACATGGCGCCGTCGCGCTACCTCGGGCCGCGGGCCACGCTGCCGGCAGGCGACGGGCTCGGCTCCACCTTCTCGCCGGTTGCGCCGGTCACCATCTACTCGACGCCCACCGACGGGCCGCGGTTCGCTGCCAGCGAAGTGCGCACCATCGACCTCAGCGGCGTCGCCGCGGTCGACGACGCGGCCACTGCGCTCGCGCTCACGGTCAGCTCGAGCAACCCGTCGGCCGACGGCTGGTTGACGCTCTGGCGCTGTGGCGACCCGATGCCACCCACCAGCAACGTCAACTTCACCGCCGGCGCGTTCCGAACAGCCCAGGTGGTCACGCGCATCACGGCCGCGGGTGAACTGTGCGTGCAGTCGAGCGCGGCCAGCGACGTGATCATCTCGTTGCAGGGCAACTTCCTGCCCGTCGGCGGCACCGGCCTCAACCCGATCACCCCCGTGCGGCCGCTCGACACCCGCATCACCGGGCGCGGTCAGAACCTGGTCATCGCGGTGCCCGGCACCGGCGTGCTCGCCGCCGCGGTCACGGTCACCGCCACCGGCAACTCACCCGGCGGCACCATCGCGCTCTACGCCTGCGACGCTCCGCTGAGCACCATCGCCAACGTGAGCTTCCAGGCGAACGAGACCGTGGCCAGCGCGGCCTACGTGCCCGTCGCTGCCAACGGCACCATCTGTGCGCGGGTGGAGACCGGCAACACCCAGTACACCGACGTGATCGTCGACGTCACCGGCGTGTTCCGCACCGGCAGCGGTCTGCTGTTCGTACCGGCCCCCGGCGCCCGCATCCTCGACACGCGCAACGCCACCGGTGGCTGGGTGTATCGCCAGCGGTTCCTGCAGACGATCGACACGGTGGCGGCCCCGGCCGGCGCGAAGGCGGTCACCGGCACCATCACCATCGTGCGACCGCAGTTCCGCGGGTTCCTCACGGCACACGCGTGCGGACAGGCGTTGCCGCCCACCTCGTCGGTGAACGCCAACGCAGGCCTGGTGATGGCGAACTCGATCACCGTCGGTGTGGAACCGACGCAGCGGACGCTGTGCATCTACAGTTCTCGCAACACGAACACGTTGTTCGACGTGGTCGGATGGTGGGTGGAGGCAACCTGACATGAGATGGCGCGCGGCAACGGTGGCAGTGCTGGCCTTCACTTCCATCGGGCTCCCGGCCGCGCACGCCGCACCTCCACAACCGGAGGCCGCGGCCGCGAATCGCGTGTTCATGGTGAGCGACTCCGTGGGCCTCGGCGCCAAGGGCGCGATGCCGCGGGCGTTCCCCGCCGGCTGGGAGGTCACCGTCACCGGCAAGCCGGCGCTGTTCGTCGAGAACATGGTGAGCCAGTACGTGCAGTACCAGCCGCTCTCCGCCTTCGGCGACAACGCCATCGTCGCCGGTGGCTACAACTACCCGTACTGGGACCCTGGCCGCTTCGACCGGTCGATCGACCTGATGGTCGACACGCTGCTGGCGAAGGGCGTCAAGCGCGTGTTCTGGGTGACGGTGCGCGAGGTCTCCCCCGAGTTCTACAGCGGGTGGAACGGGCTGAGCGGCAACTACAAGCTGCTGTACTCCACCTACCCGCAGCTCAACAACCAGCTCCGCAACGCCACGCTGCGGCACCCGGAACTGAGCCTCATCGACTGGGCCAGCATGGCCGACCGCACCGGCATCACGTACGACGCCATCCACCTCAACAACGAGGGCGCGTCGGCCTACTCAGCGTTGGCCGCGAGCACCGTCACCCGCGCCGCGTCGCGCGGGCCCGCAGGCACCATCACCGAGTTCACGGTCGCGGGTGTCGCCGGTGTGCCCGCCGACGCCACCGCCGTGTCGCTGAACCTCACCAGCCTGCTGCCGCGCACGTCGGGGTACTTCACCGCCTATCCGTGCGGCGGCACCCTGCCGACGGTGAGCAACCTCAACTTCCGCGCCTCGCAGACCGTGGCCAGCGCGGCCATCGTGCCCATCGGCATCGACGGCAAGGTGTGCGTGTTCCAGAGCACCGACTCGCACCTGCTGGTCGACCTCAACGGCGCGTTCGGACTCGACTCGGGCTTCATCCCGCTCACTCCCGGGCGCGCGCTCGACACCCGTTCCGCCGGCATCACCGCGGCCAACGTCGTGCGCGAGGTCGACCTCAGCGTCATCCCCGGCGCGCCGGACGGCGCGTTCACCGCGGTCGTCAACTTCACGTTGCTCGGCGGCGGCGCCTCCGGCCCGGCGTGGTTGTACACCTGCGGCGGCACGCAGCCCGGCTACCCGTCGCGCAACATCGCCGCCGGCAAGGTGCAGAACGTGATGATGGTGGTCAACACCGACGCCAACGGCAAGGTGTGCGTCAAACTCGGCCAGTCGGCCCACTTCCTCGTCGACCTGTTCGGCGCCTTCCCACCCGAGTCCGACATCCACCCGATCACCGCCCAGCGCCTGGTCGACACCCGCTACGTGGGCGGCATGATCGGCGCCGGCACCACTCGCGGGTTGCAGGTGTCGGGTGTCGGCAACGTGCCCGCCACACCGATCCCCCAGGGCGCCGTGCTCACGCTCACGCTGATGAACTCGCAGCTCGCCGGGTGGGCCACCGTGTACGCCTGCCCGCCGACGTGGCCCAACACGTCGGTCATCAACGTGGCACCCACCCACGAGCAGAGCAACGCAGTGGTGATGAACCTCAACCCCACCGGAGCGGTGTGCATCTCCTCGGCCACCCCCACGCACGCCACGCTCGACGTGTCGGGTTGGGCCGGCACCGCGTTCCTGCCACTCACGCCGACACGCCTCGTCGACACACGATTCGGGTAGGTGCCGACGGTTACCCGCCGGTAGCGGTGGCAGACTGCCACTCATGATCTTCGACGGCTACGTCAACCAACTCCCCGACACAGACCCGGGTGAAACCGAAGAGTGGCTCGACAGCCTCGACGCTGTCATCGACGTGCACGGCAAGACCCGTGCCCGCTTCCTGCTGATGAAGCTGCTCGAGAAGGCACGCGAATCGCAGGTGAGCTTCCCGGCCACCGTCAGCACCCCGTACATCAACACCATCCCGCGCGAGGCCGAGCCGTGGTTCCCCGGCGACGAGTACATCGAGCGCCGCATCCGTGCATTCGTCCGCTGGAACGCGGCGATGATGGTGGTGCGCGCCAACAAGCACGCCGACGGCATCGGCGGCCACCTCAGCACGTTCGCCAGCTCCGCCAGCCTGTATGAGATCGGCTTCAACCACTTCTTCCGCGGCAAGGACGACGGCAACTCCGGCGACCACATCTACTTCCAGGGCCATGCCACGCCGGGCGTCTACGCACGTGCCTTCCTCGAGCGCCGCCTCGAGGAATCCGACCTCGACCAGTTCCGCCGAGAGATCGGCCGAGACGGCAAGGGCCTCAGCAGCTACCCGCACCCGCGCCTGATGCCCGACTTCTGGGAGTTCCCCACCGTCTCGATGGGCCTCGGCCCCATCAGCGCGCTCTACCACGCCCGCTTCAACCGCTACCTGCAGAACCGCGAGCTCGACGACACCAGCCAGAGCCGCGTGTGGGCGTTCCTCGGCGACGGTGAGTGCGACGAACCAGAGACCCTCGGCGCGATCTCGCTGGCCAGCCGCGAGCGACTCGACAACCTGATCTTCGTGGTCAACTGCAACCTGCAGCGCCTCGACGGGCCGGTGCGCGGCAACGGCAAGATCATCCAGGAGCTGGAGGCCAGCTTCCGCGGCGCCGGCTGGAACGTCATCAAGGTCATCCTCGGCAGCAAGTGGGACCCACTGCTCGCGGCCGACAAGGACGGCGCGCTGCTCAACCAGCTCAACACCACCGTCGACGGCGAGTTCCAGCGCTACAGCGTCGAAGGTGGCGCGTACGTCCGCGACAACTTCTTCGGGCCCGACCCGCGTCTGCGCCAGATGGTGGCCCACCTCACCGACGACGACCTCGTCAACCTGCCCCGCGGCGGCCACGACTACCGCAAGCTCTACGCCGCGTACAAGGCCGCCACCGAGAACCTCGGCTCCGGCGCACCCACCGTCATCCTGGCCAAGACCATCAAGGGCTGGACCCTCGGGCCCGGCTTCGAAGGCCGCAACTCCACGCACCAGATCAAGAAGATGACCGACGCCCAGCTGATGGCCCTGCGCGACCGGCTGCACCTGCACGACGAGATCCCCGACAGCGCGTTCGCACACGACGGCCTGCCCTACTTCCGCCCGTCGGAAGACTCGGTGGAGTACCAGTACATGATCGAACGCCGGCGCGCGCTCGGCGGCAGCGTGCCCAAGCGCATCCTGCGGCCGCGCAAGACGCTGGAGATGCCGCTCGACGCCACCTTCGCCGAGCTGCGCAGCGGCTCCGGCGAACAGGCCGTCAGCACCACCATGGGCTTCACCCGCCTGCTGCGCAACATGTGTCGCGACGCGAACATCGGGCAGTGGGTGGTGCCGATCATCCCCGACGAAGGCCGCACCTTCGGCATGGACAGCCTGTTCCCCGAGCTGAAGATCTACGCCTCGCAGGGCCAGAAGTACCAGCCCGTCGACCACGACCTGCTGCTCAGCTACAGCGAGAGCGCCAAGGGTCAGATCCTGGAAGAGGGCATCACGGAGGCCGGCTCGATGGCCAGCTTCATCGCCGCCGGCACGGCCTACGCCACCCGCGGCGTGCCCACCGTGCCCTTCTACACCTTCTACTCGATGTTCGGTTTCCAGCGCGTGGGCGACCTCATCTGGCAGGCCGCCGACGCGCGCACCCGCGGCTTCCTGATGGGCGCCACCGCCGGGCGCACCACGCTGTCGGGCGAAGGCCTGCAGCACCAGGACGGCCACTCGCTGGTGTTGGCCAGCACGGTGCCACCGTGCCAGGCTTACAACCCGCCGTTCGCGTCGGAGGTCGCTGCCAGCGTGCAGGAAGGCATCCACCGCATGTACGGCAGCGGTCGCCCCGAGGGCGAGGTGCGCGACGTCTTCTACTACATCACCCTCTACAACGAGAACTACCCGATGCCGGCGATGCCCGAAGGGCTCGACCCCGCACACATCGTGCGCGGGCTGTACCAGTGGGCAGCCGCGCCCGAAGGGTGCGAGCGGCGGGCCACCGTGCTGTTCAGCGGCTCGGCGCAAGGCGCCGCTCGTGCCGCGGTCACCGAGCTGGCCGAGTACGGCATCGGCGTGGAGCTGTGGTCGGCCACCTCGTACAAGGCGCTGCGCGACAACGCGCTGGGCATCGAACGGTGGAACCGTCTGCACCCCACGCAGCCCGCACAGGTGCCGCTGGTCAGCCAGCTGCTCGCCGACACGCCCGGTCCCATCGTGGCCGTCACCGACTTCATGAAGAGCGTGCCCGAGCAGGTCGCCCGATTCCTGCCCGGCCGCACGTTCGTGCCGCTGGGCACCGACGGCATGGGCCGCAGCGACACGCGCGACGCACTCCGCCGCTACTTCGAGGTCGACGCCGGTCACGTGGTGGTCGGCGTGCTCAGCGCGTTGGCAGCCGAGGGCAAGGCCAGTGCCGAGGAAGTGCAGGCCGCCATCGCCCGCCACGGCATCGACCCCGACGCCGCCGACCCGTTGCTGGTGTAGACGAGCCGCAGAACACATCGCACCTGCCCTGGGTACGGGGCTGCGACTCTGTAGCGTGCTACCCCGATGAGCGCAACAGGAAGAGGGTCGCCGGAGCTACGGATCATTTCCGCACACCGCAAGATGCGCGTGCACGTCGCGGAGATCTGGGAGTACCGCGAGCTGCTCGACGGCCTCATCCGCAAGGAACTGAAGGTCCGCTACAAGAACTCCGTGCTCGGGTTCGTGTGGTCGATGGTGCAACCGGTGTTCCTGCTGGGCGTGTACACCCTGGTGTTCAGCATCCTCGGTGCCGGCTTCGACGACTTCCCCATCTGGCTGCTCTGCGGACTCATCCCCTGGACCCTCGTGAGCACCACGCTCTCCACCGCCACCACGTCGGTCGTCGCGAACCAGGGCCTGGTGTCGAAGGTGCCGTTCCCGCGAGCCGTGCTGCCGCTGGCGACACTCGGCAGCGCACTGGTGCACTTCGTGCTGCAGATGTGCGCGTTCGGCATCGTGCTGGTCATCGTCTGGCACCCCGTCGACTGGAGCTACATCTGGCTGCTCCCCATCGCGCTGCTGGTCACCGCGATGCTGCTGGCCGGCATGTCGCTGGTGCTCGCCACGCTCAACGTGTACGCCCGCGACACCCAGCACCTGCTCGAACTGGCCCTGGTGGCGATGTTCTGGGCCAACCCGATCGTGTACCAGTACGAGCGCGCGGCCGTGTGGTTCAAGGGCCAGGGCCTGCCCGGCTGGCTGCCGCTGCTCAACCCGTTCACGTCGGTCATCACCACGTTCCAGCGCACCATCTACGGCACCGCTCGAGCAGGCGACATGCAGCTGCTGCCCGACGTCACGCAGTGGTGGTACCTGCGCAACCTCACACTCGTCGGCGTGCTCGCCGTCGGTCTGATGCTGCTCGGGCTGTTCATCTTCGACCGGGCCGAAGGCAACTTCGCCGAGGTGCTCTGACCGCTCATGGATGCCATCGTCGTCGACAACATCTCCAAGGTCTTCAAGCTGCACGAGAACCCGGTGCACTCGGTCAAGGAGCGCATGCTCAACATGGGCCGCTCCAAGTATCGCGAGTTCGTCGCGCTGGAGCCGATGTCGCTGTCCATCAGCACCGGCACCACGCTCGGCATCCTCGGCCACAACGGGTCCGGGAAGAGCACGCTGCTGAAGGTGGTCAGCGGCATCCTCAAGCCCACCACCGGCCAGATCCGCCTGCGCGGCCGGCTGGCCTCGCTGCTCGAGCTCGGCGCCGGCTTCCACCCCGAGCTCACCGGCCGTGAGAACGTGTACATCAACGCGGCGTTCCTCGGCATCAGCCGCAAGGAGATCGAGAAGCGGTTCGACGACATCGTCGAGTTCAGCGAGCTCGATCAGTTCATCGACGAACCGGTGAAGCACTACAGCAGCGGCATGTACGTGCGGCTCGGCTTCGCCGTGGCCGTGAACCTCGACCCCGACGTGCTGCTGGTCGACGAAGTGCTCGCCGTCGGCGACGAGGTGTTCCAACGCAAGTGCCTCGACCGCGTGCGCCAGTTCCAGCAGGAGGGCCGCACCATCGTGGTGGTCACCCACGCCGCCGACGTCGTGCGGCAGGTGTGCCAGCGTGCCATCGTGCTCGACCACGGCAAGCTGGTCGCCGACGGGGCACCCGGCGATGCCATCCGCATCTTCCGCGAGCACCTCCACGGCACCCTCCTGGAAGCCGCGCCGAAGGACACCGACACCGGGCCGCTGAAGATCACCGACGTGCGCATCCACCACCCGCGCTCGGCGGAACGCAAGTACCTGCAACCCGGCGAACCGCTCACCGTCGAGGTCAGCTACGCCACCGACCGCACCGTCGAAGCACCGACGCTGAGCATCTCCATCCTGTCGCTGGAAGGTCAGGCCGTGTTCGCACTCGACCTCGACCTGCCCGACCTGGGCATCAGCAACCTGCACGGCAGCGGCACCATCACCGTGCCGTTCACGTCGGTGCCGCTGCTCGACGGCCGCTACACCCTGAGCCTGCGGCTCACCGATCGTCACGACGCCGACCTCCGTGTGGCGCGCGATGGTCGCGACGAGTTCGAGGTGCTCAACCCCGGCGCGGCCCGCGGAGTGGCGGCACTCACCCTCGGCACCGTCTCGTCCGACGCCTAGTGTCGACGACCACACACAAAGGACAACCACGATGAACGAACGACTTCGGGCCATGTTGCGCAAGGTGCCTGGGGCGACGAAGGCAGTCGACGCCGTGCGGCGCGCCGTCGCCCTCCCGGGCGACACCGCGGTGGTCGCTGCGCCGGTGAACCCGGGCAGCGGCGGCAGGGCACCCAGTTTCAAGGTCACCTCCGGCGTGGATCGCGCCGAGTTCGAGACGCTCGTCGCCGCCCGCGACTGGTTCCACACGTTCGAGTTCGACAACGGTGTCGTCGGCCAGGGCAACGACCCCAGCCACGACAAGGTGCCCGTGATGGGGTATCCCGACAGCTTCGAAGGCCTGACGGTGCTCGACGTCGGTGCGTTCGACGGCTGGTTCTCGTTCGAGGCCGCCCGGCGAGGGGCCACCGACGTGCTGGCCACCGACGACTTCGTGTGGAACTGGCCGGGGATGACCGCGCACAGCAACCTGGAGTTCGTGCGGGAGCACACCGGCCTCGCCGTGCGCGACCAGATGATCAAGGTGGAGGAGCTGTCGCCCGAAGCCATCGGCGGCCAGTTCGACGTGGTGCTGTTCCTGGGCGTGCTGTACCACGCGCCGGATCCGCTCGGGTACCTCAAGCGCGTGCGCAGCGTCACCCGCAAGTACGTGCTCATCGAGACCGTGGTCGACATGCTGCACATGAACCGTCCGGCACTCGGCTACTACCCCGGCGAGTACCTGAACAACGACAGCAGCAACTTCTTCGGGCCCAACCTGCTCGCCCTCGAGGGTCTGTGCCTCGACGCCGGCTTCAGCCGAGTCGATCAGCTGGGTCTGTGGCGCAGCCACGAGCTCGAGCGAGTGCAGGGCAGGCCGCTTCCCGACACCGCTCCGGTCAGCGGCCGCGCGACGGTCCGCGCCTGGGTGTAGCCGGCCTGCCGGTCGACGAGCACCGCATCCCCTACTCTGGCACCATGTCAAGCCCCGTCCCCTCGGCGACCTTCCAGTACTACGGCGACCGGTACTGGAACTCGATCAACATGGTCGAGGTGGAGCTGCGCCGACGCGCCGCCGACCAGGTCGGTCAGTCGTGGGGCCAGAAGCTGCTCGAGTGGAACGGCCGACCGTTCCAGAAGGCCATCGCACTCAACTGCGGCAACGGCTGGGTGGAGCGCGAACTGGTCCGCAGTGGTGTGGTGGCCAGCGCCATCGGACTCGACATCTCCGAGCCGCTGCTCGCGACCGCTCGCGCATCGGCCGCCACCGAGGGTCTCGACATCGAGTACCACTGCGTCGACACCAACACCGCGTCGTTCGACTTCCCGGGTGTCGACCTGGTGGTGAACTTCGCTGCGATGCACCACGTCGCGCGGGTCGACCGGGTGATGCGCGAGTTCTGTCGCCTGCTGCCCCCCGACGGCGCGTTCATGTCGTGGGACTACATCGGGCCGCACCGCAACCAGTACCCCGAGCACCAGTGGGCGGCGATCGAGCGGCTCAACGACACGCTGCCGTCGGGCATGCGCAAGAAGCTCGCGTACCCGCACCTGGCCACGATGCTCGCCGACGACCCCACCGAGGCCATCCACAGCGAGCTGATCATGCCCACCATGCGCCGCTACTTCCATCTCGAACACGTCCGCTACCTGGGTGGCGCGCTGGCCTACGAGATCTTGTGCTTCAACGATCCGTTCTTCGACGGCAACGACCACAGTCCGCTCGTCCAACGCATCCTCGATGCCGACGCGGCACACATGGCCACCGATCCGGAAGCGAACACGCTCTTCGCCTACGTGCTCGCGCGGCCCGACAAGGGGGCGCTCGACAACACCACGCAGCTCGATCGGTGGAGCCGCGAAGAAGACGAACGGGAAGCCGCCGCTGCGGCCAA